>NZ_CP012401.1:2039969-2372454 GCF_001305595.1 Azospirillum thiophilum
CGATGCCGGCGACGTCGTGACGGAGCTGGCCGGTGAGGGCCGCGACGAGGTGCGCACCAGCCTTTCCAGCTACAGCCTGTCGGCGAATGTGGAGACGCTCACCTACACAGGCACCGGCGACTTCACCGGCGTGGGCAACGCTTCGGACAACCTGATCCAGGGCGGCGCGGGCAACGACACGCTGGTCGGCGGTGCCGGCAATGACACGCTGGTGGGCGGCCTTGGGAACGATGTCTACGTCGTGGACGATGCCGGCGATGTGGTGACGGAGCTGGTCGGTGAAGGCATCGACGAAGTGCGCACCAGCCTTTCCAGCTACAGCCTGTCGGCGAATGTGGAGACGCTCACCTACACAGGCACCGGCGACTTCACCGGCGTGGGCAACGCTTCGGACAACCTGATCCAGGGCGGCGCGGGCAGCGACACGCTGGTCGGCGGTGCCGGCAATGACACGCTGGTGGGCGGCCTTGGGAACGATGTCTACGTCGTGGACGATGCCGGCGATGTGGTGACGGAGCTGGCCGGTGAAGGCATCGACGAAGTGCGCACCAGCCTTTCCAGCTACAGCCTGTCGGCGAATGTGGAGACGCTCACCTACACAGGCACCGGCGACTTCACCGGCGTGGGCAACGCTTCGGACAACTTGATCCAGGGCGGCGTGGGCAACGACACGCTGGTCGGCGGTGCCGGCAATGACACGCTGGTGGGTGGTGCTGGCAGCGACACGGCCGACTATTCCGCGGCGACATCGACGCTGTACGTCGATCTGCTGGCGGGAACGGCAAGCGGCGGTGGTGATGTCGGCCATGACAGCCTGATTGGAATTGAGAGCGTTATCGGTGGAACTGGCGCCGACAGGTTGATTGGTGATGATGCTGCCAACTGGCTCAGTGGCGGTGCCGGCAATGATACTCTGATCGGGGGAAATGGTGGTGATGAACTGCGTGGTGACGATGGAAGTGACAGGCTGTTAGGCGACGAAGGAAACGATACGCTCTGCGGGGGTGATGGCAAGGACTTCCTATTTGGCGAAGATGGTGATGATGTACTTTATGGTGGTGCCGGCGACGACTTCCTATGGGGCGAAAACGGTAACGATATGCTTGACGGCGGCGCCGGCAATGACACGCTGGACGGTGGGGCCGGACAGGATACCGTGAGCTATTCAGCGGCAACGTCGGCACTGACCGTCAACCTGCTGACGGGTGCCGCTACCGGCGGCAACGACGTTGGACAGGATGTTCTGATCGGCATCGAGGATGTGATCGCTGGCGCCGGTGACGACATGTTGATCGGCGATGCCGGAGCCAACCAACTCACCGGTGGTGCCGGCAACGACACGCTGATCGGTGGTGCAGGTGCCGACACGCTGGACGGTGGCGATGGCTTCGACATAGTCGACTACAACACGTCGTCGGCCGGTGTGGTTATTGATCTTCAGACCGGGGTCAGCCTGAACGGTGATGCGCAGGGCGACGTTCTGAACGGCGTCGAGGGCATCATCGGAAGCGCCAACTTCGACGATCTTTACGGCACCTCGGCCAACAATCTGCTGGTTGGCGGGGGAGGCGACGACTGGCTGCGCGGCCGGGGCGGTGCCGATACCCTGATCGGCGGGGACGGCTTCGACATGGCCGTCTATCTGGACTCTTCCGCTGGCGTGACCATCGACCTGTCGGCCGGCACCGCAAGCGGTGGCGATGCGGAGGGAGATCAACTGAGCGGCATCGAGGGCATTCTGGGGTCCGATCACGGTGATCTCCTGATCGGCGATGCCGGAGCCAACAGGCTTCGGGGTGCGGGCGGTGCCGACACGCTGATCGGCGGTGCAGGTGCCGACACGCTGGACGGTGGCGATGGCTTCGACATAGTCGACTACAGCACGTCGTCGGCCGGTGTGGTTATTGATCTTCAGAGCGGGGTCAGCCTGAACGGTGATGCGCAGGGCGACGTTCTGAACGGCGTCGAGGGCATCATCGGAAGCGCCAACTTCGACGATCTCTATGGCACCTCGGCCAACAATCTGCTGGTTGGCGGGAGAGGCGACGACTGGCTGCGCGGCCGGGGCGGTGCCGACACCCTGATCGGCGGGGACGGCTTCGACATGGCCGTCTATCTGGACTCTTCCGCTGGCGTGACCATCGACCTGTCGGCCGGCACCGCAAGCGGTGGCGATGCGGAGGGAGACCAACTGAGCGGCATCGAGGGCATTCTGGGGTCCGATCACGGTGATCTCCTGATCGGAGATGCCGGAGCCAACCAACTCACCGGTGGTGCCGGCAACGACACGCTGATCGGCGGTGCAGGTGCCGACATGCTGATCGGCGGCGATGGCCGCGACACAGCCGATTACTCGGCAGCGGCGCAGGCGATCACCGTCAACATGCTGACGGGCATCGTCACCGGCGGCACCGAGATTGGTCAGGATGTTCTGATCGGTATCGAGGATGTGATCGGTGGCGCCGGCGACGACACGCTGATCGGAGATGCCGGAGCCAACCAACTCACCGGTGGTGCCGGCAACGACACGCTGATCGGCGGTGCAGGTGCCGACACGCTGGACGGTGGCGATGGCTTCGACATAGTCGACTACAGCACGTCGTCGGCCGGTGTGGTTATTGATCTTCAGAGCGGGGTCAGCCTGAACGGTGATGCGCAGGGCGACGTTCTGAACGGCGTCGAGGGCATCATCGGAAGCGCCAACTTCGATGATCTTTACGGCACCTCGGCCAACAATCTGCTGGCTGGCGGGGGAGGCGACGACTGGCTGCGCGGCCGGGGCGGTGCCGATACCCTGATCGGCGGGGACGGCTTCGACATGGCCGTCTATCTGGACTCTTCCGCTGGCGTGACCATCGACCTGTCGGCCGGCACCGCAAGCGGTGGCGATGCGGAGGGAGATCAACTGAGCGGCATCGAGGGCATTCTGGGGTCCGATCACGGTGATCTCCTGATCGGCGATGCCGGAGCCAACAGGCTTCGGGGTGCGGGCGGCAACGACACGCTGATCGGCGGTGCAGGTGCCGACACGCTGGACGGTGGCGATGGCTTCGACATAGTCGACTACAGCACGTCGTCGGCCGGTGTGGTTATTGATCTTCAGAGCGGGGTCAGCCTGAACGGTGATGCGCAGGGCGACGTTCTGAACGGCGTCGAGGGCATCATCGGAAGCGCCAACTTCGATGATCTTTACGGCACCTCGGCCAACAATCTGCTGGTTGGCGGGGGAGGCGACGACTGGCTGCGCGGCCGGGGCGGTGCCGACACCCTGATCGGCGGGGACGGCTTCGACATGGCCGTCTATCTGGACTCTTCCGCTGGCGTGACCATCGACCTGTCGGCCGGCACCGCAAGCGGTGGCGATGCGGAGGGAGATCAACTGAGCGGCATCGAGGGCATTCTGGGGTCCGATCACGGTGATCTCCTGATCGGCGATGCCGGAGCCAACAGGCTTCGGGGTGCGGGCGGCAACGACACGCTGATCGGCGGTGCAGGTGCCGACATGCTGGAAGGTGGCAGCGGTGCCGACTGGTTCGAATTTGCCGAAGGGAACGGAAGCGATGTCATTACCGATTTCAGTGTAAGTGCAGGTGACGTCATCGTGTTGAAAGGAAGCATAAATGGCGCAAGTGTCAGCAGTTTCTCAGAGATTAAGTCTGCAATGAGCAGTGTGGGTAGTGCTACCGTCATTAATCTTGGGAACGGAAACTCGATTACCGTTCTTGGGATGTCGGTGGACCAGTTTAACCAGAATAGCTTCATGTTCTCCTGATGTAAAATTTGGAAGGGTTCCCGGATTAATCCGGGAACCCTTCGTCCTAGAAATACGAATAATGCAAGTATCGAATTCTCTTTAGATTTCTCGTAAGAAAGTTATTGGCGATGCCCGTTGCCGAACATGAAACGTTCGGAAACGGGCAACTCGCCGCAATGAGGCGTCCGCCTCTGGCGAAGCGGGTGCGTCGCTCGACCAGGCTGTCGCAGGAGGCCTTCGCCGAACGCTTCGGGATCCCGTTGCGCACGCTTCAGGAATGGGAACAGGGCCGCCGGGAACCGGATGCTGCCGTGGAGTCCTATCTTCGCGTGATCGAGAAGGAACCGGATATTGTTGCGCATGCCCTTGCGGTCGAATGACCGGTAACAAATCGAGGAACAAACCGAATAAAAGTCCGGCTATGCGGTGTGGGGCAAGGAATTGGTAATCCTTTTGGGCAAACAATCCTAATTCCCTGGCTTGGCGCCGTCGCGCCGGGGGTATATCCGGAGGTTGCCACCATGCCCAAGCCCGCGCCGCTGCTGCCGGTGTTCCTCGCCTACCAACAGTTGGCCGGCTGCGCGGAGTGCGAGCCGGCCGATCGGCTGCGGGGTGGGCTGGAACAGTTGTTGTCGGCCGGTGAGGTAGTGTCGGCCGACGATCTGTTCGCCAAGGCGCGCTACCTGCAGGATTGCGGGCGGATCGACCCCGGCCTGATCCCGATGGAAGCGCTCGATACGCTGGTGGCCGGGGTGGCGCTGCTGCTGGGGCCGGGGCTGTCCCAACAGGCCGCGGCCTGAGACGGAGGCGCGGACATGGCCCTCGCCCTCGCTCGCTGCGACACCCGCCGGCGGCTCGACCTGGAACGCCTCGTCACCTGGGCGCTGCGGGACCAGCAGGCCGACCGCGCCCAGTCCGGGCTGTTCGACATCGAGGCGGCGGCCAACGACCGCGGATGGCAGCCGCAGGGCGTGAGCGGCGACGGCGTGGCCGCGCTGCTGCGCCGCAACGAAACCGGCGACCGGGTCGACGGCGGCGGGCCGGTGCGCGGCATTGCCGTCAAGGTCCATCCCGATGCCGAGGCCGTCGTCAACGCGCTGGGCTGGCTGGATCCCTGGCAGCGGCGCCTCGTCCAACTCCATGGACGTGCCGGCACCCGGCCGGACTGGCTGCCGCTGGTGCCGCCGATGGTGGCGGTGAAGCGGCCGAGCGAGGCGCGCGGCCGCTACCGGCATGTGCTGGCCGAGCGGTGGGAGGTCGTGCCGACCCGGTCGGAACTGGCCAAGCGCTATCTGCTGGGCGGCCAGTCGCTGTTCGACGCCCGCGGGCAACGGCGGGTCGTCGAGGAGGAGCGCGGCTTCCATTTCCGGACCTTCGGCGACGGGCGCCGGCAGGTACAGGTGAAATGGTGCCCGTTGGAACCGGCGCACAGCGACGCCGAGATCGTCGAGGCCAACACCGATTACGCCGGCTGGCATGCCGGCATGGCGGCGCTGCTGGGGTGGATCGGCGGCCGGGGCTTGCGCGATCATGTGCTCACCGGCTTTGCCGCACTGGCCGCGCCATGGGAATATAGTCCTTGACGGACGGTCAATTCCTTGACAGGGTGAGCGGGACGAACTGCGTGTGATCGAAGGCCCGCCCGGCAGCTGCCGCGGCGGGCCTTGTGCTGTCCGGGGGCGGCGATGCGGACCGAATGGGACGGGGTGCTGCGGCTTCGGCTCGGCCCGGTGGATCGTCGGTTCGACGCGCGCATCCTCTACCGGGCCGGACCCTTCCGCGCCGACATCGAGGCGATCGAGATCCGGACCGAACAGGGCTGGATCGGGGCGCCCTGGCTGATCGGGCTGGTGGAGGACTGCGCCCCCCTCTTCGACAGGCTGCGCGACCATGCCGCCGGCCGCTCCGCCGATGCGCGGGCGGTCGCGCGGCAGCCCTGACAGGATATCCGGATGGACGAGCTGATCCGTGAAGCGCTGGCCGCTGGCGCCGGCCTTTCCCATGGCGACCGGCCGGCGGCGGCGTGGCCGTCGGACGGCGCGGTCGAGTGCTTCCGCCAGCAGGTGGCGGCGACGCTGCGCGAGCTGCCGGAGGAGCTGACCGTCGCCGAGCTGCGCGACGCGCTGGACGGATGACGCTCCCCGTCCTGCCGGGCGATGCGGCCGGACAGGACGTCAGCGACGCCCGCCACGCCCCGGCGCTGCGGCTGGACCGTATCCAGGAACATCTGCTGGACGCCTTCTATGCCGGGCGCTCGGCCAACACGGTGCGGGCCTACCGGCGCGACCATGAGGATTTCCGCGCCTTCGTGGCGCGGCAGGACGGGCTCGGCCCCTTTGCCGCCACCGCCGAACAGGCGGTGCGGATGCTGCTGGCGGTGGCGCATGGGCAGGCCAACGCGCTGGCGCTGGGCTACCGGAACGACATGCTGCGGCGGGAGCTTCAGCCGGCGACCGTCAACCGCCGGCTGGCGGCGCTGCGGTCGGTGGTGAAGCTGGGCAACACGCTGGGGCTCGTCACCTGGGGGCTGGACATCGAGAATGTCGACGCCGTCGCCTACCGCGACACCCGGGGGCCGGGGCGGGACGGCGTGCGGGCGATGGTGGCGCAGGCCAAGGGGCGCACCGACGCCAAGGGGCTGCGCGACACCGCCATCGTCCGGCTGCTGCACGACGTGGCCCTGCGCCGCGGCGAGGCGGTGTCGCTCGACCTCGACCATTACGACAGCCGGCGCGGCACCGTCGCGGTGCTGGGCAAGGGGCGGACCCAGCGCGAGCGGGTCACGCTGCCGGCGGCGACCCGGGCGGCGCTCGATGCGTGGATTTTGGTGCGCGGCAAGGAGCCGGGGCCGCTGTTCCATCGCCTCGATGCCGCCGGGCGCGGCGAGGGGCGGCTCACCGGGGCGGCGGTCTACCAGATCGTGCGCGAGCTGGGCGCCGGGGTGGGGCTCGCCACCCGGCCGCACGGGCTGCGGCACTCGGCGATCACCGCGGCGCTGGACGCCAGCAACGGCAACATCCGGGCGGTGCAACGCTTCTCGCGGCACCGGGACGTGCGGGTGCTGCAGACCTATGACGACAACCGCGCCGATCTGGCGGGCCAGATGGCGGCGCTGATAACGGAGGATTGAGATGGACGAGACCGTCCCGGCCCGCAGGCCGGCACCGACCAGGGTACGCACCGCTGACCAGGCCGCGGCTGTGGTCGGGCGGATCGGCGTTGCGCAGGTGCAGCTCGGCCGGCTGAAGGCGGCGGCGGAGGTGGCGGTGGCGCAGGCGAAACTCGCCTATGAGGAGGCCGCCGCGCCGCTGCGGGCGAAGGTCTCCGCCGATACCGAGCTGCTGCGCGGCTATTTCGAGGCCAACCGGGCCAGCCTGCTGACCGGGGGCAAGAAGTCGGTGGCGCTGGCCACCGGCACGATGGGGCTGAAGAAGGCGCCGCCCAAGCTGGTGGTGGCCGATGCCGGCGCGCTGCTGACGCTGCTGGAGGCGGATCGCAAGCTGCGGCGCTTCATCCGGACCAAGAACGAGGTCGATCAGGCCGCGCTGCTGGCGGAGCCGAAGGTGGCGGCGACCATCGACGGCGTCACCATCGAGGGCGGCGACGATGCCTTCTATGTGAAGCCGCTGACGGTCGCGGCGGCCTGAGCCTTGAGCTTGCGAAAACCCGCATTATCGCAAGCTTCCCCCTGAAAAACGGCTGAACTCCAAGGGTTTCGCGATGACTTCCCATTCCGTGACGATCGGCGCCGCGACGCTGATGCTGGGCGACTGCATCGAGCGGATGCGGGAGCTGCCCGACGGCTCGGTCAGCCTGGTGCTGACCGACGTTCCCTATTCCAGCGGCGCCACCCGCGAGGCCGGCCGCACCGCCTACAACAAGACCATGACGCGGTCGACCAAGGGCGACGGCGGCCGCTGGTTCGGCTCCGACAGCCTGAGCACGCGCGGCTTCCTCCACCTGCTGCGCGCCTGCGCCATCGAGTGGCAGCGGGTGCTGAAGCCGGGCGGCCATGTGCTGGCCTTCATCGACTGGCGCATGGGCGACCATCTGGCCGACGCCATCGATGGCGGCGAGGCCGCGCTGTTCCTCAACGGCCATGCGGCGGATGCGATGGAAAGCGCCGACCTCAAGCGCATCGGGCTGCTGGTGTGGGACAAGACCCATTTCGGCATGGGGACGCACTTCCGCCACCAGCACGAGCTGATCCACCACTTCACCAAGGGCAAGGGGGCCGAGCCGCTGCGCCGCAATGTGGCCAACGTGCTGCGCCATCCGCCGGTGCGGCTGGGCGCCCATCCGACCGAGAAGCCGGTGGGGCTGCTGGCCGAGCTGATCGGCACGGTCTGCCCGCCGGGCGAGACGGTGCTCGACCCGTTCTTCGGCAGCGCGTCGGCCGGCCATGCGGCGCTGAGCACGGGCCGGCGCTTCGTCGGCATCGAGCGCGACCGGCGCTATTTCGAAACCGGCTGGCAACGGCTGGCCGGCCTGGTCGAGGAGCTGGCGGCATGACCATGCAGATGGAGGACGTGATGCACGGCCTCACCAACCGCGCCGCGGCCGACGGGGTGATCGTCACCATCGGCGGGACGATGGGCTGGTGGCTCGACGCTCTGCACGGGCCGGCGCAGGAGCTGGCCTTCTGGGGCACGGTGGCGCTGGTGGTCGGGCGGCTGGTGCTGCTGGCGCTGGACGTCCGTGACCGGCTGCGGCGGCCGGGCAAAGTGTTCACGCGTGAACAGTTTGACGATCCCAGGCGGTGAGGCCGCCGGCGGACTCAGTAGGGCACGGCGAGCCAGCCGACATCGCCGCAGCCCGGGCAGCCGGTGCTGTCGCAGGATGGGCAGGCGGTCCAATCGTCGTCGTTCCAGCGGGCAGCGACCTCACCCTCGCACCGGCCGGTGGGCGTCGGGGTTCTGCACCCGTGGGTGATCGCCTCCAACGTGCCGTAGGGCGCTCCGCACTCCAGGCAGATCGCCAGAGGCTGGGGCTTCTGAAATATGACGATCCTGGCGGTTTTGCACATTCCGGAGGGCCTTTGGTTGAGCGGCATCGTGTCGCCAGTCTCGTCTTTCGGGCGCCGGCCGGCAGTGACGACCGTCACAATCGGGACGAAATCGATATGACCGACGCGACGATCCGGGCTTCTGCCGACCGGGTGAAGGGGGCCATCCGCCAGTATGGCGACCAACTGACCCGCTACGCCCTGCCGCTGGCGCTGACCCGGACGGCGCAGGACGCCAGGCTGGCGGTGCAGCGGGCGCTGCCGCAGACCTTCGACCGGCCGACGCCCTACACCATCAACTCGACCTTCGTCCGGCCCGCCGGCAAGGCCGACCCGGTGGCGTGGGTGGGCTTCAAGGACGATGCCGGCAAGGGCACGCCGGCGGCGCGCTACCTGCTGCCCAATGTCGAGGGCGGGCCGCGGCGGGACAAGCGAATGGAGCGCCAGCTGCGCGCCGCCGGCCTGCTGCCGGCCGGCATGTTCGCCGTCCCGGGCGAGGAGGCCCAGCTCGACGCCTACGGCAACATGCGGCGGTCCGAGGTGGTGCGCATCCTGTCGCAGACCAGGGCCTTCGGGGAACAGGGCTACAGCGCCAACCGCACGGGCAGCGCCCGCAGCATGAGGAAGCGCCGGCGCAGCGGCCACTTCGCCGCTCTGCCGGGCAATGCCGGCGGGCTGCCGCCCGGCATCTACCGGCGCGACGGCGCCGACGCCCGGCCGGTGGTGATCTTCGTCCGGGCGCCGAGCTACCGCCCGCGCTTCCGCTTCCACGACATCGTCGAGCGGGCGGTGCGGGCCAACGTCGGTCGCCGCATCGAGGAGGCGGTGCGGACGGTCAACGCCCGCTTCGCCGCCCGGCGCTGACGGACTGGCGCTGACAGGCCGGGGGCGGCGACGGGTCCTTCCCCGGGGGGGCCCCCGCGAGGGGAATTCGGGCCGCACCGGTCCACCCTCTGAGACATTTTTGAATCGAGGTTTTTGTTTATGTCCAAGCCGGGCCAACGGGTGAACCGGGCCGAGCTGGCCGAGCTGTTCGGCGTCTCGCTGCCCACCGTCGACGCCTGGGTGCGCGACGGCTGCCCCTTCGCCGAGAAGGGGGCCAAGGGCCGGGAATGGGCCTTCGCGACGGCGGACGTCCATCGCTGGCTGGTCGACCGCGCGGTGGCCGACGTCGCCGCCGGCTATGAGGGCGAGATCGGCGTCATCACCGCCGACGAGGCCAAGCGCCGCAAGGCGGTGGCCGATGCGGTGGTCGCCGAGATCAGGGCGGACGAGGCGCTGAACGAGGTGGTGAACCGCCATGAGGCGGCGGCCGACGTCGCCGGCTTCTGCATCTCCCTGCGCACCGGCCTGTCGAACGCGGTGGCCAAGATCGCCGGCCGGGCCGCGGCGATGACCGGGGCGCCGGAAATCCAGGCACTGGCGGAAAAGGAAATCAACCAGGCCTTCGACGCCGCACGGGGCGAGTTGGTAAAGATGTGGGGCGATGGGGCCGACCGTGAGCCGCGGGCCTGAGGCGGCGGCGCGGGTCAGCGCCCACCGTCACGGCGACTACCGGACCGGACGGGGCGAGCTGCGCACCGCGCTGCTGGCCCTGTTCGAGGGGAGCCTGAAGTTCCAGGACCGGATGAGCGGCTCGGTGTGGGCCGAGCGCCATGGCTGGATCCCGAAGGGCACCGGGGCCGAGCACGGCAAGGTGACGCTCTACGGCTACCAGCGCGGGCTGGTCGACGCCATGTGCGACCCGGCGGTGCCGCTGCTGACGGTGCTGAAGGCGGCGCGCGTCGGCTACACCCGCTGCGCCACGCTGGCGGTGGGCTACCACCTGCACCAGGATCCGACGCTGTGCGCCGTCGCCCAACCCACCGTGCCCGATGCGGGGGACTCGTCCTCTGATAAAAATCTGAAATCTCTGTTCTGTATCAACCTCTTATCCCCCGGCCCCTCTCTGTGGTCGGGGGTTTCTGTTTGAGCGGTACCTTCTCATAAAGCTTTGATTTTCCCTGATTTCCGCAGTTGCACGGCTTCTCCGTGCGACAAAGCCGCGACATGGATGCAACAAGAGCAAGGAGCAAAGTGCATGGAAAGCCATCGGCTTGAGGCCTCTCCTGAGGATGCCAGTGCGACAAGGGCAGGGGTGTGCGGGGCAGACTCGGACCTGCTCTACGGAATGCCGGCCATCGCCCGGCACCTCAACATCCGACCGCGACAGGCGCACCACCTCAAAGAAAAGGGCGGGCTGCCGATATTCGATCTGGCCGGTGTGCTGTGCGCGCGGCGAAGCACGCTCAACGCCTGGATCGCGGATCGGGAAAGAACGGCCCGTGCCGCCGGCCCGGTCAAGGTGAAGAACAGTGGCCCGCGTGGTCGGAGGGCAGCATGACCGGCTCCGCTGTCGTCATCCCGGCGCCGCCCGCGGCACTGGCCCTGAGCGATCTACAGGCGCACCTTCTCGACGCCTTCTTCGCCGGCAGGAACGCCCGAACTGTCGCAGCCTACCGCCGGGACCTGGAGGACTGGCGCACGTTCGCCGGCGCCGCCGACATGGACGCCGCCGCGCGGGCCATCCTAGCGGTTTCCCATGGGCAGGCGAACGCCTGGGCGCTCGCCTACAAAGCCGCGATGATCGAGCGGGGACTCCAGCCGGCCACCGTCAACCGCCGGCTCGCGGCTCTGCGGTCGCTGGTGAAGCTGGGGAACACGCTGGGGCTGGTGTCGTGGAGGCTGGAGGTGGAGAACGTCCCCAGCGCGGCCTATCGAGACACACGCGGTCCTGGCCGTGACGGCGTGCGCACGCTCTTCGAGCTCGCAGCGCAGCCGGGCGGTTCGAAAGCGCTGCGCGACGTCGCAGTGCTGCGGCTGCTGCATGACGTGGCGCTGCGGAGAGGGGAAGTGGTCGGGCTTGACCTGGCGCACTACGATCCGCGTCGAGGCACCGTCGCCATCCTCGGCAAGGGGCGGACGGAGCGGCAACTCGTCACCCTTCCGCCGGCTGCCCGCGCAGCGGTCGAGGCGTGGATCGCCGCGCGTGGCAGTGTCGCCGGCCCGCTGTTCACAAACCAGGACCGCGCCCGCAAGGGAAGCGGGCGGCTGACGGACTCGGCCGTTTACCGGCTGGTGCGCGACCTGGGAAAGAAGGCGGGGATCAAGGCGCGTCCGCATGGGCTGCGGCATTCAGCCATCACGGACGCGCTTGACCGGACTAACGGAAATATCCGCGCCGTGCGGAAGTTCAGTCGCCACAAGGATTTCAACGTTCTTGTCGTGTATGACGACAACCGTACTGATCTAGCCGGAGATATTGCGCGATTGGTTTCCGAATAACAGGAGGTATGTGTATCGTAGATATATTTTTTCCCTTACTTATTTTTTGACCATTCACTCAAATAAAGAAGCGCTCCTTTGTTGTGGTCATTTTCATGGAACGAAATCTTAGCCTCGCGCCATAAATCTTCATGAACATGATCTTTTACTTTATAGTAAACATTAATCGTTCCGTCAGGAGTTCTTTCGTGACGTATAAAGTTTCTCTTCACTATATGAGCGGTGGGGGTGTTGGTCTCCTTGTCGTACAACATAAACCCTTCACCATTAGAAGGATCGTCTTTGATTTGTGTCATGTTTCATGTCCTTGTTTACTAGCAATAACAGAGTAGGCAATTAATAAGCGTCACGGCATACACATTATAGCACTGCTAATAACAGAGCTATATATTTTATGAGCATGAGTACTATCGTATTCGTTTGATTTCTAACTGTTGCTCACCAAGAGCGCGGATCAAAACTCACAATGATTTAGGAAAAATGATAGGTCTGATAGTTTGGAACCGAGAGGTTGATCCGTGCTCTCAGCAGGTGGTTGGCTTTCATGAAGAGAGCACGAAAACTATAATTATCATGCTCAAAAAATCTCTGAGCCGATGGTTTTAGGTTGTTGCTTATTTACTCAAGAGGCTTCATCAATTCGATTTTCGTCCTTTCCCACTCTCTTTTCAGTATTCTCTGGCAGATTTCAATGAACTCCGCGTTGACGTTAAATTTTTCATGGATTTCTCGGGCTGCAAGATACCGATAAAGAAGTTCTGTGAGATTGTTGTAGTCTTCATCATTCGGGTTCATTAGTAATTCTATTTTTGTACCAAACTCATAAAACTCTCTAGCTTGCATGTGATCAAGGCCAGGAGTTGTTCCGTAAGATTGAAAACCTGCCATTGCATTTCTTAAATCATTAATCCAGTTTTGCCTGAAGTCAGATATTTTGATGTGTTGGTTAAGTCGTGCTTGTATTAGTGCGTTTTTCCTTGATGTGTCAGCGTTGTATTTTGTAGCAAAAAAGGCAATAACTGCACCTATTGCTGCACCGAAAAGAGCTATCACTGGTGCTGCAATAGTAATTAGCTGAGTCTTGTCCATTTTCTTTGTAGCCTCTTGGGTTTCTTGTGGATTTTGCCACTTCGCATTGAGCGAAACGCTTCAATCGAAAGCCGATGAGCCCACCGGATGTAAAGCAGGAAATTCACCAAAATCAATAGTGTAATAGATCTCGGAGTTTTTAGATCGGTTTGCAAGATAGTGAACATATTTTTTCAATTATGCTGTTATATAAAAACACTCAGCTAACTTAGAAAAATAATAAATAAAACAAATTTACACCGACATTATTCGTAAATTTCACGAATTAAATCGCTATTTGTTTTCAGATTAACTTAGGGAGACTGTCAATGTGTACCTATAACGCGCGAAAGCTTCAGTATTTGGAAGGGCAACATGCTGCTCATGCTGGCAAAGCGACTGGACTATCCGAAAAGTACCGTGCCATTGCATTCCTCCGCATGGAGGCGGACAAGGAATACGGGGAAGCGAGTGCATGCTCTTACCGTAGCCGGGATAAGGCCTTATTGGCAGAACTCGGACGGAAGGCTGGGAAGCTCCTTCAAGAGGAGAGCGCAGTTGCGGAAGAGGTTGGAACTGCCCGTCAACAGGCTGATCGTCTCAAGCAACTTGTCTCCCGCCTTAACAGGACACGGAAAAACGAACATATTCCGGCTTTTTTCCTCGGCTGAGGCTTGGAAATGGGGTTTCCGACGCCCGTTTTTGTCAGAATGGAGCGCCTTTTCGCGCTCTGTGGCTCCCGGAACCGCCATTCAGGCGGATTCCGGGCGTGATTATGCCGCCGCCAGCAGCTTGGGCAGGCGGATCAGGTTGTAGGCGGTGGCGGTCAGTGTGAACATCCAACCGACGCGGGCGGTGCCGCGATGACGCGTTTTGCGCAAGCCGGCTCCCTTGATCCAGCCGAACACCTCCTCGATCCGTTTGCGGATTCTCAGGCTGACGGTGTAGCCGGGGTGACGGGTGGTCCGGCCGTCGATCGCCGAGCGGCGGTTGCTCGTGTTCTGCGCGACATGCGCAGCGGCGCCCAGGCTGCGCATGTTCGCCACGAAATCCTTGGTGTCGTAAGCCTTGTCGGCACCCACCGTGATGCGGTGGCGGCCGGGGATGGCCTCGACCATGGAAACCGCCGCTTCGCGCTCAGCCAGACCGGTGGCCGCGGTGAGCCGGACATTCACCACCAGAGCGTGACGGTTTTCCATCAATGCATGGCCCATGAAGGCCAGCTTCGCCGGCTGCCCGTTGCCTTTGCGATACAACCGCGCCTCAGGATCGCTGGTCGACGCATGGGTCTCGTTGGACCGCTTCTCACCATGGAAGTCGCGGTCGCCGTTGCGACCCGGCCCCGGCGGCTCGCCGCTGCCGTCCTTGGGCCGGAAGCTCTTCACCGACGCCCAGGCTTCGATCAGCGTGCCGTCCACCGAGAAATGCTCGTCCGACAGCAGCGCCTTGACCTTCGGCTGGCCAAGCACGGTGGCCAGGAACTTGGCCGCCACGTCGCCGGCCAGCAGACGCTCCCGGTTCTTGGTGAAGACCGTCGCGTCCCACACCGGGGCGTCCATCGACAAGCCGACGAACCAGCGGAACAGCAGGTTGTAGTCGAGCTGTTCCATCAACTGGCGTTCCGAGCGCACCGAGTAGAAGGCCTGGAGCAGCAAAGCCCGCAGCAGCTTCTCCGGTGGGATCGACGGTCGCCCGATCTTCGAGTACAGCCCCTCAAAAGCCGGCGACATCACCTCCAGCGCTTCGTCCACAATGGCCCGGATCGGCCGCAGCGGATGATCGGCCGGAACCCGAGCCTCGCAGCTCACATAGCTGAAAAGACCCTCGCTGCGTTCGTCCGAACCCCGCATCGCCCCCTCACCAGCCGCATTCTCTTCGACCAAAGAGAATCACGACCGAACTGCCGGGAACAGACCTTTTTCCGCATCCTGTTAACTGGACTTTGGCCAATTTCGCGATGCTGGGATCAGGCGTTGATCCAGAAGTCCGGGTCATTGGCGACGTAGTCGAGGGCTCTGTCGAGCGGCATGGTGGCGACGCCGAAGGGGCCTGACGCCCCCCAACTTTCGCCGTTCCACCAGAGCACCTTCACTTTGTCCCCGTCACCGGTGGGTCGAAACCTCGCGACGGGGGCACCGTTGTGCCCGCTGAGGAGCGTGTAACCGCGGGCGACCTTGCGTACGATCACGCCGCCGCCTCGGGTGCGATTGAAGCGCTCGATCCGCTCGAGCATGGCGTCCACGCTCATCGTGATCCTCCCGTTCCAGTCGGGTTTACCCAAGGGTTCCAACCAGCGGAGCCCTGTCATGTCTCCCGTTCCAGACAGCATTGAGCGCTGGATGGCGCCCTTTGCGGCGCTGTTCACTAGGCCGACCTGGCGCCATGTCCTGGTGCTGGTTGCCGGAGCGCTTCTCACCCCTGGGCGACGCACCGTGACGGCCGTGTTGAGCATCATGGGACAGCGCGAGACCGGCAGCTTCGCCAACTTCCACCGCGTTCTCAATCGGAACCGCTGGTCGAGCCTCGCTGTCGCCCGGCATCTGTTCACGCTCCTGATCGCCGCCTTCGTGCCGCAAGGCCCGGTGGTCATCGGCATCGACGAGACGATCGAGCGGCGCTGGGGTCCCAAGATCAAGGCGCGCGGCATCTATCGAGACCCAGTGCGCTCCAGCCATGGTCACTTCGTCAAGGCCAGCGGCCTGCGCTGGATGGTGGTCATGCTGCTGGTGCCGATCCCCTGGGCCGGACGGGTCTGGGCCCTGCCGTTTCTCAGCGCTTTGGCACCTTCGGAGCGGTTTGCCCAGGATACCCGACGTCGGCATAAGAAGCTTACCGATTGGGCACGGCAGCTTCTGCTCCAGGTCAGGCGCTGGGCGCCTGGTCGCCCGCTGATCGTCGTCGCCGACAGCAGCTACGCAGCCATCGAGTTGCTCAGTGATCTACGAGCCCACCTCACCGTCGTCACGCGCTTGCGCCTGGATGCCCGCTTGTTCGAACCGGCCCCGCCACGCATTCCGGGAACGAAGGGACGCCCTCGGGTGTCGGGCACCCGGTTGCCCTCGCTTGTCCAACGCCTGAAGGATACAGGCACATCCTGGTGCCGCGTTCGGGTGAACGGCTGGTATGGCGGTGGGGAACGCCAACTGGAGATCAGCACCGGCACGGCCATATGGTATCATCCCGGCAAACAGGTCCCGATCCGATGGGTGCTGGTGCGCGATGTGCAGGGCGCCTTCGAGCCGCAGGGCTTTCTGTGCACCGATCTCCAGGCCGATCCGCTCGATGTGCTACGCTGGTTCGTTCGGCGCTGGGCCGTCGAAGTGACTTTCGCCGAAGTTCGTCGACATCTGGGGGTTGAGACCCAACGGCAATGGTCGGACCAAGCTATCGCGCGCACCACTCCGGCCCTGCTCGGGCTGTTCTCGCTGGTCACGCTCTGGGCCAACGACATCTCCGCGGGGGCAGCGATCACACCGAGGGCCGCGCCGTGGTACCGTAAAGACGAGCCAACCTTCAGTGATGCCATCGCCGCCGTACGCCTCCAACTCTGGCGTGAAATGACTTTTCCAGTATCAGCCCATCACGCGGAGATCGCGAAACCCCCGGACCCTATCCTCAACCGACTGATCCAAGCCGTCTGCTTCCCGGCGTAAATGCGCAAAGTCCAGGTTAAGACCCACATCCAAAAAACCGGCGCTCGACCGCGTGATTGAAGGGAACGACCATCATGACGCTTTCTACCGCGCTTGCCAGCATCGCCGATGCGCACAAGGCAATCGAAACGGAGATCACTGCGCTTCGTCGCCGCATCACCTCGACCAAACAGGAGATCGAAACCATCGGCCGTGCCCCTCTTCCTAAGGAGGAGGCGCTCGCCAAGCTGGACGGTGTCCTGGCGGGGTTCGATGGCTATGCCGCGAACGTTCATGCGCTGGTGTCGCCGACAGCGAAGGTCGGGATCGATGATCTGCTGCTGAGCCGCTATCCCGAACGCACCTTGCTTTGGGCTGTTGCCCTGACCATGCGGGACCGCTTGGCGGAGTCCATCACCGAATACCTTGCGAACAAGCCGGCCGGTTTGCCGCACGCCGCACGCGAAGCCAAGCTGGCAACGCTGGAGGCGTCTCTGCTGAAACTCGAGCGCGACGAAGAGAAGCTGATCGAGCATGCCGGCGCCGCCGGGATCGAGATCATGCGCCGAGTAGATGCGGATCCCCGTGCCGTTCTCGACATTATCGAAAGCTGAGGCTTGCCATGTTCCGACACATGCTTGCGCATTTGAACCCTTTTGCCTTTTGCGGGGCTGGCACCAAGGAGGCTCCCAAACGGACGCTGAGCCCGCCCGGCAGACCTGCCGGGCGGTTCAGCTTTGCTGATGTTCTCCAACGCTCCACGGGGCGCACAAGCGGCGGGAACAGTAGTGCGGCCTATGGCGGCACCCGAGTAGGATCATCGGGCGGAGACAAGGCCGAGAGGGACCGCTGGCGGACCGTGTTCGCGTCACCAGAAGCACAGGATCGACCTGAAGCGGCCTGCACCATGCTCGCTACAACGAACATGCCGCCGGCCAAGATCATCGCGGCGTTGGTGGGGATACCGAAGCCGATACGGGGCAATCCGGAAATGATCGCCGCGATGGATGCTTTCCATATCCCCAAGATCGGCGCTGCCTACGAGGGGCCGGTTCTGTCGGAAGATCAGCAGGCAGCCCATGCCGTGCTTGCCAGCCTGAACCAGACTCTCCATCCGCTCAACCGCCTGGACAGGAAGGCATGATCAGGCGCGGGAAGTCGATAGCTGTGCGGGCTTCCTGATTTCCTCCGCTGGGTATGGAAGGATCCGTCGACGGCAATTCAGACGGTCGACGGATCCTTAATCAGGGGCGGGCCGCGCCGGGACAAACGGATGGAGCGCCAGCTGCGGGCCGCTGGCCTGCTGTCGGCCAGGATGTTCGCCCTTCCGAGCGAAGAGGCCAGCCTCGACGCCTACGGCAACATGCGTCGGCCGGAGGTGGTCCGCATCCTGGTCGCCGACCTATGCTTTCGGGTAGCAGCGATGCAACGCCAATCGGAGCAACAACGCCCACAGCAGGAAGCAGCATTGCCCGGCAATGCTTGCGGGCTGTCGCCGGGCATCTACCAGCGCGACGGCACCGACGCCCGGCCAGTGGTGACCTTCGTTCGGGCGCCAAGTACCGCCCGCCTCCGCTTCCACGACATCGAGGAGCGGGCGGGTCGCGCCAACATCGGACGGCGCCTCGAGGAGGCGGTGCGGCCGGTCAACGCCCGCTTCGCCGCCCGACGGTAAGCGCCTAGCTGGCCGCCGCGGGTCCTTCCGGGGGCACCCCCCAGAGAGGGTAATTCGGGCCGCACCCCCACACCCTCTAAGAAAATTTCCAGACGCGCTTTTTGTTTACTTCCGAAGCAGGTTGAGGGGGATTAGGAGCGGGACTCATAACGGGTAGGCGAAGATTGCCGCGAATTGGACAGCTGCCATGAAATTGGTCGCGGATCAGTCATGCCGGGTGGCGATGCGCCAGAAGTCTTTGAGGCTTCCGAGCATGCGCTCGATCACGTTACGGTTGCGGTGGAGGTAAGGGGAAAAGCAGTTTTTCAGCACGTGTTGATGCGTGGTGGGATGCTGAGCGCGGCTCCCGCCTCCTCGATCTTCCGGTAAGCAGCGGCACTATCGTAGCCTTTGTCGCCGTGTAGAAGATCGGTGGCGAGCATCCGGTCGAGCAGGTGGTCAGTGGCGGTGCAGTTGGCCATCTGACCTCCAGTCAGCAGGAAAGCGAGTGGCGAACCGTGCGGTTCGCTCGGGGCGTGGATTTTTGTGGTCCGCCCGCCACGGGATCGTCAGATGGCCTGTGCTCGTTTCCCCCTCTGCCGCCGCTTACCGAACAATGGTCGCACACCACTGTGGAGTCGGTCATCCCCTGGACTGGCGGGCCACCCGCTGCCGCCAAAGGATGGAAGATGTTTTTCCAAACGCCTTTGGCCGCCCAGCGGACAAAGCGGATGTAGAGCGTCTCACGGCGATGATCCAAGCGCGGCTTGCCGCGGGTGTTGCTCGGAAGGTGCGGCTCCAGCCCCCAAACTGCTCCACCATCAGCCAAAATGACCGTCGCTCATCACAAAGCCTCTTTCAAGGGTGTTGAATCGCGACGGTTCTATCCAGAAAGTTTCTTTATGGGTTTTAACCTAAAGTGGTAATGTTCTTCGTGATCGTGGCCGATATGACGTGGATGTTTACCATATGTAAGGGGTGGATGACTTAGTAACGTAAGCGGAATTGCCAACTAGAGCCTTTGCTTTCTCATATGAGGAATTCTGATTTGGCCCAGGACCAACAATTATCTTATTAATTGGCAATTTCTTTTTCCCGCTGTGAGAAAATAATGACGCGTATGATACCTCTTTTTCTGAACGAGTTCTGGTTCTTATCTGGTGAAGGTCATGCTTCGGAGGAAAGTGTTTGCTTATATTATACTTATCTGAGCTTTCTTTTGTCATTGGACATGCTACAATTCTGACCTCCCTTTCTTCGTAAAAGCCTCTATGTTTAAATCTCGTAGCTCTCGACATGAAGTCCATGTATATGGATGTCTTCCATTCTTTCTGATCTTTGATTGCTATATCCCAAACGCGGCAGAACTCATCAATCAAAGGAGCGCATTCTGAAATTACTGTATCTGACCCATAATTATATATTACGTCATCGATGAAAAGAGCCCAGTAAGTGTTTGAAGAAAATGACTGGAAAACTAGATCGCATATAATCTTGGTATCGAATACAATTGCAAAACTTTCCATTCCTCCATATGCTCGCCACTGGCTAAGTAGGCCATTTTCCTTTTCATAACTATCATCTCTGCTATGAGAGCAGAATGATGTGATAAATGGGATTGAAGTATTATTATTAGTATCTCTGTTCTCGACCGTTGCACCATAGATAGCGCTCACAAGGCATTCAGCTTCATTCTTTGCACTATTCCAGTTTCCGCCAGACTTCTGTACAAGCGTTCTTTCCTTAAAGCCTTTTTTGCCAAAATCTTTCATTTTATCCACCATTTTGGGGATTAATGCTTTAACGAGGGGATCTTTTAAGTGACTTATCTCTGTATAATCATTCAGGCAGTCATAGCGTGTTGCCCACAAAGTACCGGAACTCCAGATGCCTTTGAGGCCTTCCCAAGTTGTGTAGTGAAATAACTCTCTGTGCCTTTTGTGTAATGGTCCGTGCTTTGGAATGTAATTATAAATAGAAATCTTGCCGGTTTCTTCCATTTTGTTCTCCTGCATGGTTTATTCTTTTAAGGGAAGTCCATATTCTTCGTGAAGGCGGAAAGATAGTGCTGTGCACTCTTCATTATTCCCATTTGCTGCTAACAGCATTGCGCGAAGAAACGCCAACATTGCTTCACGGGGAGCGTTCTGAGCCCATTGTGACAATAGCTTTGCACCGTGAGGGTCGCTAAATGCCTCCCAAATGTCGGCCTCGAATGCTTCTGGCTTCTTCATTGCAAACCAGTTCAGGAAAACTCTTCTGGTCAGAGATGTTGTTTGTTGTATCTCTGCTAAGTTCATGGTGGCCATAAATATCATAAGGTCATTTTTTTCCGTATTGAAGAATATTACTTCATTAGGATCTCTGTCTGCGTGCTTAAAAAAGTTGGCAGGTGCTGCTAGTCCTCTAAGAAAACCCTTTAAAGCACTATCCTTTAAATGAATTATAAAAGCATCTCCTATAGAAAATACCTTGCCATGTTTGCATAAATCTTCTGCTACTTCGTAGGCCGCAGCAGAGAGTGTATGAACAGAAACAGGAAATTTGTTTTCAGCAAGAAGATTGATGGCAGCGTCAATTTGCTCAGACGCGGCATGAATTTTAGAGACAGTCATTTCCACAATATTTCGCCCCTAAGATTTATGGAATTTATCCTTCGTCAGACGAACGCCAGGACCCTCACCATTCTCATCAATAAATATGATGCCAGCCTCCTCAAGAGTCTTTCTCATTGTGGAAATTGTGACCTCTTTTAGTGCCTCTCCACGCTTAAAGCGACCAATGGTATCTAATGAAACCTTTGATGCCGCAGATAAATTTCGAGTTCCCCAACCAAGGGCAGCAAGGGCCATCTCAAGTTGGATGGGAAGCATTCGGATCACCGATACGATTTTGGTTGATGGGTCCAGAGATGAAGAATATCGTATCAATGATCCGATATCGGATCAAGCGCTCGGGTCGAGTGGAGTAGCAGCCACTCGACCCGATCTAACCACACACCGAACTGGAGCTTCGGATCATGGCTGATTCCGAGAATACCATACCTTTGCCTAAAACCAGCGGCTTCCCGCCGCCAGTCCCGCCGTCGCTGGACCTTCGTCGTCTCTGGTGGATGAAACTCGATGTCACCGCCTTGCTGAATAGCACGTTCAACATGACGGCCGATGATACGGGGTGGCGCTGCGGTATCACCCTCTACATGAAGGCATGGCATCAGGTGCCCGCCTCAAGCCTTCCCGATGATGATGCCATGCTGTGCCATATGGCCGGCTTGGGGCGTGATCTGGAAACATGGCGTCGCGTTAAAGGGACCGCTCTGCACGGCTTTACCAAGTGCAGCGATGGCCGCTTGTATCACCCCTTCCTAGCCGCGCAGGCCCTTGAAGCCTGGGGTGAGTTCGAGCGGATGAACGCCCGCCGAACCAAGGATCGTGAGCGCAAGCGTACTCGCGGAAATGTCGAAGAGGCGTCCGAAGGAATTCCAGCGGAAAAATCGCTACAGGACAGGACAGAACAGTCTCCCCCCTTCGTCCCCCCAGACGGCGCCGCCGGATTTGACCCCGCTGGCTCGGCTTTACGGACTTATGTAGCATCCGCCACTATGACCGGCGGGTGAGCACAAATCATGAACTTGATGATTCACAACGGAGTCGTGGCCGGGTAGACTCGGGCAATCACCGTGTCGGAGATCGCCATGCCCCGTCGCACCAAAAGCCAGCACTTCCTTCTCAGCGCCGCGGCGCGCACGCTGTCGCTGGCGACCGTGCTGCGCCTGTCGGACACGGAAGCCGAGACGGTGTTCGCGGCGATCCGCTGGCCGGAGACGAACGGGCGTCCCGTGTGCCCGGCGTGCGATTGTGATGCGGTGTACGACTGCCGCCGGCCGAGCGGTGCGCCTCGCTGGCGCTGCAAGCGGTGCCGCAAAGACTTCTCCCTCACCTCGGGCACGCTGTTCGCCTTCCACAAGCTGGCGCTCCGGATGTACCTCGCCGCCGTGGTGATCTTCGTCAACGAGGTGAAGGGCAAGGGCGCGCTGCCGCTGTCGCGCGACCTGGGCGTCCAGTACAAGACGGCGTTCGTGCTGGGCCACAAGATCCGCGAAGCGATGGCGGCCGAGAGCCGCGGTGTCGTCATCGGCGGCGCGGGCAAGGCGGCGGAGATCGATGGGGCCTACTTCGGCGGCCACGTCCGCCCGGAGAACCGCAAGGCGGAGCGCAAGGACCGCCGGCTGGCCATCAACCAGACCGGCAAGCGCCGGTGTGTCGTCACCATCCGCGAGCGCGACGGCCGCACCCTGACCGGCGTGTTCCCGTCCGAGGACGCCGCCGGCAGCTTCATCCGCTCGCGCGTCGCCAAGGGCACCGAAGTGCATGCGGACGAGTCCAGCGCCTGGAACGACCTGCACGCCCGCTACCCGATGCACCGCATCAACCACCAGGACGCCTACAGCCAGGACGGCGCCTGCACCAACGGGGCGGAATCTTTCTTCTCGCGCATCCGCCGCGGGGAGATCGGGCACCATCATCACATCTCGGGCCTCTACCTGCACCGCTACGCCAATGAGGCCGCGTTCCGAGAGGATCATCGCCGGACCAGCAACGGCGAGCAGTTCCGCGTCGTGGTCGGGCTGGTGACGAAGACCGGCCCGTCGGTCGATTTCTGCGGCTACTGGCAGCGCGCTCACGCGGCGTGATCGGCGGGTTCGGCCGGAAGGCGCCAGCGGGCGCCCAGGCCATTGCCGATCTTCTCCACCGTGCCCTTGCCTTTCAGGGCGGTCAGGGTGTTGAGGACGCGCTGGATGAAGTCGGAGCGGGTCTTGCGGTCTTCCGGATCGAGCCCTTTGTCGCGCAGCGCGGCGACGGCGATCTCCTCAGCGGCAACGACACGTCCCTCTGCCATGCGCAGCGCCTCCAGGCAGCGGCGCGCCAGCTCGCCGCTGGCGAAGTAGTGGGAGCGCCTCGCCGGCGGCTTCTTCGGCGCGATGCTCTCCGGCTCCAGTTCCGGGGCGAACAGGCGCAAGGTGGCGTCCAGGTGCACCAGGTCGGCCCGGTGCTGAGACATCCGCTTCTCAAGCTCAAGGATTGCCCCGGAGATCTCGCCCCGCTTCTCCCGCAAGGCGCTGACAACGTGCGGCTCGCCCATACTCCATGCCCCTTCTGTGCGGCTTCAGGGCGACAGGGTAGCTGGCAGGGCGGCGACGCGGCAGGATCAGGCGGTGGCGGGTGCTACATAAGTCTGCGGCTTTGCTGGGTAGCGACAGGAACGCCGTGGAGTGTCGGCCACGATCCAGCAAGGGCGGACGGAAAGAGCGCCTGCGTTCCGCTCCTGAAAGGGTGTCGGATGCGAATGCGCAATGGCGCTGCCGCTTGGCTGTAGGGCCGGAAAAGCCTTGGCTTTCGTCTTGGGGACCGCAGCCGGGCGAACCTGGATGTGATGCGCCCGCCGCCTTGGTCGCGGCCAGCCCTTGGGGTCAGCGTTTATCCGCAACTCCTGCCGAGTGAGCCTGACATGAGCAAAGCCAATCTGGTGCTGGGCTGCGAAGGTGAATTCCAGCCCTCGTATGAGGCGCTTGTCACGGTCAGCGATACTCAGGAGGTGGCCCATGGGTGACGCTGCCCTGTCGATCACTCCAGCGCGGCCGGCGCCGACGCGGCGCGCTGTGCTTGCCGGGGGTGTAGCGTTTACGGCCGTTCCCGACGCCAAGATCATGCCGCCGATCGGCATGGTGAAGGGCGCTCCGGTGCGGGATCCCGTGGTCGATCTCTGGTCCCGCTACATGGCGTTGGAAGCCGACGTCGAGGCGGCTTGGACCCTTGTTGAGGCAGCAAAAGCGCGGCTGCCCGCATGGGCGCAGGAGGCGGGGTGGCCGGTCTGGACCGATGCCATGATCGCGGAGCACCGTCTGCCGGAAGCATGGACGCAGCCCGGCTTGGCCGAACTGGTGAGGCTTCACCGGGAGCGGCTGTGGCATTGTCCAATCGGAGACAATGCAGCCCGCATGCAGTGTGTGGTGGAGCATCGGGCGCGTGCCCGCGCCTGGATTGCCCGCGTGCGTGAACAGCGACAACTCCGAAACGTTGCCGGCATTCCCGAGCTGGTGGCGCAGGCAGATGCACTGTGGGATCGCCGTAGCGCCATCGAAGCGGAGATCCTGCGCACTCGTCCCCTGACCATGCCCGGTGTGGTGTGCAGCAAGCTTCTGGTCTGGCGGGACAACCTCGATGGCCTGGACGAGGATGGGGCCGGCTTCACCGACGACATTGTCCTGTCGGTTCTGTCCGACCTTCAAGCCGGAGTCGCCACTGGTGCATCTTCTCTGCCGCTGAACGCCGCCGGGGACGATGTCCGCTTTCTCGCATGGGAAGCCGAGTTGGCAGAGTTGTTGGGCCGGCGCTTCGAGGTGGACGAACCGTCAACGCATCACAGACGGGTCGACGCGCTGGAGCGGTTGATCGCCTGGACGCCAGCATCGGGGCATGTGGGCGCCTTGGTAAAGCTGCGGCGGCTGGTCTGCCCGCAGCTGGGTCTGTTCGCCTGCGGGCACCGGACGGACGGAGACACCGAGGCGATGATCCGCGACGTAATGCGGGTGATTGCCGCGCATGTCGCGGATGGCTCCGATGGATGAGCGCCGTTCCGCCCTACTGGAAAAAGCCGTCGGGCTTCTTGCGGCAGTGTTTCGCACCATGGACCCGAAGGAAAGGGACAGCCTTCTGGAGCTAATGGATCAAGCAGGTAATGCGTCCGGGCCTGACAAGGGGCGCTTAATGAAATTGATCCACGAGCGCCTCAAGAGCCACAACGATAGTAATTGCTCGTAAACAAATCCTGTCATAGATACAGCGCTATCGCCCACTCTTGTGGGTGGGGCGGTGGCGCTTCTATGCAGAGGCATGGAGAAGTTCACATGGCATCTGTACGGAAACGTGAGTGGCAATACAACGGCGAAGTAAAAACCGCTTGGGTTGTAAACTATACAGATCAGTCTGGGAAGCGCCGGTTGAAGACCTTCGACCGGAAAAAAGAGGCGGATGCATATCGGCTAAAGGTCGAAACGGAAATAGAAAAAGGTGAGCACACGGCAGATGGATCATCCGCAACTGTCGCCCAAGTCTGCGATCAATTCTTAAAAAGCGCAGAGGAACGCTATAAGGCCGGCTCTATTGGGACGTCGACATTTTACAAGTATAGGCTGGCTGTCGATAGATACATTATTCCCGCAATTGGAAGTCGTAGATTTAACTCTCTGTCATGGTCTGATCTCGAAACTCTTCAAAGGGGGTTTTCTAAAGTTTCTCCTACGACAGCAAATGGATATCTTACCACCCTGAAAATGATTGAGGATTATGCAATCCGGAGAGGTTACACTAAGAAGAGAATAGTAAGAGATTATCGGTTGGATTTCGCATCTTCAAAAAAGAAGAAAATTCGGATACCGGCCATCGAAGATATACTTTCTATACTGAAAATTGTTGATGAAAGGCCGAGAAACTATGTTATTCGTGGTCATATGCTTCTCAGGTGCTTTGTCCATCTGGCCGCCTTCTGTGGGCTGCGGTATGGTGAGATTGCTGGGCTGACCAAGGATAATATTGACCTAGACAATAAAATGATAATGGTCCGCCATTCTCTTACAAGCTGGGATGAATTGAAGCAGCCAAAGACGGAGGCAGGCGTTAGGAACGTTCCAATACCGGCCCATATCGTCGCTCTATTGAAAGAGTGGATCGAGAAGCACCAATTGATCAATGATAGAGATCTTGTGTTCCGTACGAGCACTGGATACCCTATAAATTCTGGAAATTTCCATACGCACTTTTGGCATCCTCTGTTAAAACGGGCAGGACTGTATTCAACCGATGGGGATCAACTCCATTTTCATGCGCTTCGTCACTTTACGGTGTCGTTCATGCTCAACCAGGGCATTCCGGTAACGGAAGTGTCTCGACATGTCGGGCACAGTCGTTCGGACATCACCTTGAACACCTACGCTCATGCGTTGGCAAATGACGGGCAGAGGCAGGAAGCGATGGATCGCATTGCAGATGTGTTGTTGGATCGAGCGCGCGCCGCTCCCCAACCGACCTCAACGGAGCGCATCGGCGAACGTAATCGCAAGGATCAGGCGCGACCTGCGGAATAGCACGGATGGTTCCGGCCGCGACAAGAGCGCGACATAGATCATTAAAGCATTGATATAGAATATCTATATTCCAGATGCGGAAGATTTCGGAAGCGGCGAGATCGCGCCGATGCTGCGCGACACCCCGGCGCTGAAGCCGCTGCTGCGGCCGGTGAGGAAGGGCGAGAAACAGGACAACGCCGCCTTCTACCAGCTGAGCAACGGCGCCAGCGTGCGGGTGGTCGGGGCCGCGTCGGACGACGCCTTCCGCCGCTACTCGGCCCGCTTCCTGTTCGCCGACGAGATCGACGGCGACGGCTGGACGCCCGGCGCCAGGACCCAGGGCGACAAGCTGAAGCTGTTCTGGACCCGCGGCGAAACCTTCTGGAACCGCTCGATGGTGCGCGGTTCCACCCCGCTGCTGTACGAGACGAGCCGGGTGTGGCGGCTGTGGCTGGCGTCGGACCAGCGCCGCTATTTCGTGCCCTGCCCGCAATGCTCGGAGGCCGCCGGCCGGCTCGACGGCTGGCAGCATCTGGATTGGGGCGGGCCGGACGTGCCGCACGGGCTGAAATGGAGCCTGGACGCCGAGGGCGCCCTGGACAAGGTGTGGTACGTCGGCACCTGCGGCTGTGTCATCGAGGAGCGGCACAAGGCGTGGATGGACGCCAACGGCGAGTGGCGGCCGACCGCAAGGGCCAAGGTGCCTGGCCATGTCGGGATGCATCTGTGGACCGGCATGTCGCTCAACCCCAATGCGGCGTGGCCGGTGATCGTCCAGGAATGGCTGGAGGCGCAGGCCGACCCGGCGACGCTGGTGCAGCCCTTCGTCAACCTGCGGCTCGGCCGGCCCTACCGGGCGACCTATGGGCAGGAGATCAAGAGCGCCAGCTTCATCGACCGCATGGAGCCGTACCCGGCAGAGGTGCCGGCGGGTGTCGAGTTCATCACGGTGGGGGTGGACGTCCAGTCCGGCAAGGTCAACCCGCGGCTTGAGGCATCGGCCTATGGCTGGGGCCGCGGGCTGGAGGTCTGGCTGATCGGGCATTTCATCCTGCCGGGCGATCCGGCCAAGGCCGAGGTGTGGGCGGCGCTGGACGAGGGGGTGCTGCTGCGGCGCTACCGCAAGCCGGACGGCAGCACGCTGGACGTGCGGGCGACCTGCATCGATTCGGGCGGCCACCACACCCAGGAGGTCTATGCCTTCGCCAACAAGCGCCGGGCGCGGCGGGTGTGGGCGATCAAGGGCCGCTCGGAAAGCCGGGGGCAGCGGGGCCGGGTGTGGCCGCGCAAGCCGTCGAGCAAGCTCGGCCATGTCTGGTACATGATCGGCGGCAACGCGGCGCGCGACTGGGCCTATGGCTCGCTGCCGGTGGACAGGCCGGGGCCGCGGCGGGTGCATTTCCCGCAAGCCGCCATCGACGGCGCCCGCGAGCTGGACGAGGAGTTCTTCGCCCAGCTGACCCGCGAGCGGCTGATCGTGCCGCGCGGCCAGCAATACACGGTGTGGCAGAAGCCGGCCGAGGCCCATGAGGCCGGGGTGTGCTTCGTCTACGCCTACGCCGCGGTGTGCGGCCTTCAGGCGCTGTCCGGCAAATACGTCAAGCTGGGCGAGGCCGATGCGGTGCCGGTGCCAGTGACCGACTCGGATGACACTGGCGCGGACTCGACACCCGCCGACGCCATCGCCGCGGCGGTCGCCCGGGCGCGCAGGCTGAGCCAGCCGGCCGCGGCAGTCCAACCGGCGGCGCCGGCGGCCTCGACCGACAAGGGGGAACTGTACCTATGACCGACGTCACCAGTCTGGAGGCGTGGCTCGCCGACGCGCGGGCCGCCCACCATGCCCTGCAGCTCGGCCGGCAGACGGTCAGCGTCCGCTTCGGCGACCGCGTGGTCGAGTACGCCCCGGCCAACGCCCAGGCGCTCGCCGGCTACATCGCCTCGCTGGAGCGCCGGATCGCCGCGGCCCGGGGCCGGCGCGGGCCGGCGGTGTCGCCCTATGTCCGGACCATCGGCTGATGGCGCCCGCTCCGGTCATCCTCGACCAGCACGGCCGGCCGATCCCGCAATCCGACATCCGCCGCGCCCGGGCGCAGGCGGCGATGGGCGCCTTTCTCGCCGGATCGGGCAGCGCGCCCGAGCTGCGCGACTGGACGCCGGCGGCGGGCTCGGCCGATGCCGACCTCGATGGCGACCGCCAGACCATCGCCGCCCGCGCCCGCGACCTGGAACGCAACGACGCGCTCGTCTCCGGCGCGGTGCAGTCGCTGAAGGACAGCGCCATCGGCTTCGGGCTGGATTTCCAGTCGATGCCGGATTACCGGGCGCTCGGCATCGACCGCGACCGGGCGCAGGACGCCGCCCGGCGGATCGAAGCGATCTGGCATGAATGGAGCGAGGACCGCGACGCCTGCGACGTCACCGGCCAGCTGCCCTTCGGCGCCATGCTGCGCCAGTCGGTGCAGTCCGACCTGGTCAACGGGGAAAGCCTCCAGCTCGCCCTGTGGCTGCCCGAGCGGCAGCGCCGGCTGGGCAGCCGCTTCGCCACCGTCATGCAGACGGTGGAGGCCGACCGGCTGTCCAACCCGCAGGACCGCATCGGCGACCCGCGCCTGCGCGACGGCGTCGAGCTGGCCGGCTACGGCGCCCCGGTCGCCTACCATATCCGGTCCAGCCATCCGGGCGACCTGTTCATGCCGTGGGCGATGGCCGCAGCCGAGTGGCAGCGGGTGGCGCTGCGCGGACCGGGCGGGCGGCGGGTGGTGATCCATTCCTTCGATCAGAAGCGCCCAGGCCAGCACCGCGGCGTCTCGGTCTTTGCACCCGTGATGACCGAGCTGAAGCAGCGCGCCCGGTTCCAGCGCGCCGAGCTGCAGGCGGCGGTGGTCAATGCGGTGATCGCCGCGGTGCTGGAAAGCCCGGCCGACGGCCAGACGCTGGTCGACCTGTTCGGCGACGCCAACGCCTACATGGACATGCGCAACGCCCAGCCGGCGGTCCAGCTTGGCATCGGCCCGGGCGGCGCCATCCCGCGGCTGCTGCCGGGCGAGACGCTGAAGGGCTACTCGTCCAACCGGCCGAGCGCCGGCATGGACGGGTTCGTCACCACGGTCAGCCGGCTGATCGCCACCGGCATCGGCATGACCTACGAGACCTTCATGCGCGATTTCAGCAAGACCAACTACTCCAGCGCCCGCGCGTCGCTGCTGGAGGGCTGGCGCTTCGTGCTGTTCCTGCGCATGCACAAGACGCTGACCTGGTGCCGGCCGACGCTCGACCTGGTGCTGGAGGAGGCGGTGTGGCGCGGCTACCTCGACCTGCCGGGCTTCGCCGAAAGCCGGGCGCGGCGGCAGGCCTGGCTGCGCGGGGTGTGGCGCGGGCCGGCGCGCGGCTGGGTCGACCCGGTGAAGGAAATCACCGCCGCGGCGATGCGGGTCCGGCTCGGCATCTCGACCCTGCGCGACGAGGCGCTGGACCAGGGCCGCGACCTCGACGACCTGCTGGACCAGATCGCGCTGGAGCAGGAGGCGCTGAAGGCGCGCGGGCTGACCCTGCCCGAGGTGAATTTCATGCCCACAGCTGACCAGCCCGAGCCGGCAGCCGCCGGCGCCTGACGGAGTCCCCCCGAGATGCTGAAGACGACGCAGCCCTTGCTGGTGGCCCCGGCATGGGCGGAGACCGCGGCCGCGCGCCTGGTGCAGCTGGGCCGCGCCGAGCTTCCGGCCGGCTGCTTCCGGCTGGGCGAAGTCAACGGCACGCGTCGCCCCTACGAGGTGGATCAGGGCGTGGCGCTGGTGTCGGTGGCCGGGCTGCTGGTGCCCAAGCTCGGCTACATCGGCGCCGGCTGGGCCACCGGCTATGACGGGTTGCGGGTTCAGCTCGCCCATGCCTTCGCCGATCCGGACGTGCGGGCGATCTGCCTCGACATCGACAGCGGCGGCGGCATCGCCCAGGGCTGTTTCGACCTGGTGGACTGGATCGTCGCCGCCAAGAGGGCGGCGGGCAAGCCGGTGGCGGCGATCTGCAGCGAGGAGGCCTATTCCGCCGCCTATGCGCTCGCCTGCGCCGCCGACAGCATCGCGGTGCCGCGCACCGGCGGGGTGGGGTCGATCGGCGTCTGGTTGATGCACTGGGACCAGTCCCGGATGCTGGAGGGGGCCGGGATGGTGCCGACCATCGTCCAGTCCGGCGCTCACAAGACCGACGGCCACCCCTATGCCGCGCTGCCCGAGGCGGTGCGCGCCGACTGGCAGGGGCAGGTCGACGCGCTGCGCCGGCTCTTCGCCGAGACCGTCGCCCGCGCCCGCGGGCTGGATTTCGCGGCGGTCCTCGCCACCGAGGCCCGCTGTTTCGAGGGGCCGCTCGGCACCGCCGAGGCCGTGCGCCTCGGGCTGGCCGATGCGGTCCTGCCACCCGACCGGGCCTTTTCGGCCCTGCTGGACCATGTGAGGGACAATCCGTGAAGAGCTTCAGCTTCGCCCACCTCAACCCCTTCGGCCGCTCGAAAGCCGCGGACGGGGACGCGCAGGACACCACCACCACCAAGGCCGGCGCCGGCGGCGATGCCGACCAGGAAGACGGCAAGGAAACGCCGGCGGATGGCGACGAGCCGAAAGCCGATGCCCCGCAGGCCGCCGCCCCCGGCGAGCGCGAGCGCTGCGCCGCCATCTTCGCCGCGCCGGCGGCCGCCGGCCGGGTCCAGCTCGCCGCCCATCTGGCCTTCAACACCGACCTGTCGGTCGAGCTGGCCTGCGCCGCGCTGGAGGCCGCACCGATCGGCGCCGCCGCACCCGCCGCCACCCCGGCGCCCGCCGGCAACCCGCTGGCGCTCGCCGCCATGGACGCCCACCCGATCCCGGCCGTCGGGCCGGCCACCGACACCGGCTCCCTGAGCGACGACGACAAGGCCGCCGCCGCGGTGCTGGCCAGCATGGCCGCCGTCGGCCTCATTCCCAAGAAGGACGGCACCCGATGATCCCCGCCAGCTTCTCTTCCCAGGTCAACCCGCCGCTGCCGTCGCTGATCGCCGGCGACTTCCCCCGCGTCACCCGGCTGGTGACCATCGCCGGCGGGTCCGGCCTGCTGCCGGCCGGCGCGGTGCTCGGCCGCATCACCGCCAGCAAGAAACTCACCCTGTCGGCGTCCGCTGCCGGCGACGGCTCCGAAGCGGTGCGCGCCATCCTCGCCGAGCCGGTCGACGCCACCGACGCCGACGTCCAGGCCATCGTCTACCTGACCGGCGAGTTCAACCCGGACCAGCTGACCTTCGGCGCCGGCCACTCCGCCGTGTCGGCGGCCGACGCGCTGCGCGCCCTGTCGATCTTCCTCTGAGGACACCCGCCCATGGACATCTACTCCACCCTCGCCATGCTGGGGGTGCTGCGGTCGCTGCGCGCCAAGGCCCCCCGCTTCCTGCTGGACATGTTCTTCCCGCTGGCCAGCTTCAGCGACACCGGGAAGATCCTGTTCGACGTCGAGGTCGACGACGTCGAGGTCGCCCCCTTCGTCTCGCCGCTGTCGGCCGGCCGCGTCGGGTCGGACAGCGGCTATGAGACCCGGATGTTCGCCCCGGCCTATGTGAAGCCGCTGCACGACATCAAGCCGGACGAGCCGCTGCGCCGTCTCGCCGGCGAGCCGCTGGGCGGCGCCCTGTCGGCCGGGGCGCGGGAACAGGCGATCCTGGGGGCCAAGCTGCAGCGCCAGCTGACCCAGATCCTGCGCCGCAAGGAGGTGATGGCGGCCGAAGTGCTGCGCACCGGCAAATGCGTGGTCAAGGGGCCGGACTATCCGGAGGTGCTGGTCGATTTCCAGCGCGCCGGCGAGCTGTCGCTGCTGCTGTCCGCCGCCGCCCGCTGGGGCGAGGCCGGGGTGTCGCCCTTCGCCGACCTGTCGGAATGGATCGACCTGGTCGGGCGCAAGTCCGGCGCCGCGGTCAATGTCGTGGTGATGGACGCCAAGGCCTGGGCGCTGTTCGAGGCCGATCCCAAGCTGGAAAAGGTGCTGGACCGGACCCTGGGACAGGCGGCCATCGTGCAGATGGGCTTCCAGCCCGGCGTTCCCGGAACGCCGGTGTTCAAGGGCCGGATCGGGATGGTCGAGCTGTACACCTACAACGACACCTACACCGATGGCGGGACGACCCGGGCGCTGCTGCCCGATCACACCGTGCTGCTGGGCGCCACCGGGGCGATGGAGGGCACCCAGGCCCATGGCGCCATCCTCGACCCGCGCGCCGGCTACCAGGCGCTCGAGGTGTTCCCCAAGAGCTGGATCGAGGAGAACCCGGGCCGGCGCCTGCTGCTGAGCCAGTCGGCGCCGCTGGTCTACCCACGGCGTCCCAACGCCTGCATGGCCGTGACGGTGAGGTGAGCCATGGCCAGGCTGCGCCTGCTGGCCACCGTGAAGGTGGACAGGGAGACCTCGCTGCGGCCCGGGGCCGTCATCGAGGTCAAGGATCCGGACGATGCCGACGCCGCCTCGCTGGTCGCCCGCGGCTTCGCCCGCTGGCTGAAGGCCGGCGACGAGGCCGGGGAGGAGGGCCTGCCGCCCGACCGCATCATCGCGGCGATCGGCCGGCTCGACCCGGCCAATCCAAGGCACTTCAAGGCCGGCAAGCCGGAGCTGAAGGCGCTGGGCGAGCTGCTGGGGGTGGATGTCACCGCCGACCAGCGTGACCGGGCCTGGGCGGCCCTGCAGGGCTGACCGGCCATGCTCTTCGATGACCTCAACACCGCCTGCGCCGGCGCCTTCGGTGAGCCGGCGGTGATCCGGCGGCCCGGCCGGCCCGACGTCACCGTCACCGGCATCTTCGACCGCCGGCACTACCAGCAGGACACCGACGGCGGGCCGGTGTCGACGCTGGTGACCTCGCTGGCGGTGGTCGACGCCGATGTCGGCGGACCGGTGCCCGCCGGCGCCGCCATCGAGCTGCGCGGCCTGACCTTCACGGTGTCGGAGCCGCGGCCCGATGGACAGGGCATGACCGTGCTGCTGCTGCGGGAGTCGCGGTGATGCACCAGCGCACGACGATCCGCGCCGCCATCGCCGCGGCGCTGGGGGCCGTCGCCCCGGTCACCGCCAACCGGGACGATCCCTTGCCGGCCGACGCGCTGCCCTGCATCGGCCTGTTCACCCCCGACGAGACGGCGCAGGAACTGACCATGGGCAGCCGGCGCCAGCTGCGGCGCCTGGAGCTCTATGTCGACGGCTATGTCCGCGCCGACGGCACCGCCGGCGACCTGGACGACCGGCTCGACGCCATGGCGCTGCGCATCGAGCAGGCGATGGCCGCCGGCCGGCGCTTCGGCGGGCTGGTCGACCGCATCGAGCTGCTGCGCACCGTCACCGACCGCCTGACCAGCGGCGAGCTGAAGGCCGGCGTCACCCGCCTGCAGTTCGCCGTGACCTACCAGACCGGCTTCGGCCAGCCGGATGCCTGATCCCGGCGCCTGAATTCGACGTCCATCCCATCGCGGCCATCCGGTTTCCGAGAGGCCTTTTCTCTGCCCGAAGGAGGGGCATTCCCATGAGCGGCAACGCTGTCCAGAGCGCCGGCACGCGCCTGTTCCTGTCCACCACCGCCCTGTGCACCACCGAAGCGCAGTACAAGGCGCTCGCCTGGACCGAGGTCGAGGAGATCGAGGACATCGGCGCCTTCGGCGAGACCTTCGAGAAGGTCACCTACAAGACGCTGGGCGACGGCGCGGTCCACAAGAAGAAGGGCACCGTCGACTATGGCTCGGGCACGCTGAAGCTGGCCCGGGTGCCGGCCGGCGCCGGCCAGACGGCGATCCGCGCCGCGGCCAGGAACCGCAAGGCGGCCTACAACATCAAGATCGAGTTCGACGACGCCCCCGACGGCGGCACCCCGACCACGATCTACCTGCGCGCCTACGTCATGTCCTACACCACCGAGATCGGCTCCAACGACAAGGTGATCGAGACCAGCGTCGGGCTGGAGATCGACGCCGAGCCGATCGAGGTCGCGGCCGACGACGGCCAGTAAGCGCCGGCGCAGACCTCCCACCCTTGAGCCGGCGGCCCGCCCTGGCTGCCGGCACCTTCCCCCGTCCACCGAGAGATCCAGCCATGACCGCCTCCAGCACGGCGCCGCGCTTCGCGCACGGCGTGATGACCATCCATCTCGACGGCGACGACGTCGAGCTGTTCGCCAACGTCCGCGCGTCGCGCACCATCTGCCGCCTCTATGGCGGGCTGAACCAGGCCTTCACCAACACCAACGCCTTCGACTTCGACACGCTGGTCAACGTCGTCAACGCCGCCGCCGGCCGGGTCGGCAAGGCGGCCGAGGCCACCGCCGAGGCGATCTTCGCCGAAGGCGTCATCACGGTGGCGCCGCAGGTGCTGCTGTATCTCAACTTCCTCGCCGGCGGCGGCAAGGCGCCCAAGTCGGAAAGCGTGAAGGCGGACAGCGAGGCCGCCCCGTCGGGGGAAGCCGGCTGACCTTCCCGGACTATGTGGACCGGATGTTCGCATACGCCACGGGGTGGCTCGGATGGTCGCGCAGCGAGGCGCTGGACGCCCCGTTCCCCGACATCCAGCTCGCCCTGGACGGGAAGGTCGATTTCCTCGCCGCCACCACCCCCGGGGCCAGGCGCAGGACGCGCCGCAAGCCCAAGGACGTGGCGGAGCTGAAGGAGCGGGCGCGGGCCGTCTTCGGCCTGAAGCGCGCGGAACAGGGCATGGGCGCCGGGTGACCGGCGCCCTTTTCGTTTCCGGAGACCGGCATGGCTGATTTCCCCGGCATGATGGTGCCGGTCGGTGCGGACGACAGCGGCCTGCGGCGGGTGCTGTCGCAGGCCGAGGCCCGCGTCGACCAGTTCGCCGGCCGCGTCGACGGCTCCGTGCGCAAGGCTGCCGGCAGCTTCGACGCGCTGGGCACTGCCGCCGGCCGCGTCGCCGGGGTGGTCGCCGGCATCGGGCTGGCGCAGGGGGCGGGCGAAGCGATCAAGGCGGCCGACGCCTGGAGCCTGTCCGCCTCGAAAATCGCGCTTTATGCCGGCGCCGGCGAGAAGGCGGTGGCGGTTCAGGAGCAGCTGTTCCAGGCCGCCCAGCGCGCCCGTTCGGCGCTGGAGCCGACGGTCGGGCTCTACACCTCGCTGGCCGATGCCGCCCTCACCATGGGCAAGTCGCAGGGCGAGGTGATCCGGCTGACCGAGACCATCTCCAAGACCTTCCGCATCTCCGGCACCGAAGCCGGCACCGCCGCCGGCGCCCTGGTGCAGCTGTCGCAGGCGATGGGCAGCGGCGTGCTGCGCGGCGACGAGTTCAATTCGGTGATGGAGGCCTCGCCGCGGCTGGCCAAGGCCTTGGCCGACGGGCTGGGGGTGCCGCGCGCCGCGCTGAAGTCGCTGGCCGAACAGGGGGCGCTGACCGCCGACAAGGTGGTGAATGCGCTGCTGCGCCAGAGCACCGCCATCGACACCGAGTTCGGCCGCATGGCCACCACCGTAAGCGACAGCCTGATCGTGCTGGCCAACGCCGCCCAGCGCCAGATCGGCCAGCTGAACCAGGCGACCGGCACCACGGCGGCGCTGTCGCGCGGCCTGCTGGCGGTGGCCGACAACTTCGACACGCTGGCCGCCGGGGCGCTGACCGCCGCCACGGCTCTGGGCGCGGTCTATGCCGCCCGCGGGCTGGCGCCGGCGATCGGCGCCGGGGCGCAGTTCGTCGCGTCCCAGGTGGCGCTGCGCAAGGAGCTGGTGAGCAACACCGGCCACCTGCTGCAGAAGGAGGCGGCGCTGCGCGCCGGCGCCGCCGCGTCGGTCGAGGCTGCGGCGGCCGACGTCGCCGCGGCGCAGGCCGCCCAGGCCAAGGCCCGCGCCGACCTCGCCGCCCGCGCCACGCAGTATGAGGCGGCGCTCGCGCTGGACGGCGCCATCGGCCGCACCGCGCGCCTGGTGCAGGCCGAAGAGGCGCTGATCGTCGCCCGCAACGCCCGGGCGGCGGCCGACCTGCGGGTCACCGAGACCACGGCGGCGCTGACCATGGCGACGGGTGCCCAGGCCTCCGCCATCGCCGGCACCGGCGTCGCCGCCACGGTGGCGGCGCGTGGCATGGCCCTGCTGTCGGGTGCCATGGCCCTGGTCGGCGGCCCGGCAGGGGCCGCCCTGCTGGCCGGCGCCGCGGCGGTGGCCATCTTCGCCACGCGGACCACGGTGGCCGAACAGGCGGCCAGCAGTTTCGAGCACGCGCAGCGCGCCGCGCAGGATGCGGTGAAGGACGCCGCCGGCGACGTCGAGCGGCTGGCCCGCGAGTATGGCCGGCTGTCCGATGCCATGCGGGCGGTGACCCGGATCAAGCTGGACGAGGCGCTTGCCGAACAGGCCAAGGCGATCGCCGCCCAGCGCGCCGCCGCGTCGGCCGCGGTCTATGGTGCCGACTCGCTGGCCCGGCCGGTGTCGGGCAGCTGGACCGTCTCGACCGACAGCGCCAGCTCGGCCCGCGTCTACGAGACGATGGGGCTGGCCGCCGACCAGGTCGACCGGCTGCGAACGGCGTTCGCCGCCTTCCACTCGGCCGCGGCCGACGATCCCGACGCCATCGCCACCCTGGTGCGGGTGCTGGACGAGGTCGGCCGCACCGCCGGCGCCGCCGGCAAGCCGCTGCAGGAGCTGGCGCAGCGCTTGGCCGATCCGGCGACCAAGGCGGAAGCGGCCTCCCGGACGGCGAAGGAGCTGGCCGCCCGGCTGGCGCTGCTGGCCGACCCGGCCAACGAGGCGGCCAGGGCGGTGCTCGCCGCCGGCCAGACTGCCGACGGTGCCGCCTCGCGCTTCGCCGGGCTGGGCTCGGCGGTGGGCGGCGTGGCGTCCAAACTGGCCGAGCTGCAGGGAAAGAGCTGGACCCTGTCGCTGCCGGCCGGGCTGGAACGGCGCGTCGGCGAGATGGTCGGGCCGCCGCCCGAACAGAAGACTCCCGTCGTCACCGGCCTGCAGGACCGCGGCCGCTCCGACGACGACACCGCCTATCAGGCATGGGACACTCAGCGCAGCGTCGCCCGCACGGTCCTGCGGAACCGGGTCATTCCGGCGGAGTCGGCCGAAGCGGTGCGGCTGCTGACGCTGGAGGCCGACGCCAGCGAAAAGCTGGCCAAGGCGCGGACATCGGGCAACCCGGCTACCATCAAGGCGGCCGAGGTCGAGGTGGAGGTCGCCCGGCGCCTGCGCGACGGCCTCGACCCGGCGCGCGAGGCCGACACCCGCGCCCAGCTGCTGCGCAAGGCCCGGGCCGAGCTGGCCGGCGAGGTCGGCGCCCAGGTCACCCAGCTCAATCAGGACGTCGCCGCCCAGCAGCGGCTGGCCGCTGCCGCCGGCAAGGGCGAGGCCGCCCAGCGCGCCGCCGCTTCGGCCAACCGGGTGGCTGCGGCCGGGCTGAAGGGCTATGGCGACGCGGCGGCATCGGCTGAAGCCCAGCTCGAGGCGCTGACCGTCCAGCTGCTGCGCAAGGACGCCGACCAGCCGATCCAGGACCGCATACGCGCGGCCACGGCGCTGGTGGAGGCCTACGAGCAGGGTCCGAAGGCGGTCAAGGCGGCGGAGCTGGCCGAACAGGCCCACACGCTGGCGCTGAAGGAGGGTGAGGACGGAACCCAGGCCTACAGCGAGGCCAAGGCCCATTACATCGGGCTGCTGACCCGGGCGCAGCAGCTGGAGTCGGCGGCGGCGGCCGGGCCGCTGCTGCAGCGGCAGCGCGACCAGCTGGAGCTGGGGCAGCAGCAGCTGGCCCTGATGGGCGCGTCGGCCGAACAGCGCGCGCTGGAACTGGCCCGCACCCAGGCGCTGATCGACCTGCGCGAGCACAACATCGACGCCGCCAGCCGGGAGGGGCAGGCCTATCTGGCCAATGCCGAAGCGCTCGCCTGGCAGACTTCGGCGCTGGAGCGCACCAGCGCCGCCTATCAGGAGCTGGAGCGGTTCGGCGACCGGTCCTTCGACGCCATCCTGCAGAAGCTGTCCGCCGCCGGCAAATCGACGATGTCGTGGGCCGACGCCATCGCCACCGTCAGCGTCGAGCTGCAGCAGCTCGCGCTGAAGATGGCCGTCATCAACCCGGTCAAGAACGCGGTGCTGGGCACCAACCTGCCCACCCTGTTCGATCTGGGCGGCGGCACCGGCGGGCAAACGGGACAGGGTGGCGGGCTGGCGGGCAACCTGACCGACACGGCCCTGTCGAAGGGTGCCGGCTGGGCGGCGGACAAGCTGGGGCTGACCAGCGGTCTCGACAGCATCATGAACACCCCGCTGTGGGGCTCGGCCGTCTCGATGTCGTCGGTCGGCGGCGGTGCCACCGTCATCGGCACGGCAAACCCGATCATCGGCGCGTCCACCGGAGCGATCCAGGCCGGCAGCCTGAACGCGGCCAACGGCGTCGTGAACGCCGGCAACACCGCGGCGCTGAACGCGTCCTACAGCGGCACCGCCAGCGGCGCGGCCGGCACGGCGGGCGGCACGCTGGGCGGCGTCCTGGGGGCCGCCGGCGCCGGCGCCTTCGGCGGCGGCCTGGTCGGCGGCGCGCTCGGCACCGCGACCAACAGCAAGGCGGTGGGCGGCCTGTCCGGCGCGGTGGCTGGGGCCGGGTCGGCCTATCTGGCCTCGATCATGGGGATATCGTCCCTGGGCGGGCCGATCGGGCTGGCGATCGGCGCCGTGGTCGGCGCGATCATGGGCATGGTCGGCACCCAGAAGGCGAGCGTCGGGCCGAACGCGTCGGGCAACGTCGTCATCGACGGCAAGGGTGGGTTCCGCACCGACACCGCTTTGGCCGACAACGGTGCCGATGCCGGCCAGATGCAGCAGGTCACCGACGCCGTCGCCACCGCCATGAACACGGTGGTGGCCGGTGTCGGCGGCAAGCTGACCGGCGGCGACGGGCTGAACACCGGCCTGCTGCAGTTCTTCGCCAAGGACAACAAGTGGTACGTCACGCCGCAGCAGGGCGAGAACGCCGGCAAGCGGGCGTCGTTCGGGTCGCAGGACGAGGCGATCCAGTACTACATGCGCGAAAGCCTGAAGGGTCTGATCGGCACCGGCCAGCTGATCGGCCTCGATGACGACACCAGGACGGCGCTGACCACGTCCAAGGCGACGACCGCCGAAGGGCTGGCGACCGACCTGGGCTTCGCCGCCGGCTTCCGCCAGCAGCTCGACCTGATGAACGCCAGCCTGGATCCGACCAACAACCAGATCAAGGCCTTCACCGAAGCGGCCAAGGCGATCGGCGACCAGGTCAGGACAAACATCACCGATTGGCGCGACAAGGCGGCCGAGCTGGGGCTGGCCACCGAGACCGAGCTGACCGCCGCAGCCCGCAAGGGCATCGAGGCGATGATGGGTCTCGGCCCGGCGACCAAGCCGCTGGTCGGCATGGCCGCGGCGACCAAACAGGCGGAAATCGAGTTCGAACAGTTCCGGCCGGCGCTGCTGTCGCTGGGCTACACCACCGGCGAGGTGGCCGAACTGGCGGCGCGCTACACGAAGAAGCTGCAGGACAGCTACGCCGACGCGGTGGCCACTGTGCAGCGCCAGGGCGCCGTCGCCATCGAGGCCCTGATCGACCCGACCGCCAGGACCGGCGCGCTCGACCGGCTGCAGGGGCTTGGCCTCGACCGCACCGACTCCGCCATCGAGGGGCTGGCCGGTGTCATCGACGGGATCGAGCGGGCGGCATCCGCCGGCGCGCTGACCATCGAGGCCGAGCGGGCGGCACTCGGCCGGCTGAACACCGCGCTCTATGACGGCACCCTCTCCGGCGACCAGTACACCGCCATGGTGGGCATGCTCACCCAGGCGTGGCAGGACAGCGCAGACACCGCCCAGGCGGCGGCGGAAAAGGCCAAGGCGCTCGCCTCCTACCGGGCCGACGTCACCGGCCGGATGCAGGCGGCGGTCGGCAACAGCCGCGGTGCCGGGCTGATATCGCTTGACGCCCAGCAGGCAACGGCACTCGCCGCCGCGACGGCGGCCGGCTACGACACCACCCAGCTGCGCCTGGTGCAGGCGGCCGAGCGGGCCGCCCAGGCCTTCCAGCTCGCCCAACAGGATGTGCTGGAGGCCTATGACCGCGAGATCGCCGCCCGGCAGGAGGTGGTGAGCGCGATCCAGTCCGGCGCGCTTGCCCTGCTGCAGGCGGCGCGGCAGTTCCAGGATGCCCGCGCCGCGCTGCGCGAAGGCGACGACTCGCCGCTGGCGCCGCGCCGGAAGATCGAGGAGGCGACCGGCCGCTTCGACGCCGCCTATGCGGTGCTGAAGGACAGCGGTTCCACCGATGCCGACAGGGAGACCGCGCGCCAGACCCTGCTGCAGCTCGGCCCCACCCTGGTGGCGCTGGAGAAGGCGGCCAGCGGCGGCACCGCGTCGTCGCTGTTCGACAAGGTGGACGCCGTCTTCGCCGAGCTGGGCGACACCGGCGGGCTGAGCCTCGACACCGCCACCCGGGATCTGCAGGTGGCGCAGGACCAGCTGTCCGAGCTGCAGAAGGCCCGGACCGAGGCCGCGGCGCTGGGGCAGCGCCAGCTCGGCAGCCTGTCCGGCCTGCGCGACGTGCTGGACCAGAGCAACGCCGTCTGGCAGGCGGCGCTGACCCCGCTGCTGCAGCTGACCGGCACCGCAGACAGCCGGCCGCGCTATGCCGCGCCGGCGGCGGTACAGACGGCATGGGATGGGCTGTCGGCCGAGCAGCAGCACGGCATCGCCCGCGCCATGGGCTGGGGCGGGGACATCGACGAGGCCTTCAACCTGTGGCTGGCCAGCTCGACCCAGCGTGCCGCCACCTTCGGCGCCGACGTCACCGCCATCGCCGACGGGGCGCGCTATGGCGCCTCCGAATCGGTGCAACGGGCGTGGGACGCGCTGACCGAGGCGCAACGGCTCGCCGCGGTGCGGGGTGCCGGCTATGACGGCGGGCTGGATGCCGGGCTGAACGCCTGGGTGCAGCTCGGCCACCGCGCCGCCTTCGAGGCGAATGTGCTGGCGCAGGCGCATGGCGCCGGCATCCCGGGCTTTGCCACCGGCGGCATTTCCTATGGGCCGCAACTGGCATGGGTGTCGGAAGGCGCCCACAGCGCCGAGGCCCATGTGCCGCTGCCCGACGGCCGGCGCATCCCGGTGGCCCTCGACCTGCGGCTGCCCGGCAGTGATCTGATGCCGCCGGCGCCGATAGTCTCCTTCCGCCGTCCCGAGCTCGATGCCGGCGTCGCCGGCATGGCCGCGCTGCTGGCGGCGGTGGAGGGCCTGCGCGACGAGGTCCGCGCGCTCGGCCGCGACGCCCTGACCCAGCGCGCCCGCATCGGCGCCGATGCCGCCGCCCTGCTGGCCCGCGTCGAGGCGGCCACCGGCGACCTGCCCCGCAAACTCGCCAACACCCGGAGGGCCGCATGACGACGGTGCGACTGGTCGACCTCACCCTGTTCCATCGCCCCAGCGGCCACCGCCACCGGCTGCCGCTGGCCAGCTTCCCCGGCTACCAGTCCGGCCCGGCCGACGATCCGCCCAACGTCACCTGGCTGCCGCTGGTGACCGCCGGCGCCGACGCCGCGGTGTCGATCGGCAGCCTGGGGGCCGCCGACGGGCAGGCCGAGCTGCGGATCGGCGACCTGGTGCTGCGCAACGAGGCCAGCCGCAACCCGGCGCAGCGTTTCGCCAGCCTGCAGGACCTCGACACCGGCCAGTGGCTCCGCGTCGCCCTCGACGACAGGCCGCTCGATCTGCTGCTGGCCGGCGATTATGTCATCCAGTCGGTGGCCGAGCGCGAGATCGAGGACGGGGCGCCGCTGGCCGACGCCGTCACCATCTGGACCGCCCGGGCCGGCCAGCCCAAGCCCAAGCGCAGCGAGATCGCCCTGCCGATCTACGATGCCCGTCTCGACTTCGACACCCCGATCCAGACCGAGCGTTACCAGGGCACCGGCGGCTATGAGGGGCCGGCCGAGCTGAAGGACACGCTGAAGGAGCTGCCGCTCGGGCACTGCCCGATGGCGCGGCCAACCTATCTCGGCATCGTCGAGGGCTATCACCGCTGGTCGGTCGGCGGCGGCCGGCCGGTGCAGGACGTGCCGCGGGGCTGGTCTTCCGGCGTCGCGGTGGCCAGACAGGCGGCAAGTGTCCCGAGCGACAACGCGCATTTCACCGCCGACCTCGCCACCGGCATCCTCACCACCACCGTCAGGTATGCCGACTTCCGCGTCGAGGTGCTGGGCCGGACGTTCAATGGCACGTACCGCCGGTATGTCGGCGAGTTGATCGCCGCGCTCGCCACCGGCGCCGGGCTGGCCAGCACGGTGGACGTTGCCGGCATGGACGCCAGTCCGCGCACCGTCGGCCTGTTCCTCGCCGCCGGCGACGGCACCACCCATGCCGCCGCCTACGCCAGGTTCGTCGGCTCGGTGCCGCGCGGCGGCTGGTACATCGGCACCGCCGGCCAGCTGGTGGTAACGCGCGTCCCCCACCCGAATGCCGCCGCATCGATCCGGGCCTACAGCAGCGCCGCCGGCACCACCGCCGGCCTGCAATATGTCGAGGGCCGGCATAACCCGCCGGCCAAACAGGTGGTGCTGCGCTGCGCCCACAACCCAAGCCCGTCCACCGCAGCCACCGACGCGACGGCAGCCGATGCCACCCGCTGGACGCAGGAATGGCTCGAGGTGCCGTCCACGGTGGACGCGGCGATCGCCGTCGCCTGGGGAAACGCCGCCAAGGTGGCCACCATCGAGACAGCCCTGACCTTCAGCGCCGACGCCGCGGCCGAGTTGCCGGCCTGGGTGGCCGAGCTGTCGGCGCCGCCCACCCTCTACGAGCTGCCGGTGCCGGACGGGGCGCCGGGGGTGTGGATCGGCGACACCGTGACGGTGGAGGACGACATCGCCGGTTTCGCCGCGGGGGCGCCGGTGGTGGTCTATGGCCGGACGATCGCCGACCGCAGCGGCGGCGCCACCCTCTCCGTGGCGCGCTGAGCCATGGCGACCGGACTGCTGGCCCACATCAACGAGCTGTCCGAACAGGACTGCGCCATTTCCGGCACGCCCGCCGATTGGGCGGCAACGGCGCCGCTCGATGCGCTGAAGACCCTGCCGCTGGTCGACGCCGCGGTGTCCACCCGCATCGGCAGCCGGGACGAGCCGCTGGTGCTGGAATGGGAATGGCCGCGACCCATCGACCTGACCTATGCCGGGCTCTACCGCACCAATTTGTGGAAGACCGGCCGGGTGAGACTGGAGGCGTTCAAGACCAGCGCCCGAACCTCGCTGGCCTTCAGCACGCAATCCGCCGGCGGCATCGACCGGCTGGTGCTGCCCGGGCTCTACGATCCGAAGACCCTGCGCTTCGGCGGCGAGAACACCGTGCTGGGCCAGCTGGGCGCCCGGGAGTTCCTGCGCTATCCCACCAACATCCATGTGGTGATGCCGCTGTGCAGCGCGCAGGTGCTGCGCTGGACGATCTACGGCCCGGCCTACCGGGTGACCGGCAGCCACTACAGCACCACGGAGCAGGCCTATCGCATCGGCTTCGGCTGGGCCGGCGACAGCCTGGCAATCGACCGCCATGTCGGCGCGTCGGCGGACGGCTACCGCCGCGGCGGCAAGGTGACGGAGCTGGCCGGCGGCGGGGTGGCGGTGGAGCCCGGGCGCGGCCGGCGCACCGCGACGCTGGACCGCACCGTCAACGAGGCCGGCGACCGCGACCGCCTGTTCGACCTGGTCACCTTCCTCGACGCCGACCGGCCGGCGGTGTGGCTGCCGGACACCGACAGCGCCTTCGACTGCTACCGCTACGGCGGCCTTTTCCAGGTCATCGAGGACTTCAGCCAGAAGTACCTGAACGACCTGCACAGCGCCGCCACGATTTCCCTTGGCGAGGTGACGACATGACCACGCTGGCCACCATGCTGGCGGCGGCCCAACGGCTGCTGGGCTACTACAACGGCGACGAGAAGACGGCACAGAACCCGGGCGGCCTCACCGGGGTCGGCGGCATGGCCGACAACTGGGATCCGTGCATCCAGGACATCGGCACGGTGGCCAACGGGGTGGGCGATGCCCTGACCGTAGCCTCCGCCAGCGAAGGGAATGCCGCCGCGTCGGCCGCCGCCGCTGCCGACAGCGCGCAGAGCGCCCAGCAGAACGCCCTGGCAACGGTGGCCGATCGGCAAGCCACCGGACAGGACCGGCAGGCCACCGCGGCCGACCGGCAGGCGGTCGCCACCGACAAGGCCGCCGTGCATGCTGATCGCCTCGCCGCCGATGCCGACGCGCAATCCACCGCGGCGGATCGGCAAGCGGTCGCCATCGACAAGGCCGCCGTCCATGCCGACCGCCTCTCCGCCGATGCCGACGCGCAATCCACCGCGGCGGACCGGCAGGCGGTCGCCACCGACAAGGCCGCCGTCCATGCCGACCGGCTGGCCACCGAAGCCGCTGCCGCTGCCGCCCAGACCTGGAACCCGGCCAGCTATGTGCCGAAGACCGGTGGCGATTACACGGGAAAGGTTGGCGTTTCGCCTGGGTCCGCTGGGGCGCCGGGGCTGGCGGTGACGGGCGATCCCGACACCGGCATCGCCCAGTTGGGTGGGGCGGATACGCTGTCGGCCGTCGCCGGCGGTGCCGAAATCTGGCGTATCAGCACGTCTTATGTTTGGGTTGGCGGGGCTCCTGGCAGCGAAAGCCTCCGCATCGCATTGCTGCCGGGGGCCGTCGCGGCGGTGACTGTGTCCGGTACCACCCCCGGCGGCATGTCCGTCGTCAGCACGACCGCGGGCGCCCTCTCCGTAACTTCGGCCAATGGCATGGTGCGTGTGCATGGGCAGCGCGCCGTTCACCTGACCCTGACAGGTGCCGATGCTGGAGGGGTTGCGACGGTCGGTAGCAGTGGCGGTGATCTCAATCTGACCAGTGCCACCGGTGTGGTGCGGCTGAATGGCGCTCCGATGGGGGGTGGCCTGTTCGCCGGGACGGTCGCGAAGTCGGTGAATTACACCGTCGTCGCATCCGATGCCCGCTATCTGATCGAATGCACGGCCAGTCTGACGCTTTCGTTGACAGCTGCGGCGACGCTTGGGAGTGGTTTCACCTTCGCAGCGTGGAACAGCGGCACCGGGGCCGTCGTCATCGACCCGAGCGGTTCGGAACTGATCAACGGCGGCGCGACGCTGACCCTGTTGGCCGGGCAGTGGGCTTTCATCACCTGCACCGGAACGGCATGGAAGGCGCTCACGCAGACGGCACAATCGTCATGCGTCTTGTCGCCGACCGACAAGGAAAGCGGGCTGATCGTCACGAACGGCGGCTTGACGGCATCGGTCGCGGCCGGTGGCGTCATGCAGTCCGGTCGCGCCACCGTGGCGTTGTCAGGTCAGAAGTATTTCGAGATCGCGCTTGATGTGAAGGCGTCGTCCGGCTCGTCGGCTTTTGTCGGGATTGCGACCGCAGCCGCCGCTTTCGGGTCGCCTTTCGGCTTGGCGACGAGCGCGGGCGGGTATGCGTATGCCGACGATACCGGCAATCTGCTGAACAACGGTTCCGAGGGTGCATGGGGCAGCTCGTGGAATGCTGCGGGCGTCGTGATCGGAGTGGCATTCGACGACGTGTCAACGCCCGGAACGGTAAAGGTCTGGTTCTCGCGCAACGGCGTCTGGCAGGCCTCTGGCAATCCGGCGACCGGCGCAAACCCGGCATTTTCCATTTCGTCGGCGGTCTTCTATCCGGCGATCACTTGCAAAAATGGCGGCCAAGTCACGGCCCGGTTCACCGCCGCGGCTTGGACGTACTCCGCCCCTGCTGGCTTCACTCAGATTTCGTGAGGATCGACGATGATCAGGACTTGCCCGCCATACGATCAGTCGACGCATCGCCCCATCCCGGATGCCTTTGACAAGGCGCCGGATGGAGCCGGCGGCATCCAACTGGTGCAACTCGTCGAACCGATCCCGCTGGCCGAGATGAAGGCTGTACGCAAGGCCTCCGCCACGGAGCTGCGGTGGCAGCAGGAAACCCGCGGCATCGTCATCGCCGGGGTGCCGGTGGCGACCGACGACCGCAGCAAGACGCTGATCCTGGGCAAGCGCGCCCAGGCACAGGCCGATCCGGCCATGATCTTTCGGTGGAAGGCGGCCAGCGGTGAATGGGTCGACCTGACCGGCGCGCAGATCATCGCCGTTGCCGACGCCGTCGCGGACCATGTGCAGGCGTGCTTCGACCGGGAAGGCGAACTCCACGACGCCATCGACGCGGCCGAAACCGCTGAAGCGGTGCTGACCGTGGACATCGCCGCCGGCTGGCCCTGACCCTCCGCGACAATATTCCAACCGACCGATCCGGCGCCCGCGAGGCGCCTTTTCCATGCCCGGAGGATCCCATGCGTGCCATTCCGCAAGCCGCCGTCGACCTGGTGAAGGAGGCCGAGGGACTGCGCCTCACCGCCTATCCGGATCCCGCCACCGGCGGCGCCCCCTGGACGATCGGCTACGGCCACACCGGCCCGGACGTCCGGCCGGGGCTGCGCATCAGCGAGGCGCAGGCCGAGCAGCAGTTGCAGGCCGACCTGGACGCCGCCGCGGCGGTGGTCGACCGCGCCGTCACGGCGGAGCTGACCGACGCCCAGCGCGGGGCGTTGGTGTCCTTCGTCTTCAATGTCGGTGCCGGCCGGAGGGCCAAGGGCAAGGACGCCGGCAAGGATGGCTTCGTCACGCTGAAGACGGGCCAGCCCAGCACGATGCTGCGGAAGCTGAACCTTGGTGACGCGGCCGGCGCCGCGGCCGAGTTCGCCAAATGGACGCGGGGCGCCGGCAAGGTCATGCCCGGCCTGGTCAAGCGCCGTGCGGCCGAGGCTGCCCTGTTCCTGGCGGACGAGGCCCACCCGGTGAGCCGGGGCGCCGAGCTGGCGCCGGCCATGAAGCCGATGGCCAGGTCGGTCAGCGCCGTCAGCGGCGGCGGTGCGCTCGGCCTCGCCGGCGTGGCTGTGCTGCTGGACCAGGCGCGCGACGTCTCGACCGCCATCAAGGGGCTGCTGCAGGCGCTGCCGTCCGGGGCGATGGGCTGGGCGGTGGCCGCCCTGCTGGGGCTGGCGGTGGCTGTGATGCTCTACCGGCGCTGGGATGACCAGCGCAAGGCGGCCTGATGCTGGCCTTCCTCGCCACCGGCTGGGGCCGGGCGGCTACCGGCCTGATCCTCGCCAGCGTGGTGCTGGCGGGGATTGCCACCTTCGGCGCGCTTCAGCGCCGGGCAGGGCGGCAGGATGCCGCCCTCGAGTCGACCACACAGACACTCCGGAACGCAGAGGTGCGCCATGGGATTGAGGATGATCTGCGCCGGCATCCTGCTGGCGCTGCTGAGCGGCTGCGCGACCAGTGGAGCCGGGACTGAGGGCGGCTGCGCTGCCTTCCGCCCGATCTACACCAGCCGGGCCGATATGCTCACCGATGGCACGGCCGAGCAGCTGCTGGCGCACAATCTGACCGGTGCCCGCCTGTGCAGGTGGGCGCCGGTCAGATAAGGCCATCAGAGTATGCCGGTGGGTGTCCTGCCATCTCCCCTTCTTTGTTTGGGTCTCAGAGAGGCGTTTGCGAGAGTGTTTGCGAGACGGAGGCGTTTTGGCATTGATTCAGCCCTTGGAAGGGGAGGTGAACTCTTTGAAAATCAATAAGTTAGAAGGAGTGCCGCCTTCTGGGGGTCTGAGGGTCGCAGGTTCGAATCCTGTCGCTCCGACCAATTCCGGAAGGGCCGGAAAAGCCTTGGAACCCAACAGTTCCAAGGCTTTTTCTTTGCCCGGTTCATCGGCCTCCGATGTGTCGCCTGTCGGCACCGTGTGAACTCTTGTGTGGAAGTCGAACCGGTTCCCATCTGCAGCGCCGCCATGGCCGCCACCGCTTGACGGGCGCCAGCAGCTTTTAAAACGTCAATCAGAACCCCGGTCCTGCGTATCGAATCTGTCGACCAGTCCCGGCGGCAGATGGGTTTTGGTCCGTGCTCCAAACATCTGGATCCGATGGCATGCACATATCGCATCGCGCGCAATTGAATGGCGCATATCAAAATTCATTGCAAGCAATCAAATTGTGCGCCATGTTTATTCCCACGACATGACGCGGCGCTGGCACTTCCCGCCGTCGCCTCCCGGTTCCAACCCGGCGACAGCTCCCGAGGGGCATCGCCTGCACGTAAGGAGTTGCACATCATGAAGACCCTCTATTCGACCAAGGTGACCGCCACCGGTGGCCGTGACGGCAAGGCCGTCAGCGAGGATGGCCTGTTGTCGGTCGCGCTGGCCGCGCCGAAGGAACTCGGCGGGCAGGGTGGGGCCACCAATCCGGAACAGCTGTTCGCCGCCGGTTACTCGGCCTGCTTCATCGGTGCCATCAAGTTCGTCGGCAACCGCGACAAGATCGCCGTTCCGGCCGACCTGACCGTGAATGCCAAGGTCGGCATCGGCGCCCGTGACGACGGTGAAGGCTTCGGACTGACGGTCGATTTCGTGGTTTCGCTGCCGGGCATGGACAGCGCCGTTGCCGAAGACCTCCTCGCCCGCGCGCACAAGGTCTGCCCCTACAGCCACGCCACCAAGGGCAACATCCCGGTCACCACGACCGTTGCCTGAGGGCATCGGGTAAGGCAGTGAACCGGACCGCCCGCCGCACATGGCAGGCGTTCCGGGGTTGCGCCGTCGGGCTGTTGCGCGCGATTGTGCCGGGCACGATCGACCGACGCGCAATGCCCCGGCGGCGCGCGCCGTTTTAAAGGTTTCCGAAATCATGACGGCCGACAAAGACGACCCGCTTCTGCTGTCCAACCAGGCCTGCTTTGCGCTCTATTCGGCCAATCTGGCGATGACGCGTGTCTATCGCCCGCTGCTGGAGTCACTGGGCCTGACCTATCCGCAGTATCTGATGATGCTGCTGCTGTGGGAGGAGGACGACCAGTCGATGAAGGTCCTGGGCGAGCGGCTGGGGCTGGACAGTGGCACACTCACCCCTCTGCTGAAGCGGCTGGAAGGGCAGGGGCTGGTCAGCCGCGCCCGCGACCCGCAGGACGAACGGCTGGTGCGCGTCCGCCTGACCGCGGAGGGGACTGCGCTGCGCGGCAAGGCCGAATGCCTGCCGGCCCGCATCACCGCCGCCGCCGGCTGTTCCGCGCCAGAGCTGGGCCCCCTGCGCGACGCGTTGCTGCGGCTGCGCGACGATCTGAACCGGGCGGCGGATCGGGGCTGACCCGAAAGCCGTTGGTCTCCTGTCCTTCACTGTCGAGGTGCTTTGCGATGACCGAGGACCGTCTCCGCATCCGGCCGGCCGATGCCGACGACGCGCCGGATCTGGCACGGCTGATCGATATCGCCGGGGGCGGTGTCTACGCCTTCCTGCTCGACGGGCTGATGCCGGGAATGAGCGCGGCGGAGATGCTGATGCCTGGCCTGGCCGGACGCAGCGGCTCGCTGTCGCACCGGCAGAGCGGCGTAGCCGAACTGGATGGACGGGTGATCGGCATCGCCCACGGCTATCCCACCGACTGGATCCGGACGGAGGATTACAGCGGCCTGCCGCCAGACCGTGTCGCCCATATGGCCACATTTTCCGAAACGCTGGACTGGGGCAGCTATTTCCTGTCGGCGCTGACGGTCGATCCCGCATGGCGGCGGCAGGGCATCGCCGGACGGCTGCTCGGCTGGTTCTACGAGCGGGCGCGAACCGGCGGCTTCAACCGCGTCACCCTTCATGTCTGGGCCGACAATGCGCCGGCCCGCCGCCTCTACGCCGGTGAAGGCTTCGAGGAGATCGGACAGGCCGACATCCCCTGGCACCCCCGCCTGCCGCATCATGGCGGCAGCATCCTGATGCGGCGTCACCTCTGAGCGGTTGTTACTCGGCGATCAGGGGCTCGGCAGGCGCGTTTTCGACGGACAGCCTGTCGACGCAATCCGCAACGAGGTCAGGGTCGGCATAATGCACCATGTGGCCGGCCCCCGGCACCCAATGCAGGGTGCTGTTGGGAAGGACATGGTGCAGGCGGCTGCTCTGCTCCTCCTGCGTGACGACGCGGTCGTCATGTCCGGCGACGACCACCACCGGCAGGGACAGTCCGGCATAGCGGTGCTGCAAGCGGTCGGCTGCGGGAGCCATGGTGACGCCGTCCTGGGCATTGGCCCGCAACTGGCCGGGGCGGGTGATCAGGGCGGCCGGGAAGGTCCCGGTCAGGCCGTCCGGCACCGGCTGGGGGGAGAACATCGCCTTCAGCATCAGCGGCATCATCGCCTTGGAGAAGGGCGGCGAGAGGGTGTGGCGCAGCAGGTCGCCCAGCACCGGCGTCGCCACCGGGGCCACCATCAGCGCGTCCACCCGCGTGGTCGGGAAATAATAGCCGGCCAGCAGCACCAGGCCGCGCGCCGAATCCGGATGGTCCAGCGCCAGGGCCAGCGCGACCAGCGTGGCATAGGAATGGCCGACCACCACCGCCTGCTCGATCCCCAGGACGACAAAGGCCCGGGCCAGCAGATCCGCCTGATCCTCTGGCGTCCAGTCGCAACCGCGCGGCCGCTTGCTGTAGCCCATGCCCGGCCGGTCGAAGGCGATCACCCGATGGGACCGCGCCAGCCGGTCGAACAATCCGCTCGCCAGAAAGTCGTCGAGGGTCGAGGCGTTGCCGTGCAGCAGGACCACCGGCGGTCCGCTGCCGGCCTCGAGGTAATGCAACCGCACGCCGTCGACGGTCAGGAAACGCCCTTCGGGCGGATGGCGCCGCTCATCCCGCCGCGCGACCAGTGTGTTGACGGCCGCCAGGCCGCCCAGCGCCAGCGCGGCGATGCCGAAAGCCTTGACGGCGCCGGAGTGGCGGATGTCGTGAGTGCGGCGGGTCATGGCGGTCGTTCTCCCAAACGGCTGCTGCTGCGATGCAGCATCGTGGGAGAACAACCGCCGACGGGGGGAAGCGTTCCCGATCAGGGACGCGCTTGCTTCACTTCCCGGCCTTCAACTGTTCGCGCGTCAGCCAGAACACCTCGCCGAAGCTGTTGGCGGTCTGCAGCCACAGGAAGTCAAGGTGGGGATACTCGGCCTCCAGGATCTCGCGGCCGGTGCCGAACTCGCACAGCAGGCCGCCGTCCGGGGTCAGGTGCTTGGGCGCTTCCTTCAGGATGCGGCGAACGATGTCCAGCCCATCATCGCCGCCCGCCAGCGCCAGCGCCGGCTCGGCACGGAATTCCGGCGGCAGGGCCTCCATCGCCTCGGCGTCGACATAGGGCGGGTTGGTGATGATGACGTCGTACTTGCGCGTCTTCAGCGGGGCGAACAGGTCGCCCTGGTGCAGCGTGATGCGGTCCTCGAAGCCGCTGTCGGCGACGTTGCGCTTCGCCACCTCCAGCGCGTCGGGCGACAGATCGACGGCGTCGACCTGGGCTTCCGGGAAGATGCGGGCGGCCAGGATGGCGAGACAGCCGGAGCCGGTGCAGAGATCCAGCACCCGCTCGACCGAGGTCGGATCCTCCACCAGGGTGAAGTCGTCGCCGCCGAACAGGTCGGAGAACAGCAGTTCGCCGATGTAGGAGCGCGGGACGATCACCCGTTCGTCGACATAGAAGGGGATGCCCTGGATGTAGGCCTTGTTCAGCAGGTAGGGCGCCGGCTTGCGGGTGTCGATGCGGGCATGGAGGATGCCGGCCACCGCCTCGCGCTCCGCCGCGGTCAGCCGCGACTCCAGATAGGGCTCGAGCTGGTCGACGGGCAGGTGCAGCGTTTCCAGCACCAGGAACACCGCCTCGTCGAAGGCGGTGGTGGTGCCATGGCCGTAATCGAGATCGGCCTCGTTGAAGCGGCTGACGCCGTAGCGCAGGAAATCGCGGATGGTCTTCAGCTCGGCGGCCGCGGCGGCGGCGGTGTGCTTGGTGGTCACGGGCGGCAGGCTCCGGTGAGGGTGCGGACGGCGGATAATGGCGGGCTTACAGGATTTCCAGCACCGACTCCGGCGGGCGGCCGATGCGGGCATGGTCGCCCCTGACCACGATCGGGCGTTCGATGGCGGCGGGATGGGCGGACAGGGCGGCGACCAGCGCCGCACCGTCCAGTTCCCTGGCGATGCCGGCCTCGGCCGCTTCCTTGGCGCGGGTGACGGCGCGCGGCTTCTTGCCCAGCTTGGCCAGGATGGCGGTCAGCTCATCGGCGGTCGGCGGGGTCTTCAGATACTCGATCACCACCGGCTCGACGCCGCGGGAGCGCAGCAGCTCCAGCGTTTCGCGCGACTTGCTGCAGCGCGGGTTATGGTAGATCGTCACGTCGCTCATGGTCTGCTTCCAAGGTTCGAGGAGCGGTCCGAGAGATACACCCATCCCGCGTTCCGCGCCAATCCGGCATGCGGAAACGCTGCGGCGGCGCAACATCCCTCAGGTGACAAGGGCTTCCGTTGGTATTATTTTGCGCGCTCGCTTTTCCGCTGCCCGCCTGAGTCGTTTCGGCGGACGGGCCGCGGAACAGAACCGCTGCCCAGAACGGATGCCGGCCGTGACCAAGCTCTCGCTCTCCAAGGACAAGATCAACATCCTTCTTCTGGAAGGTGTCCATGACAACGCCATCGACGAGCTGGCCCGCGGCGGCTACGCCTCCGTCGAGCGGCTGCCCCGCGCGCTGGACGAGGCGGAGCTGCTGGAGCGCATCGGTTCGGTCCATATCCTGGGCATCCGCTCGCGCACGCACCTGACCGCCAAGGTGTTCGAGGCGGCGAGCAAGCTGATCACCGTCGGCTGCTTCTGCATCGGCACCAATCAGGTCGACCTGAAGGCGGCGCGGCGCCACGGCGTCCCGGTCTTCAACGCCCCCTATTCCAACACCCGGTCGGTGGCGGAACTGGTGATCGGCGAGATCATCATGCTGATGCGCGGCATCTTCGAGAAGTCGCAGCTGGTCCATGGCGGCGGCTGGATGAAGTCGGCCAAGGACAGCTACGAGATCCGCGGCAAGACGCTGGGCATCGTCGGTTACGGCCATATCGGCACCCAGGTGTCGATCCTGGCCGAGGCGATGGGCATGCAGGTCCGCTTCTACGATACCGTGCGCAAGCTGGCGCTGGGCAACGCGCGGGCCTGCGACTCGCTGGAGGAGCTGCTGTCGGTCTCCGACGTGGTGACGCTGCATGTGCCGGACACCCCGCAGACCCGCGACATGATCGGCGAGCGAGAATTGGCCGCCATGAAGAAGGGCAGCCATCTGATCAACGCCGCCCGCGGCCAGGTTGTGCAGATCGAGGCGCTGGCCGCCGCGATGAAGTCCGGCCATGTGCTGGGCGCCGCCATCGACGTCTTCCCTGTCGAGCCCGGCTCGGACAAGGACGAGTTCCAGAGTGCGCTGCGCGGCATCAAGACCGCCATCCTGACCCCGCACATCGGCGGCTCGACCATGGAGGCCCAGGCCAACATCGGCACCGAGGTGGCGCAGAAGCTGATCGAGTATTCCGACAACGGCTCCACCGTCGGCGCGGTCAACTTCCCGCAGGTGGCGCTGCCGGTGCAGGCCGGCTGCACCCGCTTCCTGCACGTCCACGAGAACCGTCCGGGCATGCTGCGCAAGGTGAACGAGGTGTTCTCCGGCCGCGACCTGAACATCGCGGCCCAGTATCTCCAGACCGATCCGGAGCTGGGCTATGTCGTGGTCGACGTCAACGGCGACGTCGACGAGCTGGAGGTCACCAACGACCTGCGCACCATCGAAGGCACCTTGAAGGCGCGCTTCCTGTTCCCGTCGCATCGGTGATCCTGCGGAAGGGCCGGAGCGCCGGTTTCCCGGCGGTCCGGCCCCTTCATGTCTCTTGTCGGCGGACGGTTTCCCGGTAACAGTGGCGGCATGACCGTTCGCTGCCTGTTCCCCCTCCTCGCCGCTGTCCTTGGCGGCATGTCGTCGGTGCCCGCGCCGGCCGCAGCGCAGTCCAACGGCTGCGACGGCTTTCCTACGCCCACGCTGAGCGTCGAGAGCGTCCTGGCGCCGATCCAGCGTGACGATGCGCTGACGGTGGTGCAGCTAACCCGGCTGCCGGGTCGCTCGCCGGGACCGGTCGGCACCACCAGCGGTCATGTGCTCGGCCTGACCCAGGCGCGGTACGGCGAGCAGTCGCAGGTCTCCGCCCTGTTCAAGGCGATGGGCGACGGCACCTATTGCTCGGCCCCCAGGGCGGTCACCGTCACTTTCGGCTTCCAGAAGCGCACCGTCCATGTCGCGAGGGAGATCCCTGCCGAGTCTTGCCTGCATGGCGAGGTGCTGGCGCATGAGATGAGGCATGTCGCAGTGGATGAGGAACTGCTGCGCGAGTTCATGCCGCAAATCCGCAGCCGTCTGGAGGAGGTGGTCGCGCGCCTGGAACCGGTGCGGTCGCGCAGCCAGGCCCAGGCGATGGCGGCGATCCGCCGGCCGCTCGAATCGGCGATGCGCGGCATCATGCGCGACTTCGGCCGCGAGCGCGACCGCCGGCAGGCCCGGATCGACACGGTGGAGGAGTATGAACGGGTCAGCCGCGTCTGCAACGGCGAGGCCCGCAACTATCTGCCCAAGCCGGCGGCGCGGCAACCGGTGCGCCGGGGTTGATGGCCAGGGTTGAGGGGGGCTCAGCGCCGGCGCCGCCGGTCGGTGGCGTGGCCGTCGACGAACTCCGGCGGCTTCCGGCGGACCCAGCGGACGAAGGCGGCGAGCTCGGGATGGCCGCGCAGGGCGTCGATCTCGTGATACTGGTCACGCAACTGCCGTTCGGTCAGCACCGCATGGATCTTGGCGTGGCAGATGCGGTGCATCGTCACCGTCTCGCGCCCGCCATAGGTGCGGGGGATCAGGTGGTGGTCGTTCAGGCTGCTGCCCGGCACCATCGGACGGCCGCAGAGCGGGCAGGCGGACCGTTCGGGGGCGGCGGACGGCAGGGGCTTGGCGGGAAAGGGATCGTCAGGAAGGCGCATGTCGTTCGGAACCGGCTGGCGCCGCCCATGTTGGCTGGTCTGGAGGGACCATGATCCATATGGTCCGCAACCTCCGGGAGGCCATAGTGGACGATCGCGACTCACAGCCTCGAGACCGGAAGACAGCCAGCCGGGAGACGTCCGGCAAGGCCGCCGGTCCATCCGCCGACTGCACCGAGTATGGCCAGCCCGCCGGCTCGCCGGGTGCGCGTGGCGGCGCCACCTGTTACGGCGGCATCCAGCGGGTCCAACCGCGGACCCGGCCCGCCGCACCTGTGCCTTCCGACAAAAAGCCGGGCTCGGACCCATAGGAAAAGGGGGGAGCCGCGGTGACGGCTCCCCCCTTTTTTCCTCCTGACGGCCGGATGCCGGTTCAGGCCGCCTTCTTCTCGGCGATCAGCTGGACGAAGCGGTCGAACAGATAGTGGCTGTCCTGCGGGCCGGGCGAGGCTTCCGGATGGTACTGCACCGAGAAGACCGGCTTGTCCTTCAGGCGGATGCCCTCGTTGGTGCCGTCGAACAGGCTGACATGGGTGACCTCGGCATCGGCCGGCAGCGTCTCGGGGATGACGACGAAGCCATGGTTCTGGCTGGTGATCTCGACCCGGCCGCTCGCCAGATCCTTGACCGGATGGTTGGCCCCGCGGTGGCCCTGCTGCATCTTGGTGGTCTTGGCGCCGAGCGCCAGCGACAGCATCTGGTGGCCCAGGCAGATGCCGAACATCGGCACGCCGGTGTCGAGCAGGCCCTTGATCGTCGGCACGGCATATTCGCCGGTGGCGGCGGGGTCGCCGGGGCCGTTGGACAGGAAGATGCCGTCGGGGCTGTGGCGCATCACGTCCTCGACCGTGGCGGTCGACGGCACCACCGTCACCTTGCAGCCGGACGCGGCGAGGCAGCGCAGGATGTTGCGCTTGGCGCCATAGTCGATGGCGACGACATGGTATTGCGGCTTGTCCTGGGTGGCATAGCCGCCGCCAATGGTCCATCCGGCCTCGGTCCAGTCATAGGTCTGGCGGCAGGACACGTCCTTGGCCAGATCCATGCCCTCCAGCCCCGGCCAGCCCTTGGCCTTGGCGACCAGCGCCTCGATGTCGAAAATGCCGTCGGGCGAATGGGCGACGACGCCGTTGGGCGCGCCGAGGTCACGGATGCGGCGGGTCAGCCGCCGGGTGTCGACGCCGGCCAGCCCGACGAGGCCGTAGCTCTTCAGCCAGTCGTCGAGATGGCGGGTGGCGCGCCAGTTGGACGGGTCGGTGATGTCGGCGCGCAGGATCAGGCCGCGGGCGGCCGGGGTGATCGTCTCGATGTCTTCCGTATTGGCGCCGGTGTTGCCGATGTGCGGGAAGGTGAAGGTGATGATCTGCCCGGCATAGCTGGGGTCGGTCAGGATCTCCTGATAACCGGTCATGGAGGTGTTGAAGCACACCTCGCCCACCGAATCCCCCGTGGCGCCGATGCCTCGGCCGCGGAACACCGTGCCGTCGGCCAGGACAAGCACGCCGGTGTGGACCGCATCGTCGGAGGGGGGAGTGGCGACAGTCATTCCTATGAACCTTCCCAAAAACCGCGGCCGGCGACTGATCGACTGATCGGCGGAACGGCGACGGCCTAGCGTCCCGCCGGGCGCGCACACGGAACCGCTCGCACCCCGCATCCGCCGGAAAAGACGGTGGTGCGGGATCGAGTGGGCTGATCGGGTGGGCCGGACATCCTATATGACAATCAGCCGGCGGATTTCCAGCAATAGCTTTGCAGGGCTGCCTTGGGCCGCTGGCAAAGTCCGGTATTTTGTGTGGAAATCGGCGGGCGCTTTCGGGGATAGTCCCCCGCTCTCCAACGGGCGGCCGGTCCTCCCGGCATGGCGCGTCCGGTACGGCACGACGAACAAGGAAGACAGGACATGACGCTGCGCACGCGGTTCACCGAGTCCCTGAAGGAGGCGATGCGCGCCAAGGACATGCGCGCGGTCTCCACCATCCGCATGATCATGGCCGGTCTGAAGGACCGCGACATCGCCGCCCGCTCCCGCGGGGTGACCGACGGCATCGACGAGGCGGAGATCCTGTCGATGATGCAGGGCCTGATCAAGCAGCGCACCGAATCGGCGGCGATGTACGACCAGGGCGGCCGTCCCGAACTGGCCCAGCAGGAGCGCGAGGAGATCGGGGTCATCGAACGCTTCCTGCCCAAGCAGATGAGCGAGGAGGAGGCCACTGCAGCCATCGACTCCATCGTGGCGGAGCTGGAGGCGTCCAGCATCAAGGACATGGGCCGGGTGATGGCCGAACTGAAGGCCCGCCATGCCGGCCAGATGGACTTCGCCAAGGCCGGCGGTCTGGTGAAGGCGCGCCTGTCGGGCAAATAGTCTGTAGGGCGGCCGGGCGAACAGGGCGGACCGGCCGCCACGGGACGATTATCAGGGCTGCGCTGGCCCCTGCGGCCTTGGGGCTGGCAGCCATGATCCCCATACTATGCCTCTGCTGCAGCTTTGCGCCCTGAGGCGTCCGGCGCCCACTCATCCGCCCAATTCACTCCGCCCAACTCGCTCCGGTGACCGTTCGACCATGGCTTTCCCGCCCCAATTCCTGGAGGAGCTGCGCAGCCGGCTGACGCTGTCGGAGGTGGTGTCCAAGCGCCTGCGCCTGATCCGCGCCGGCCGGGAGTTCAAGGCGCCCTGTCCTTTCCACAATGAGAAGTCGCCCTCCTTCTACGTCAACGACCAGAAGGGATTCTTCCATTGCTTCGGCTGCGGTGCCCATGGCGACGTCATCGGCTTCGTCATGCGCCACGACAATCTGGGCTTCCCCGAGGCGGTGGAGCATCTGGCCGGCGATGCCGGGCTGCCGGTGCCGCGCCCGACGGAGGAGGACCGCCAGCGCTACGAACGGCGCAAGACCCTGCACGATCTGGTCGAGCAGGCGACCCGCTGGTTCGAACAGCAACTGCACAATTCCGCCGGCCGCTCGGGTCTGGAGTATCTGGTGCGGCGCGGGCTGGACGACGACATCATCGCGCGCTTCCGGCTGGGCTATGCGCCCGGCGATTCGAACGCGCTGCGCATCCATCTGGGCAGGCAGGGCTTTTCCGACGAGGACATGGTCAATGCCGGGCTGCTGAAGCGGCCGGACGACGGCCGGGCGCCCTACAGTTTCTTCCGCAACCGTGTGATGTTTCCGGTGACAGACCGGCGCGGACAGGTTGTGGCCTTCGGCGGGCGCATCCTGGAGGGCGACGGGCCGAAATACGTCAACACCGCGGATACGCCACTCTTTCATAAAGGCACGCTGCTCTATGGCCTGTCGCGGGCGCGGCAGGCGGCGGCCGACGGCAAGCCGGTGATCGTCGCCGAAGGATATATGGATGTCATCGCCCTGGTCCGCGCCGGTTTCGAGGGGGCGGTGGCGCCGCTGGGCACCGCGCTGACCGAAACCCAGGTGCAGGAGCTGTGGAAGCTGATCCCGGCGGCGGAGAAGGTGCCCTTCCTCTGTTTCGACGGCGACAATGCCGGCCGGCGCGCGGCGTGGCGGGCGGTGGAGCGCATCCTGCCGCACCTCGCCCCCGGCCAGTCGGCCCGCGTCGCCTTCCTGCCGGAGGGCGAGGATCCGGACAGCCTGATCCGCGCCCAGGGGGCCAAGGCGATGGGTGCTGTGCTGGAGGCCGCCATCCCGCTGTCCGACGCGTTGTGGCGGATGGAGAGCGAGGGCAGGCCGACCGACACGCCGGAGGCCAAGGCGGCGGTGAAGGCGGCGCTGGAAGCCCGTGTCGCCACCATCGCCGACCGCGACGTCCAGAGCTTCTACCGCACCGAGATGCGCCGCCGCGTCGACGAGGCCTTCGCGCCTGCGCGGCCCGCCTACAATCGCGGCCCCTGGGTGCCGGGGCAGGGGCGCGGCCGTTTCGGCGAGCCGCCCCGCCGCCATGTGCCGGGTGTGCCGGGCCGCCTCACGTCCAAGCCGGCGGGGGAGGGGCGCGGCCGCGTCTCCCGCCTCGCCTCGATGCGCGAGCGGATCCTGCTGGCGACCATCATCAATCACCCGGAGCTGTTCGGCGAACTGACCGAGCCCTTCGGCCTGTTGCCGTTCGGTGACCCGGAGCTCGAAAAACTGCGCTGGGCCGTCATCGAATGCCTTTCCGACGACCGCAACGACGACTCGACACTTGACGCCGAAGCGCTTTGTCGCCACTTGTCATCCGCCGGCCATGAGGCCATGGTCGGCGCTTTGCTAGGCGAGTCGACCTATGTCCATGCCGGCTTCGCCCGTCCGGATGCCTCTACCGAGGACGCCCGGAAGGGATGGTGGCCTGCGTGGCGGCACCTGCACTACGAGCGGGTGCTCGACGATCTTAGGGAAGCGAAAGCGGCTCTGACCCGTGACAACAGCGAGGCAAACTTCGCGCGGGTCGTGGCTCTTCAGCAGGAGGTCATAAAGTCCGGCCTGGGTATGACGGATGATGGTGACTTTGACGGTGTCTGACGGTTGATGGTTCGTATCGTCGGCAATCTGGCATCGGTTGATGGGACGGGGCCGCATGGCTGGTTCTGGGTAGTTGCACGGTTGGGGGGTGGGGCGGACGGGCCGGGGAACCGGGACCGGGCGCTCCTGTCGTCTTTTTTTCAATGGGGTAATGCGGGGGCACCGATCGCATGGCCACGAAAGCTGCGAACAGCGTGGAAGTTTCCGAAACGCGGGAGGAATCCGCAGACGGTCCTCTGATGGACGGCATGGGTTTGGCCGTCAAGAAGATGATCGCCCGTGGCAAGGAGCGCGGGTATGTCACCTATGACGAGCTGAACGCAGCGCTGCCGCAGGATTCGTCCTCGTCCGAGCAGATCGAAGACACGATGGCGATGCTGTCCGAGATGGGCATCAACATCGTCGAATCGGAGGAGCAGGATTCGGAGAACAGCGGCGAGGGTGCAGGCGAGGGCGAAGGCCGTTCGTCGGGCAATCTCGACGACGACGACATCGGCCGTACCGACGACCCGGTGCGCATGTATCTGCGCGAGATGGGGTCGGTAGAGCTGCTGTCGCGCGAGGGCGAGATCGCCATCGCCAAGCGCATCGAGGCCGGGCGCGAGATGATGATCGGCGCGATCTGCGAATCGCCGCTGACCATCCGCGCCATCCTCGACTGGCATGATTCCCTGATGGAAGGGAAGATGCTGCTGCGCGACATCATCGATCTGGACGCCACCTATGGCGGCGGCCCGGACGGCGAGGGGATCCCGGAGGGCCTGGTCGATGTGGTGGAAGCCGCCGGCGCCACTGTCGCGGGCCCCGGCCCCGCGGCCGAGGCGGCGCCTGCCGGCGAGGAGGGCGACGAGCCCCGTCCGCCGCGCGCCGAAGGCGAAGGCGAAGAGGGCGAGGAAGGCGAAGAGGGCGACAACAGCCTGTCGCTGTCCGCCATGGAAGCCGCGCTGAAGCCGCAGGTCATCGAGACCTTCGAGAACATCAAGGCGACCTACGACAAGCTGCACAAGCTGCACGAGACCCGCATGGCGGCGATGCAGCGCGGCGAGGACGTCGCCAAGCAGACCGACAAGAAGTACGACAAGCTGAAGCTCGAAATGGTCGAGCTGATGAACACGGTGCGGCTGAACAACCAGCGCATCGAGCAGCTGGTCGAGCAGCTCTATGCCCTGAACCGCAAGCTGACCGGTTTCGAAGGCCGCCTGCTGCGCATGGCGACCGACTGCCGGGTGAAGCGCGAGGATTTCCTCAACCAGTATTTCGGCCACGAGCTGGACCCGAACTGGCTGGAGCGCATCCGCGGCTTGAACCCCAAGACCTGGGGCAAGTTCGCGGAGAAGTACGACGGCGACATCCGCAAGACGCGCGAGGCGATCTCCAACGTCGCCGAGGAAGCGCGCCTGCCGATCAACGAGTTCCGCCGCATCGTCTCCACCGTCCAGAAGGGCGAGAAGGAAGCGAGCCGCGCCAAGAAGGAGATGGTCGAAGCCAACCTGCGCCTCGTGATCTCCATCGCCAAGAAGTACACGAACCGCGGCCTGCAGTTCCTGGATCTGATCCAGGAGGGCAACATCGGCCTGATGAAGGCGGTGGACAAGTTCGAGTACCGGCGCGGCTACAAGTTCTCGACCTACGCGACCTGGTGGATCCGGCAGGCGATCACCCGTTCCATCGCGGACCAGGCGCGGACCATCCGCATCCCGGTCCACATGATCGAGACGATCAACAAGCTGGTCCGCACCAGCCGCCAGATGCTGCACGAGATCGGCCGCGAGCCGACCCCGGAGGAACTGGCCGAGCGGCTGATGATGCCGCTGGAGAAGGTCCGCAAGGTGCTGAAGATCGCCAAGGAGCCGATCTCGCTCGAAACGCCGATCGGCGACGAGGAGGATTCGCATCTCGGCGACTTCATCGAGGACAAGAACGCGGTCCTGCCGCTCGACGCCGCCATCCAGGCCAATCTGCGGGAGACGACCACCCGTGTTCTGGCCTCGCTGACCCCGCGCGAGGAGCGTGTCCTGCGCATGCGCTTCGGCATCGGCATGAACACCGACCACACGCTGGAAGAGGTCGGCCAGCAGTTCAACGTGACCCGCGAGCGCATCCGCCAGATCGAGGCGAAGGCGTTGCGCAAGTTGAAGCACCCGTCGCGGTCGCGCAAGCTGCGCAGCTTCCTGGATACCTGACCGGGAGCGGCATGGTTCGTAGCGAAACGGAGGCCTTTCGGCCTCCGTTTTCGCATGTGGATTTCGTGGACCGATCGAAGAACGAGGGGTTGCATTTCCCCCGGCCTTTGTCGCAGAGTGCGGCCCGCGGTTGGGCCTGTAGTTCAGCGGTTAGAACGCGCCGCTCATAACGGTGTTGTCGTCGGTTCGAATCCGGCCGGGCCCACCATTTTTTCCCGAACGACCCAACACTCTGATCGGGGGTCTTGGTCGTGGGTGATGCTCTCCAACTCGTTCAATCGGCTGCGGCGGCGTTGCAGCGGCGGGAGCCGGCGGGGGCGCGCAAGCTGTTGCGGCAGGCGCTGGCGCTCGACCCGGGGCGGGGCGACGGGTGGAGCATCCTGGGCGTGACGTCCATCGGCAGTGGCGATGCGGTGGGCGCCCTGGCGCCGTTCCGCCGGTCGCTGTGCTGTGCGCCGGCCAATCCCGCCTATGCGCGCAATCTCGCGGCCTGCCTGAAGCGGCTGGGGCGGTCGGGCGAGGCCGTAGCCGTCCTGCATCGGGCGACGCTGGCAGGCGCACTGGCGCCCGACTTGCTCTGCGATCTTGCCGATTTGCGGCTGGGGGGCGGCAACGGTTCGGCGGCGTTGCAGCTTTACCGGCTGGCGTTGCTGCTGGCACCGGACCATGGGCGTAGCCTGAACAATCTGGCGGAGACCCTGCGCCGGCAGGCGATGCCGGAGGCGGCGACGGAGCTGTTCCGGCTGGCGCGGCTTCGCGGCACGGCAGCGGCCTGGGCCTCGGCAGGGGCGGAACTGGTCGAGGCCGGGCGGATCGAGGAGGCTCAGCCGGCGCTTTGCCGGTCGCTGGCGCTCGATCCAGCCGACGCGGCAACCTGGAGCAATCTTGGATTTGCGCATCTGCAACGGCATCGGGCGGAAGCAGCGGTGGCGGCATTTGCCCGTGCCCGCAGGCTTGATCCGGCATTGGCGGAGGTACCGGTCGGGCAGGGCAGTGCGCTGATGCTGATGGGTTGCGTTCGCGAGGGAGCGGCGCTTTATGAGGAAAGATTGCGGCTGCCGCTGTTCCAGTCGCCGCGGCGCTTCGACCGGCCGGACTGGGATGGCCGCATCCGGCCGGGAGCAACCCTGCTGGTCCATGCCGACCGCGGACTGGGGGATGCGATCCAGTTCATCCGCTACGCGCCCATCCTGCGGGCGCGGGGGATGCGGGTGCTGTTCTGCGGCCAGGAGAGCCTGCTGGACCTGCTCCGGTCCTCCGGCGTCGTGGACGCGGCCTTCGGCTATGAAGAGGAGTTGCCGCCTTACGACATGCATGTCCATGTGATGAGCCTGATCCACCGGATGGGCACCGAACTGGACGACATCCCGGCCGACATTCCCTATCTCCGCCCGTCGGAAGCGGCGACGAGCCGCTGGGCCGGGCGGACCGCCGGGCTGAAGGGGCTGAAGGTCGGCATCGTCTGGGCCGGTTCGGCGCAGTTCCGCTACGACCGGGACCGCTCGCCCCGGTTGGCGCCGCTGCTGCCGCTGTTCGACATTCCGGGGGTGACGGCGGTGGTGCTCCAGTTCGGTCAGGGACGCGACGACATGGCCAAGTTGCCGTTACCCGCAAGCATTGTGGATTGGGGCGGGGAGTTGCAGGGCATGGACACCACCGCGGCAGCCTTGGAAGGGCTGGATGTGGTGGTCAGCTCCTGCACCTTCATGGCGCATCTGGCCGGTGCGTTGGGGCGGCCGGTGTCGGTTCTGCTGCATGCCGGGTCGGAATGGCGTTGGCTGCGTGGGCGGGAGGAGTCGCCTTGGTATCCGACGGCGCGGCTCTACCGCCAGACTGTTCCCGGCGACTGGTCGGGGCCGGTGGCGCGGCTGGGGGCCGATCTGGCGGCGCTGGCGGAGCGGCGGGCCGCATCCGGACTGCAAGGCTGAAGCCTTTTGGGCACAAGCGTGGCCGTTGCGCATGAATTTTGCTGCAAGCCCGACAAAGTCTGGAATAAAGGATGCGCGGCAGGCGTTCGCACCCATATGCATCGGGTTCTCCCTCGGCCGCAAGGCCGGATGGAACGGCCCGGCCCTGGACATGCGGCGCCCTTGTCGTCCCATCCGGCCGCCTTGCGGCCGACGGGGAAGGCCATGGCGTGAGCCGTGGCGTGATCGGTAAGGATCGGGTGCGCGGTTGAGCAAATTCGGGGTCGATCTGGAAGTCCACATCGCGTCCTTGCGGCGCTACGCGCGTGCGTTGCTGCGCAACGGCGCGGATGCGGAGGATCTGGTGCAGGAGGCGTTGACCCGCGCGGTGGCGCGGGCCGACAGCTTCCAGGCGGGGACGAACCTGCGGGCATGGCTTTTCACCATCCTGCACAACGTCCACGTCAATCAGGTCCGTTCCAAGGCCGCCCGACCGCAGGAGGTCGACGTCGCAGACGTCGAATCGAAGCTGGTCACCCCGGCACGGCAGGAAGAGCGGGTCGAGCTGCGCGAGATGATGCGTGCGGTCGACGAGTTGCCGGAGGAGCAGCGCAAGGTGCTTCTTCTGGTGGCGCTGGAGGGCCTGAAATACGACGAGGTCGCCGATACGCTCGGCGTGCCGATCGGAACCGTCATGTCGCGCCTGTCGCGGGCGCGGGAGGCGGTGCGGGCGAAACTGGCGAACGAGGGTGGCGTCACCCTCCGGCGGGTGAAGTGATGAATGCGCATCGGGTGTCAGAGGACGAACTCCACGCCTATGTGGATGGCCAACTGGACGGAAACCGCCGCCTCGCGGTGGAACGATGGCTGGCCGACGATTCCGAGGCGGCGCGCCGGGTGGAGGATTACCGCGCCCAGGCGGTCCTGCTGCACGAGATGTTCGATTCGGTCCTGCGGGAACCGCCGGGCGACACCGTCCAGGATCTGACCGACCGGCTGAAGGGCCGCATCGCCCGCAACGACAACCATCCGGCGTGGCATGCCCGGCCGCTGGTTCGTTTCGCCGCCGCGGTGATGCTGGTGGTCGCCGGTGCGGCCGGCGGCTGGATGGGCCGCGGCGCCGATCAGCAGGCGGCCGCTCCCATCGCCCAGCAACGCCAGACCCTGGCCACCTTCGCCCAGGAGGCGACCCAGGCGCACCGCTTCTACACCTCCGACGAACGGTTCCAGGTTGAGTTGGGCGCCGACAACCAGGACGAGCTGAATGGCTGGCTGTCCAAGCGCATGGGCCGCGACGTCTTCGGCCCCGACCTCGGCCGGGTCGGCTACCGCCTGATCGGTGGCCGGTCGCTGCCGACCGACATGGGCGCCGGCGCGCAGTACATGTACGCCAACGACGCCAACAAGCGGATCACCCTGTTCGTCGGCGCACCGCAGAGCGGCAACCAGTCCAACTTCAGCTTCACCCAGAACGGCGACGTCGCCACCTTCTATTGGGTCGAGGGGCCGCTGGCCTATGCGCTGGCCGGCCGCCTGTCGAAGGAGGAACTGCTGGAGATCGCCAAGGCCGTCTTCCAGGATGTGAAGGCCGGTCCGCCGCGGCGCGAGCCGCCGCCCGAACAGCAGCCGCAACAGCCCCAACCGCAGCCGCAGCAGCAGGATCAGCCGGCCGGCGTCCAGCCGGTCAGCGACACGCAGAAGCCGAAGGACAGCTGAAGTCGCGGGTGCTCTCTCCCCGGGGGACCCGTTATCTATCCAGCAGCGTCGCCTTCAGCCAGTCGCGCAGCTCGCGGCAGACCGCCTCCGACGCCTCGTCCAGCGCATGCCCGGTTCCGGGGACCAGCACGAGCTTTTTCGGCTCGCGTGCCTTGCGGTGGACGTGGATGGAGCAGCCGGGCGACAGGATGTCGTCCGCCTCGCCATGGATCAGCAGGATGGGGCAGGACAGGTCCTGCACCGGGTCGGTGCCGTAGCCCTGGGTGGCCAGCGCCACCACCGTACAGACCGCCCCGCGGTTGGATGCCGCCGCCTGGATGACGGCGGCGCCGCCGAAGGAATGGCCGACCAGCCCCACATGGTGGATGCCCTGGCGTCCGAGGAAGCTCAACCCGCACAATATGTCGTACACCGCCTCCTCCAGCTCGCGCGGGTCGCGGAATCGCAGGCGCAGCGATGCGATCCCGTCGCCGGTCAGGTCGGCGGCCAGCCGCGGATAGAGCCCGCGTGCCGGCGTGTCGAATCCGCCGCCGATTCCGCCGACCCAGAGCACGGCCAGCTTTCCGTCCGGGGCCGGATAATAGCGTCCCTCGACCGGTCCGCGGTCGGTGTCGAGGCCCAGCGGTCGATAGCCCTCGGCGTCGGCGGCGCCCAGGGTCGCAGTCAGCAGAGGCACGGCCATCCTCCTTTCCGGTCGGTGCTTTACCGAACATAACGGGCGACGGGCCGCGTGGTTGCCGCGCACCGGATGCACCACAGCCTTTGCGACAGGCAACGAAGCCGCAACCCGGCTGTTCTCCATTCACAGCGATTGGACAGACGGGAAAGGAGCGGCGATGGCGTCGAACAGTCTGAGTGAACACGGCCGCCGGCCGGAGCCGACCATTCCGCCTTTGTCCGCGACGGATGGGGCTGCGGGAACCGGTGGGCGATGGCTTGCCATGATGGGCGGCACCGTGCTGGGGGTGCTGGGGTTGCGGCGGCCGGGATGGAGCGGCGCGATGATCGCGCTGGGCGGTGCCGGGCTGTTCGCCGCCGGTGCCCTGGGGCTGCGGCCCCTGAGCGCGCAGATCCTGACCGCGCAGCCGAAACCCGGTGCATGGCGCAGCGGCGGGCCGGGGCCGCGCCGCCATATGCTGACGCCGGAGCGCACCCAGGCGGTCGTCACCATCGCGTCGGATCCGGGAACGGTCTTCCGCTTCTGGCGCAACTTCGCCAACCTGGCGAAGTTGATGCCTCAACTTGAGCGGATTGATGTGCTGTCGGCCACCGAAAGCCGATGGATCGCGCAAGCCGGCGGGATACCCGGCGGGGAAGCCCTGAGCTGGCGTTGCGTGCTGGATCGCGTCGACGAGGACCGGCTGCTGACCTGGCATACGGTGGGCGAGACGGCGCTGCCGCACCGTGCCTCGCTGATGTTGAGCCCGGCGCCGGGCAACCGCGGGACGGAGGTGCGCCTGACACTGGTCTATCGCGTTGCGGCAACGGACGTGGCGGCGCTGTTGGGCGTGACGCCGCAGTTGCAGGCGGAGGAGGCGCTGCGCCGGCTGAAGCAACGGGTCGAGACGGGTGAGCTGTCGACCACCGACCGCCAGCCGCGTGGGCATGGCTCCTCGGGCCTGGGGTCGTCCGGCTCGAACCTCGACTCCGGCCCCGGCGATTCCCGGGAGGCGATGGAATGAAGGCGCTCTGCTGGAACGGCCCTGGTGACCTGCGGGTGGAGCGGGTGCGCGACCCGGTGCTGGTCAACCCACATGACGTGATCGTCAAGGTGACGCTGTCGTCGGTCTGCGGATCGGACCTGCCTCTGCTCGACGGCCATGTGCCGACCATGCGGCCGGGCGACATCATCGGCCGCGAGTTCCTCGGCGAGATCGTGGAGAAGGGGGCGGAGGTCCGCCATCTCAACCGCGGCGACCGGGTCGTCGTCATGTCGGTCATCGGCTGCGGCCATTGCGGCCATTGCCGGAACGGCGAAAGCGCGCTGTGCGACAACTCCAACCCCAATCCGGAGCGTGCCCGTGCCGCCTACGGCCATTGCGGTGCCGGCCTCTTCGGCCATAGCCACGCCTTCGGCGGCTATGCCGGCAGCCATGCCGACTATGTCCGCGTGCCCTATGCGGACTTCAACGCCATCCGCGTGCCGGAGGGGGTGAGCGACGAGACGGCGGTCTTCCTGTCCGACACGGTGCCGACCGGCTACATGGCCGCCGAGATGGCCGGCATCAGGCCGGGCGACGTGGTGGCGGTGTGGGGCTGCGGCGCGGTTGGCCAGATGGCGATCCACAGCGCCCATCTGCTGGGTGCCGGGCGGGTGATCGGCATCGACCGCGTTTCCGGCCGGCTGCGCGCCGCCCAGATGAAGGCGGGAGCGGAAACGCTGGACTATGGCCGCGTCGACGTCTTCGACTCGCTGCAGGCGATGACCGGGGGGCGCGGCCCCGACGCCTGCATCGACGCGGTCGGAATGGATGCCGACGACAATGCTGGCGATGGCGCCTCCAACCCGGCGGAGGATCTGTACGACCGCGGCAAACGGACGGTCGGGCGGACGGTCGGCCGGATGGTTGGGCAGGCGGTGGAGCAGGAGGCGGTGGGGGTGCGGACCGACCGGCCGGCGGTGTTGCGGCAGATGATCGAGAGTTGCCGCAAGGGCGGCACCCTCTCCATCGTCGGCGAGTATGGCGGGCTGATCGACCGCTTCCCGCTGGGGGCGGCGATGAACAAGGGGCTGGCCTTCCGCATGGGACGGCAGAACGGCCAACGCTCCGCCATGCGCCTGTTCGAGCATATCGGGAAGGGAGAGCTCGATCCGTCCTACCTGATGACGCACCGCCTGCCGCTGGACGACGGGCCGCAGGGCTATCGTCTGTTCAAGGACAGGGCCGAGGATTGCCTGCGCGTCGTCTTCGCCCCGCATTCCTGAGGCCCCGCATTCCTGAAACTGGGGAGAGCCGATATGGAGCTGATCTACGCCTATCCCGCCGAGCGGGGCCGTGGTGTCGAAGCCGAGATCGTCGGCACCCTGCGCGACCGCTTCGGTGCCGTCGTCCAGACCGCGCGCGAGGAACGCGACGCCGAGCGCGGACGGCGCACCGACGTCTTCGTCACCCTGGACGTCACCGACGATCGGGCCGAAGCGGCGCTGACCGCCCTGCGCGCCCATCCGCTGGTGATCGACGCGGCGGCACGGAGCTTCGGGGAGAGGGTCTGATGGGGGCAGCCGGGGCGCCGGAGGCGCCGGCACCGAAGAACGCCAGCGCAAAGGGACAGGATCCGGGCAATTTCCTCCATATGGCTGTGACCAAGCTCCCCCGCCGCTGTTGAGCAGGGAGCATATGCAAGCTCCGACCATCCAGTCCGGGAGGCCCGCCTTGGGGAAGTTTGCCACCGTTCCGCCTGCCGAACATCCGCCTGTCGACACGTCCCGTCGCTGGCCCATCGGCGTGGAGGTGCAGCCTGGCGGCATCCTTCCGTGCGCCCTTCCGTGCGCCCATGCGCGGGTCTGGGCGCCCGAGGCGGAGCGGGTGGAACTAGTGATCGGGCCGGACGGGCGTACCGCGGTGCTGGAGAGCGAGGGTAACGGCTATTTCTCCGGCGCGGTGCCTGGGCTGGAGGCCGGCGCGCTCTACCGGTTCCGGCTGGACGGCAGGGAGACGCTCTATCCCGACCCGATGTCGCGCTTCCAGCCGGACGGGCCGCACGGTCCCTCGCAACTGGTCGATCCGCACCGTTTCGCCTGGACCGACCAGGGCTGGAGCGGCCGGCCGATCGCCGGTCAGGTCATCTACGAGATGCACATCGGCACCTTCACCCGGGAAGGCAGTTGGGACGCGGCGCTGGCGGAACTGCAGGCGCTGGCCGAACTCGGCGTCACGGTGCTGGAGGTGATGCCGGTCTCGGACTTCCCCGGCCGCTTCGGCTGGGGCTATGACGGGGTGAACCTGTTCGCGCCGACGCACCTGTATGGCGATCCCGACGCCATGCGCCGCTTCGTCGACGGGGCGCACCGGCTGGGGCTCGCCGTCATCCTCGACGTCGTCTACAACCATCTGGGCCCGGACGGCAATTATCTGAAATGCTTCGCCGGAGCGTACTTCACCGACCGCTACAAAAACGACTGGGGCGAGTCGATCAATTTCGATGGTCGCGTTTCCGCTCCGGTGCGCGAATATTTCCTCACCAATGCCGCCTTCTGGATCGAGGAATACCATTTGGACGGGCTGCGGCTCGACGCCACCCAGTCGATCTTCGACGCCAGCACCCCGCACATCCTGACCGACATCTCCCGTGTCGTGCGCGAGGCCGCCGGCCATCGTGCCGTCATCCTGGTGGGAGAGAACGAGCCGCAGCACTCCAGCATGGTGAAGCCGGCCGGGGAGGGCGGTTATGGGCTCTGCGCCATCTGGAACGACGATTTCCACCATTCCGCCATGGTGGCGCTGACCGGCCGGATGGAGGCCTATTACAGCGACTACCGCGGCACGCCGCAGGAACTGGTGTCGGCGGCGAAGTACGGTTTCCTCTATCAGGGCCAATGGTATGGCTGGCAGGGCAAGCGCCGCGGCATGCCGGCCTTCGGAATGCCGCAACCGGCCTTCATCGCCTTCCTGCAGAACCATGACCAGATCGCCAACTCGGCCCGCGGCCAGCGCCTGCATGCGCTGACCACGCCGGGCCGGCTGCGGGCGATGACGGCGCTGACCCTGCTCGGCCCGGCCACGCCGATGCTGTTCCAGGGACAGGAGTTCGCGGCCAGCGCCCCATTCCTCTATTTCGCCGACCATCAACCCGAACTTGCGGCCATGGTCGGGAAGGGGCGGGCGGAGTTCCTGAGCCAGTTCCCCAGCATCGCCGACCCGGCGATGCTGGAGGGTTTGTCCAGGCCGGACGCCGAGGACGGCTTCACCCGTTGCAAGCTCGACCACCGGGAGCGTGAGACCAACGCCGGTGTCTGGGCGCTGCACCGCGACCTGCTGCGGCTGCGCCGCGAGGATCCGGTCTTCTCCGCCCAGCGGGCCGGCGGGCCGGAGGGTGGACTGGATGGTGCCGTGCTGGGCGAGGAAGCCTTCGTCCTGCGCTTTTTCCATGACGGTGAAGAGGGCGGCGACCGGCTGCTGCTGGTCAATCTGGGTCGTGACCTGACGCTGCCCGCGCTGGCCGAGCCGCTGCTTGCTCCGCCCGGGGATGGCGCCTGGACGGTGCTGTGGTCGAGCGAGGAACCTGCCTATGGCGGCTGCGGAACGGCGCCGGTGGAGCGGCCGGGCGGCGCATGGCGGCTGCCCGGCCATGCCGCCCTGGTGCTGGGGCCGGCGCGCGGCTTCCCGACGGAAAGCGACGGTGCCGGGGGCGACACAACCCCGGTCATCGTGGTTTCCAAAAGCATGTAAACGCACAGCAGATCGCAGGTCCATCATGTCTGATTTCGTTCGCACCCTGTCGCACGACGTGCTCGAGAACGGTTCCGACAGCACGGGAACCCGGGAATGGCTCGTCGCGAACGGCCTCGGCGGCTACGCATCGGGGGCGGTTTCGGGGGCGGTGACGCGGCGTTACCACGGGCTGCTGATCGCGGCGCTGCCGGCACCGCTCGGCCGGGTACTGATGCTGAGCCAGTTGAGCGACACCGTCGTCGATGCCGACGGCCGTGATTACTGGTTGAGCAGCCGCGAGGCGAGCGGCGACCCCGGCGAGGATGGGCAGACCGCGGCATTGCAGGAATTCCGGATGGAATCCGGCCTGCCGGTCTGGCGCTTCCGTGCCGGCAGCGTGCTGATCGAGAAGCAGATCGTGCTGCCGCACGGACAGAACATCGTCCATGTGACCTATCGTGTGCTGGAGGCCGGACAGGCAGTCCAGTTGCGGCTGCGCCCCGTGCTGGCCTTCCGGACACAGGAATCGGCGGTGGACAAGCCGCTGGCCGGCGCCTACCGCATCACCGCGGAGGGTCAGCGCTACGAGGTGTCGGCCGGTCCCGACCTGCCGGTCCTGCGCATGGCGATCGAGGGCGGGGACTTTTCCATGACGCTCGACGGCGGCATCCGCCGCGAGATCTATTACCGGGTGGAGGACGAGCGTGGCTACCAGGCGCGCGGCTCGCTGTGGACGCCCGGCTATTTCAGCGGTGAGGTCAGTGCCGGGCGGAGCATCACCTTCGCCGCCGCGACCGAAGAGTGGTGGCGGCTGGAAGCCTTGCCGCCGGGCGACGTGCTGGGATTCGAGACGGAACGCCGCCGCCGCATCATCCAGAACGCCCACCCGTCCCTGCGCACCGGCGCCATGGCGGACCTCGTGTTGTCCGCCGACAGCTTCCTGTTCGTGCCGGCCGGCCGCGTCGCCGACCAGATGCGGGCACGGGCGGAGGGCGAGGAGGTGCGGACGGTGATCGCCGGCTACCACTGGTTCACCGATTGGGGTCGCGACACCATGATCGCGCTGGAAGGGCTGACGCTGGCCACCGGCCGCCACATGGAGGCCGGCTGGATCCTGCACACCTTCGGCCACTACATCCGCGACGGCCTGATTCCCAACATGTTCCCCGACGGCAAGGATCGCGGGCTGTACCATACGGCGGATGCCACGCTGTGGTTCTTCCATGCGCTGAACCGCTATCTGGGCGTCACCGGCGACCGCGACACGCTGCGGCTGCTGTTGCCAAGGCTGCGCGAGGTGATCGACTTCCACCGCCGCGGCACCCGTTTCGGCATCGGCGTCGATCCCCGCGACGGGCTGCTGCGCCAGGGCCAGGAGGGCTACCAGCTGACCTGGATGGACGCCAAGGTCGAGGATTGGGTGGTCACGCCGCGCCGGGGCAAGGCGGTGGAGATCAATGCCCTGTGGTACAACGCATTGCGCCTGATGGCAGGCTGGCTGCGCGAGGAGGAGGGCGAGGCCACGGCACGCCCGCTGGACGAGTTGGCCGATCAGGCATACGCCTCCTTCAACGCCCGCTTTTGGTGCCAGTCGGCCGGCCACCTGTTCGACGTGGTGGACGGGGACCATGGCGACGACATCGCGTGCCGGCCCAACCAGATCTTCGCCGTCTCGCTCGACCATCCGGTGCTGGAGCGCGACCGGTGGGAGCCCGTGGTGGAGACGGTGCGCAGCCGGTTGCTGACCCCGGTCGGGCTGCGGTCGCTGGCACCGGGCAGCCATGACTACAAGGCCAAATATTTCGGCGACCTGCGGGCGCGCGACGCGGCCTATCACCAGGGCACCGTCTGGGGCTGGCTGATCGGCCCCTATGTCGATGCATGGCTGAAGCTGCATCCGGAGGACAAGGCGGGAGCGCGCCGGCTGCTGGAGAGCTTCCTGCCCCATCTGGACGAGGCCGGCATCGGCACCATCAGCGAAATCTTCGATGCAGAGGCCCCTTTCACCCCGCGCGGCTGCATCTCCCAGGCCTGGAGCGTGGCCGAGGTCCTGCGCTGCTGGGTGAAGACTGAGGGATAGGCCTGCGGTCGTTGCCGGCCCGTTTAGACGAAGGGCATAAGGCCCGCGACGAAGGTTGCTTCCCCTGTAACAATGGTGCAATGGCCTTGGAGGCAGTTGTCAACAGGGCACAATCGGGTGTGAAATCGACGTGCCGGCTGGAATGTGACAGATTTCGGTTGACACGCAGCCCAGGCTTCCAAAGGCATGAATAGTAGTTTCTCTTTATGGATCAGGTGCTTACAGAAATTGCCTGATTTTTGGGCAAACACCGTGAGGCCCTTGAATCGCCTAATGCGAATCGGGGCTGCCCACGGCTTGCCCACACAGTTATCCACAGCGTCTGTGGAGACCGCTGGCCCGGCTGGCGGTCATGCCTTCCGCCGCGCCTGCCTGTAGCCTGTTCGTCGCGACCTGTCCGTTGGTTCCCTGTGCTTTCGACCAATGGCAGGGATGGACCCGGTCCAACGGGGTAATCGGTTTGGATTTTGGCCAAGCCGGGAAAAGTCTCCTATAGTTTCCCTGCCAGTCTCTTCAGCGCCCTGTCCATCCGGATGGTTCCGATCATTCGGATCGGCGGCAGGGGGGATAGCCAGAGCGGAGGTGCCAATGCGGAACGTTGTGCGGAGCGTTGCCGGCGCGCCGTATCCGGCGGTCCGGACCGGTTGGGCCGCCGGGGTGCCGGAAGAAGCCTCCCGCCGCCGCGGCACGGTCGGCCTGCTGGCCGCGCTGGCCGGTCCGGTGCTGGGGGCGACCGTTCTGGGTGCGCTGATCCTGCATCTGATGGCCGGTCTGGTCGCGCGTCTTCCCGTTTCCGACGCCCTGGGTGCTGTGTCGATCATGGCCGGCATGACGGTGGTTCTCGTCACCCTGCTGCCCTTTGCCTTGCTGTGGGTACGGCGGGCGCAACGGGTCTGGGCGGATGTCCAGAATGCCGGGCAGGACGATGCCCGCCGCTGACAAGCGGTCAGGGATTACCCGAAGGCTCTTTCCCGCAGGAATCCGTTGCTCCCGGCGCTTCACCCGCGTTTAATCGCTGGCGGGGGCGGTATCGCGCCGTTCTGCGGTGTTCCGGGGGCATGGATGGGGCTTTTCGACTTCCTGAAAGTCACGGTGAGCGACAAGAAGGCGGCAAAGCCGGCCGGCCGGCTTCCGGTCAGCGTCGTGGAGTTCGACGGGAAGTGCTTTCCCATCGTGTCGCTGACTCCCAAGGGCTTCGTCGCCCGTAGCTTCGATGGATCGCTGATCGCCGGCCAGAACGCACGGGTGTCGGTGCGGGTCGACGATGCTTCCGGAAAATTCTCCTTCTCCACGACCGTGACCGTGGTGGAAGTCAAGGGGGCGAGCCTGGGAGCGACCTGGACGTTGCTGCCGGCGGACGTCCAATCGGCGATCCGCCAGTACGCCCAGCTTCGCAAGCAACAGGACGCTAAAACCGCGAAGTAGGGTACTGCCCGTCTTTCCCCGCTCCCGAGCCGGCCGGAGCCGGCCCCCGGCCCCCCTTACTGGCGGTCGGTCGCCGCGTCGGCAGGCGGCGACGGCATTCCGGCATTGACGATCTTGGGAAGCGTCAGGTTGCGTGCCCTATCCAGCCATTCCGACAGCGTGACGAACTCGCACCCCTTTTGCCGCAGTTCGGCGATCACGCGGGGCAGGGCCTGTGCGGTGGAGGGATAGGTGGAGTGCATCAGGAAGACGTTGCCCGGCATGCCGCCGGCCTTGATCTGGCTGACGATCTTGTCGGCGTTGCGGACCTGCCAGTCGCGGGTATCGACCGACCATAGGACGGAGCCCATGCGCTCTTCCCGCGCGATGGCCAGCAGATCTTCCGAATAGCGTCCGTAGGGCGGGCGGAACAGCACCGGATTGGCACCGAATTCGCGCAGGATGCGGTTGGCCTCGGTGATCTCGTAACGCGCCCCGGCCGCGTCCATCTTGCGCAGGTCGGAATGGGTCAGGCTGTGGTTGCCGATCTCGTGCCCGCTCACGACGAAGTCGTGGATCAGTTCCCCGTGCCGTTCGGCGATGCGCCCGACCGGGAAATAGGTGGCGCGTACACCCTCGCGGTTCAGGATGTCCAGGACCTGACGGGTGACCGTGCGGTGCGGACCGTCGTCGAAAGTCAGGGCGCAGAGGTTCCAGTTCTGCTTCTTCAGCGTCGCCGGCATCACGTCGTAGCGCGAATCCGGCATCACCGAGCGCAGCCGGCCCTTGCGGCGGCTGTGTTGCTCGATGTCCGCCATCGTGCGGGCATCTTCCTCGCTGTAGATGATCGTGCCGTCGGCCGGCGGTATCGCAAGGGCGACCGACGGTGGAGGCGGGGCGAGCGGTGCCGCGACGGCCGAGCCGATGGGCGCCAGGACCGAGGTGGTGGTGCCCGGCTGCGGCGGCTCGGGCTTGACGGCGGGCTGCGGTACCTCCGGTATGATGGCCGGTTGCGGCACCTCCGGCTTGGTGGCCGGTTGTGGTTCGGCCGAAGGCTGCGCGACGGCGACGGTCACGGCCGGCGGTTTGGCCGGTGCCGGGGCGGGAGCGGCGGCGGCCGGCATCGGGGAATTCGCTGCTACGGCCGCCGTCTGGGCGTTTGGAACCTGTGCGGCGGACGGCGCAGGCCGATCGACGACGAGGCAGCCGAAGCCGGCACCGACGAGCTTGCGGCACAGCGCCTTCGGATCGACGCCCTTGCCGATCTGGGCGTACAGAGCCACGCCGCCGGACTCGCTCTTGCCGTCCAGCAGCATGACCGACGCGGTCAGGTTGGCGGTCAGCTCCGGCTCGCGCCGTTGCAGGCTTTTCCAGCTCCACCATGCGTCGCCGTCGCCGGAATAGATGCCGAGTTGCAACACCGGTCCATTGGCCGTGGGCGTCGCGGCGGGCTTTTCTTCCGCCTTGGCAGAAGCTGCGGCCGGAGCGGCCGTCTGCTTCGCGGCGGGCGGGCGTTGCGGTCGGGTTTCAGCGGCATGGGACGACGCCGGCAGGCTCAGGGCGCCGCCCAGCAGGGCCGTAGCGACCACCACCGTGCCGAGCAGGCTGCCGTGCTGCCGGACGACCGGTGCGGCGACTCGGCTGCGGACGGCGTCGGCCACCCTGGGGGAGGGGGCGGGAAAGGCGGCGTTCGGCCAAAGGATGCGCAACATATCGGTCCCGTCGCTTGGCCCAGCCACAATCTGCGGGACCGCCGGTTGATCCCGGTGCAATATCACCCCGAAAGTATTAATTCAAACGACAAGCGGCGGAATTGGGGCAAATCCGGCGGTTTTCGGGCAGGCGTTGCCGTTGGGAAACGGTGCGGTGCGACAAGGCCGGAACCGGCGGGGGAGCGGCGGGGTTCATTAGGGACCGGCAGGATGGCCGGACAGCGCGCAAGACGCTTTCCAAGGCCTCCGCTCCCTTCACTCAAAGGCCCACCGATGAAGACGACGCCCCATCATATGGACGAGGAACTGGAAAGCCGCATCCGCCGGCGTGCCCATGAAATCTGGGAGCGGGAAGGCCGTCCGGACGGGCGCGAGAATGCCCATTGGGAACTCGCCAGCGAGGAGATTGCGATCCAGGACAATTATCTGGACACGCTCAAGCCCAACCCGGCCGGGGGACCGGAAGCGACGGCGATGCGGACGGAACCGGTCGAACCGGTGCTGAGCATGGCGAACCAGGGAGAACAGCCGGGGCTTGCCGACCAGGGCGAGGAGTTCGGTATGCCGATGCGCGGCGACCGCGACGTCTGGCCGAGGCCGGACGAGGCCGCCTCCACCGCCGTTCCGCCCAACCGCAGCAAGAAGACGCGCCGCCGGGCTTGAGCTTCCCGGCGGACGTCGGGAATCAGGCGCGCGACGTGTCGGCAGGGACGGCACCGGCAGCAGGAGCGCCCTCCGACCCGGCCGTATCGGACCTGCCGCCCGTCGCCGCGGCGCGGCCGGTGTCGGTCGGGGGGGCCGCAGGCGTGGCCGGCATGGTGGACGGCGCATCCGTCGCCGGAACCGAGACGGTGGCCGGCGCGTCGTCCAGCCGGTCGTAGATGTCGGGATGCAGGCGGACCGTTCCGTCCGTCTCCACGGTCGCGATCCAGTAGACGAACTGCACCGGCATGGGAGCCGCCAGCTTCACCCATTGCGGCTGTGGGCGGTCCAGCATGCGGTCGATGCGTGCCGGTGTCACGGTGGTTCCCTGGAGAAGCAGTTCGGCCAGGCGCCGCGGATCCTCCAGCCGCACGCAGCCGGAACTGATCGAGCGCAACTCGCGGGCGAACAGCCGTGGCTCGTTGGTGCCGTGCAGATAGATATCGTAAGGGTTGGTCAGGTTGAAGCGAAAGCGGCCAAGCGCATTGTGGTCGCCCGGCTGCTGCACGATCCGGACGCGACCGGGGCTGACTTCGTTCCAGTCGACCGTTTCGGGAGCCACCTCCTGCCCGTCGAGATAGACGACGGCGTTCTGGATGCCGGGCGTACCCTTGGCCCGTAGCATCGGCAGCTTGTCTTCCTTCAGGATGGTGGGTGGCACGGTCCAGGTCGGGTTGACGATGATGTGCGTGATCCGGTCGGTCAGCAGCGGCGTCTCGCGCGACGGCCGTCCGACGATGGCGCGCATCGTCAACTCCTCCTCTCCGCCGCGGACCAGTGTGGTGGTCTGGTCGGTCAGGTTCACCACCAGCACGCTGTCGGGCGCGGTGTCGCGGAAGCTGCGCATCGCCGCCGCACTCTGTCGCATCAGGGCCGCGGCCTCGGCGGGGGTACGGTCGAGCGCCGCGCGGGTGCCGGCCCCTACCAGCCCGTCCGGTTTCATTCGTTGCGAGAGCTGGAACGACTTCACCGCACGGTCGATGTCGATGGTGAACAGGTCGGACAGCTTGTCGGCCGGCAGCAGCCCCAACTCCACGAGCCGTTGCGCCAGACGGCCCACCCGTTCGCCCGCGCTGCCGAGCTTCATCAGCCCGCCTTCGCCGATCCGGGCTGAGACCTGCGGTGCGGCGCGGTCCAGTTCGACCGCGGCGGCATCCAGGCGGTCGGCCCATTGCGTCAGGGTGTCGCGGTAGGGCAGGGCGTCCGCCGGTGCGGCCCCAAGCAACGCCAGCGCCGATGCGGCGGCCAGTGCCAGGGCGGCCAGCTTGCGGGGCTTGTGGAGATCGGCGGATACGGTCATGTCGGAACCCTCTGTCGCATGGGGGCGGCGACTTGCCCGAAGGGATGCGCCGCGGTCCTTTTACTCAATCTATGCAACGCAATAATGGAAGGCGAGGCGTGGAGAGCGAATTTTCTCCAATCATTCCTCCGGTGTGATTTTCCTGCCGCCATCCTATGACTGTCCTATGCAATAAGGTCACAGTATAAAATTTTTTAATTGCCTCGGCCGATGACCTTCCCTATACGAATATCCGTCCGGACACGTTTCACACCAGATGGGACGGTTCGGACCAGCGTTGGACATAAGGTTTACACCATCGCGGGCGCTGCGCGACCCGCCAAACGCCGAACGGCCAAAACGTAGAACGGCCAAAACGTAAAACGAAGAGGTTCGGGGATGCATTTGGGGGATGATGAGCGTGCCGCACCGGCGATCGGGCGGCGCGGGTTCCTGAGCTTTGCCGTAGCGGCAGTGTCTGCGGCGGTTCCTGTCGCCTCGGCGACGATCACGGGGGTAGCCACCAGCGTGGTGACGGCTCCGGTCCTGTTCGGGACCGGTTCGGCGGAGGCGGCGCCTCTGACCGGCGGCGTCCGCCGCCTGACCCTTCATAACATCAACACGAACGAACGGTTCGACGGCGTCTATTGGGCGGACGGCCATTACAAGCCGGACGCGTTGCGCAAGCTGGACGTGCTGTTGCGCGACCACCGCGCCAAGCAGGTCTGCCGCTATGACCCGCGCCTGTTCGACCTGCTGGCCCGCGTACACCAGTCCGTCGGTTCCGACGATCCGTTCGAGGTGATCTGCGGCTACCGGTCCCGCCGGACCAACGCCATGGCGCGGCGCCGGTCGCGTGGGGTCGCCAAGGAAAGCTACCACACCCGCGGCATGGCCATCGATATCCGCCTGCCCGATACCCAATTGCGCGCGATCTCCGAGACGGCGCGGGCGATGCAGGCCGGCGGCGTCGGATTTTACCCGCGCAGCGGTTTCGTTCATCTCGACGTTGGTCCCGTCCGCAGCTGGTGAGGCCGGCGCATCCGTCCGGGAATGATGCCGATAACTGGAAAGGCTCCGCATTCTTAACGATGCGGAGCCTTTCCAGTTATCCAGTCCATTTGGCGATTTGCCTTCCGTGACGTTCGGGTCCGTCGTTTTCGAGTCGGTCGTTCGCGGCTGTTCAGTTGCGGGACGGCGGCTTGGACGCGCGCAGAATGTCCGTCGGATCCCACACGGCACCGTGCCGCCGTCGCGCCTTGTTGGAATTGTCGGTGGATTTCACCGTCTTGATCCGCGGGGAGTCGTTGCGGACGGTGCGACTTGGGCCCCGAACGCCTTCGGCCTCCAGGACCGCGCCATCCGCTTCCCCGGCCGTCATGCCGTTGTCGGCAGGGCTGCTCGAGGATCGCTCCGGGGTCTTGATCTGGGGCGGCAGGCCCTCGTCCCGTGGTGCCGCTGTGGATTTCCCATCCTCGCCGTCTTCCGGGCTCTCGGGGGATTCCTTGATTTCGGGCGAGAGGGCGGAGAGCAGCGACAGCATCTCGTCCGAGACATGGGCTGGGGCGGCGCGCCACAAGCGTAGCAGGCGGGCCTCCCGCCGGCTGATCTGGGTTCCTGTCTCCTCCGCCTCGTTGCCGCTGCTGCGCAGCCGGCGCGACGAACCGGGGTCGTTGTAGCTATCGAAGAAGAAGCTGACCGGAACATCCAGGACTTGGCCCAGGCGATAGAGCGTGCCTGCCGAGATACGGTTGGAGCCGCGTTCGTATTTCTGCACCTGCTGGAAGGTCAGGCCGATGGCCTCGCCCAATTTTTCCTGGCTCATTCCCAGAAGGGTCCGGCGCATCCTCACGCGCTGCCCGACATGGGCGTCCACAGACCAGGATTCCGGCGATCCGCGTCGTCCTCTTTTGCGCGCCGTCGGTTCACTCATGTCCATTGGTCTCCGATACCCAGTCGTTCGCAGCCTCTCTTTGCGAGAATGAAAGGATTGTTTGCACGTCCGTTGTTTGACTTCAAGAGAAAAATCATTAATATTAACGTATTTCCGCCATATTCCGATAGGCAGCGGTGTTGGACCAGCATTCGCCGGAAACTCCCTGTTACAGTTTTGTATTGTGCGCATGATCAAGGAAATCAATTCCGTAGACACTCTATCCGTACCCTGCGCATATCCCATTGTGAAAATGACCGATTCTTCGGGCTCATCCACTGGTTGGATCGACAGCTTTCCGAATTCGGAATTTATCCGTTCGATCGCGGACGGTGCTTGGATCTTCCAAATGTCGGTAGAAGACGTTCTGGTTCCAGCAAATAATCATGCGCCGGCAAAGCAATTTTTCGCGTGCGAAAGGGCGATAGCGTCGGTCACGCGCCTGAAATCGCAGGCTGTCGCGGGGTGACTCGTTGTCCAGCCAAACATTAATCTATAATTAACCATGATAAAGGTGCTGGACCGGCCATCCTGTCGGCCGATTCAAGCTTTCCCGGCCTGCGATGCGTGACGACGCATATCGGCCTTGGCAGCGCCTCTCCGCCGCACAGGAGGTGCGGCCGCCTCCCATGGGCCGCCGGGCATAGCGAAGCCCTCCACATGGTCGCGCAGCTTCTGGATCTGGGAAGGGGTCAGGCTGCGGCCGAAGCGGGACTTCAGCAGGGTCGCCAGCGCTCCCCGGGTCGGCCGGGCGCCGGCGGACGACAGCGTCCGGTAGGCGACGAAGGCCTCGGCGTACAGGCGGATGCGGTCGGGTTGCCGTCGCAACTGCGCGGCCTGGGCGGAGGCCGAGCGGTCGAGATGGGTCGCCAGCCGTTCCGCCGCCTGGGCCTCGCTCAGGTCGGGCAGCGGCACGGCCGGGACCTCCTGCGGTTCGGGCCGGCCGATGGCGTCGCGCATGCGGCGGCGGCGCTGGCGTTCGCGGTCCCCGGCACGCAGCCGCTCGGCATAGTCGGGGTCGCTGGCCCTGCGTTCGGTGCGGTTGCGGTTTGATCGCGCCGCGCGCTCGGCGTCGCGGGCCCGCTCGGCCGGGTCGCGCAGCAGGAAGGCAAGTTCCTCCGCGGTCAGCCGATGGTCCTCCTCCGGCGTGGGGGCGGGCTGTCGGTCGGGTGTGTCGGCGCTGTCCATCGCCGGGTAACGCGCCGGTCCCGCCCCCGGTTCCCGCCGGAACCCCGCATGGATGATGAGGGAGATTTCATGTCCGGCGCCTGCCCCGCCCGTGCTAGACAGGACCGTTATTCCCGGGCCGGCGTCCCGTCGGGTCCGGTCCTGCCCCGTGCCACTTTGGAACGTGTCCGCCCATGACCCCCCGGCAAGCCCTTCAGCAGCGCCTCGCGGCATTGGACGCGCATCTGCGCGCTGAAAACCCGAACCTGCTGCCGGTCCTCCCGACCTTCCGCGCCTTCGACCGGATTCTGTCCGGCCTGGGGCTGATCGACCGTCACGAATCGCTGACCACCCGCATCCCCTGGTGGCCGATGGTGGCGGTGCTCGGCACCTTCTCGGCCGGCAAGTCGACCTTCCTCAACGGCTATCTGGGCGAGGCGCTGCAGAACACCGGCAACCAGGCGGTCGACGACAAGTTCACGGTGATCTGCCACGGCCCGGAGACGCGGAAGGAGGCGCTGCCCGGCACCGCCCTGAACGCCGATCCGCGCTTTCCCTTCTACCGCATCGCCGACGAGATCGAGAAGGTGTCGGCCGGCGAGGGCAAGCGGATCGACAATTATCTCCAGTTGAAGACGTTGTCCGGCCCGCGGACCCGGGGCAAGATCTTCATCGATTCGCCCGGTTTCGACGCCGACGACCAGCGCCGCTCGGTCCTGCGGCTGGTGGACCATATCGTCGAGCTGTCCGACCTCGTCCTGGTCTTCTTCGACGCCCGCCATCCCGAACCGGGAGCCATGCAGGACACGCTGCGACATCTGGTCGCCAAGACGGTCAACCGCGCCGATGCCCGCAAGGTCTGCTACATCCTGAACCAGGTCGACACCACGGCGAAGGAGGACAATCTGGAGGCGGTGTTCGGAGCCTGGCAGCGCGCCATCGCCCAGGCCGGGCTGGTGTCGGGCCGATTCTATGCGATCTACGACCAGCGTTCCGCCGTCGCCATCGCGGATGACGGCCAGCGCGCCCGCTACGAGGCGCGGCGCGATCACGACCTTGCCGAGATCCACAGCCGGATCAACGAGGTGGAGGTCGCCCGCTCCTACCGCATCATCGGTTCCATCGACAGCCTGACCAAGGAGCTGGAGGGAGAGGTGGTTCCCAAGCTCCGCGAGGCGATGGCGGCGTGGCGGCGCCGCGTGCTGATCGCCGACGCGGTGTGGGCCACGCTGCTGGTGCTGGTGCTGGGCGTGGTGCTGCAGACGGTTGGCGGCGGGTTCGGCGCCTTCCTCGGCTGGCTGTTCGAGACCGGGGCCGACGGCGGCGTGCCGGTGCGGCTGATCGGTGCCGCCGTGGTCCTGGGCGGCCTGTTCCTGGCCGGGCATTTCAAGATCCGGCAGTTCTTCGCCGGCCGCATCGCCGCGACGCTCGGCGACCGTTTTGGCGACGTCGACCTTAACCTGCGGCAGGCCTTCCTGCGCAACACGCGCTTCTTCCGGTCGATCTTCGCCAAGCAACCGGCCGGGTGGAGTGGCCGCGCCCGCAAGGCCATCTTCGCCATCCGCGAGGCGACGGCGGTGCATGTCCAGCGCATCAACGATCTCTACACCGACCCGGCCGGCCGCCGCGCCAAGGCCGCTGCCGCGGCGGCGGAGTGATCCCGGGCGCGCCGGCTTGCCGGCCGCCCTTTACAGCGCGGCGGAAAGGCCGTTAGATCCCGCCTTCATGCGCCGCGCGGCGGCAGGTCCGGCGAGCGGACGGAAGGGGAATCGGGAAGCATGGGCGCTCGAAGAACCGGTGCGGCCGGCGACGCGGGGCAGTGGGCGCGCAGGGCATTCGCCGCGCCGTTCGTGCTGGCCGGCCTGTTTCTCGCCACCACCCCTGCACCGCTGCGCGCGGCGGACGCCGGTCCCGGTCCGGTCCGGGCACCCTACACCGGCCTGGATCTGGTGACCGGCGACGATTATGCCCCCTATACCGGCGAGGATTTGCCCGGCGGCGGTCTGGTGACCGACATGGTCCGCCGGGCCTTCGCGTTGCAGGGCCGCCAGTACGATGTCCGCTTCATGCCGTGGAAGCGCGGTTACGACGGGGTGGTGGCAGGGCGTTTCCTCGCCACCTTTCCCTATGTCCGCACGCCGGAGCGAGAGAGCGAGGTCCTGTTTTCCGATCCGGTGATCGAGGTGCGACAATTCGTCTACCTCTCGAACCGCACGGCAATGACCTTCCACGGCCCCACCGGCGACCGGGAGGAGACGGCCGGTTCCAGCGGGGCGGAGGAGTTCCGCGGCCGGACGGTCTGCCAGCCGGTCGGCTATGCCCTGCCGCCCGAACTTGAGGCGCTTGTCGAGCGGAAGGGCCTGACGCGGCAGACGCCGTCCGATCTCGGCGCCTGCGTGCGCATGGTGGCGACCGGACGGGCGGATGCCTTCATCATCGACGAGTACAGTGCCGCCGCCGCCATCGCCCGGTCCGGCCTGGCGGACGACATCCGGATGTCTGAGCGGCCCTATGCCGTCGTCACCTTCCATCTGGTGGTCGGCCGGGCCACGCCGGGGGCGGATTCGACGGTGGCCGCCTTCAACGACGGGCTGAAGGCACTGAAATCGCAGGGCGCATACCGCGACCTGCTGACCAGCCATACCCTGCCCCCACCGCCCTGAGGGCGATCCCGGGGCAGGGTGGGGGCGTCGCGGGGGCGCGCTTTTCCGCGCAATGCCGTCCGCTCACCATGGACAGGACGATGCATCGTGCTATAAACGCGCGGTTTCGATCTATGGAAAAGGGGCGCGGGCCGTGGCCATCGACGCGTCGATCTTGGTCCTCAACGGGCCGAACCTCAACATGCTGGGCGTACGCGAGCCGCAAATCTACGGGTCGATGACCCTGGACGACCTGGAGGCCGCCTGCCATGAACGTGCCGACCGGCTGGGTCTGACCGTCGATTTCCGGCAGTCCAACCACGAGGGCGAACTGGTCTCGTGGATCCAGCAGGCGCGGACAGAGAATGACGGCATCGTCATCAATGCCGGCGCCTACACGCACACCTCGGTTGCGATCATGGACAGCCTGATCCTGTCGGAGCTGCCGGTGATCGAGGTCCATCTGTCGAACATCTTCAAGCGCGAGCCGGTCCGTCATCACTCCTACATCTCGCCGGTGGCGAGGGGAATGATCTGCGGATTCGGGCCGCACGGGTATCTTCTGGCGCTGGACGCCATCGCGAACATCATCGACCGCGATTAAGGAAACGGGAACGACTGACATCATGGCGAGCTTCGACATCGACGGCGATCTGGTCCGCAAGCTGGCGGACCTCCTGCGTGAGACGGGCTTGAGCGAGATCGAGTTCGCCGAAGGCGAAAAGCGCATCCGCGTCACCCGCCCGACCGCCGCCCAGACGGTCGCCGTCCAGGCAGCCCCGGTTCTGGCGGCGGCCCCGGTCGCCGCCGTCGCGGCTCCGGCCGGCCGGCCGGCCGCCCATCCCGGCGCGGTGACCTCGCCGATGGTCGGCACGGCCTATCTGGCGGCCGAGCCGGGCGGCACCCCCTTCGTGCGTCCGGGCGACGTGGTCAAGGCCGGCCAGACGGTGATGATCATCGAGGCGATGAAGGTCATGAACCCGATCAAGGCGCCGCGCGGCGGCACGGTGGCCGAGGTGCTGGTGTCCGATGCCCAGCCGGTCGAATTCGGCGAAGTTCTCCTCATCATCGAGTAAGCGGGGCACTCCCTTGGCGATGTTCGAAAAGGTCCTGATCGCGAACCGCGGTGAGATTGCGCTCCGCATCCACCGCGCCTGCCGCGAAATGGGGATCCAGACCGTGGCGGTGCATTCCACCGCCGACGCCGACGCCATGCACGTCCGCCTCGCCGACGAGAGCGTGTGCATCGGCCCGGCCTCCGCGCGCGACAGCTACCTAAACATTCCGGCCATCCTGTCGGCGGCGTCGATCACCAATGCCGACGCCATCCATCCCGGCATCGGCTTCCTGTCGGAAAACGCCCAGTTCGCCGAGATGGTGGAGGAGCATGGCTTCACCTTCATCGGCCCGACGCCGGAGCATATCCGGGTCATGGGCGACAAGGTGACCGCCAAGAAGACGGTGATGGCGCAGGGGTTGCCCGTCGTTCCCGGCTCCGACGGTCCGGTGACGACGCTGGAGGAGGCGGAGAAGGTCGCCCACGACACCGGCTATCCGGTGCTGATCAAGGCGGCGGCCGGCGGCGGCGGCAAGGGCATGAAGGTCGCCCGCAACCCCGACCAGCTGAAGGAGGCCTACCAGCTGGCCCGGGGCGAGGCGCGCGCCGCCTTCGGCAACGACGAGGTCTATCTGGAGAAGTATCTCGGCCGGCCCCGCCACATCGAGATCCAGCTTCTCGGCGACACCCACGGCACCTGCGTGCATTTCGGCGAGCGCGACTGTTCGGTCCAGCGCCGGCACCAGAAGGTGATCGAGGAGGCGCCGAGCCCGGCGCTCAACGCCGAGCAGCGCGAGTTCATCGGTGCCCTGGCGGCGAAGACCGCGGCGGCCATCGGCTATCGCGGCGTCGGCACGATGGAGTTCCTGTTCGAGGACGGGCAGTTCTATTTCATCGAGATGAACACCCGCCTGCAGGTCGAGCACACCATCACCGAGATGATCACCGGCATCGATCTGGTGCGCGAGCAGATCCGCATCGCCGCCGGCGCGCCGCTCGGATACGGCCAGTCGGACATCCGCTTCGAAGGCCATGCCATCGAATGCCGCATCAACGCCGAGAATCCGGAGACCTTCATGCCGTCGCCGGGCAAGATCGACGGCTACCACGCGCCGGGCGGCCTGGGCGTCCGGGTCGATTCGGCCTTGTATGACGGTTACCGCGTTCCGTCGCACTATGACAGCCTGATCGCCAAGCTCGTCGTCCACGGCACCACCCGCAACGAGTGCCTGATGCGCCTGCGCCGCTCGATCGAGGAGTATGTGATCGGGGGAATCCAGACGACCCTGCCGCTGCATGAGCGCATCATCGCCCAGCAGGCTTTCATCGACGGCAATTACGACATCCATTGGCTGGAACAGCTGATGGCAAAGTCCTGACCACCGATCGCGATCCATCATATAGAGCCAATGACTGCGACAAGTTGCCGCGGTAATGAGGCCCCTCTCTCTATTCGAGAGAGGGGCTTTTTATTTACATAATTTCGTCATATGAGATTTTTCTACTTCATCGTCGCGCACGATGATTTTCGCATTTTGGAAATTGACCAGAAAATTCGCGTTTCTATTCGCAAAATGCGAATCCAGGGCAGTCGGCAAGCCTGTTTCGACATACCGGAGTGCGTCTGGCGGAGCTTGCTGCCCATAAGGGTTGTTCCGGAGGCCGGCTTTCCGGACAAGCCGGTGCATGTGGCACGTCTCTTGCTGTTTTGATCTGGGTCAGTGCGGGGTGATGCCCACCCAGGGTAGATGAAACAACCTTCCGATCTCCGTCCTGAACCACCGTTCCTTCCGCAAGGTGCGGTGTTCCTTGTTTTGCCGCTCCCTGCCAGAGCCTATTCTCCGACGAGGCCCCGTCCATGCGTGTGAACGAACCGATCAGCAACCGTGAAATCGTGATGGAAGACGGCGTCCTGCTGGTGTCGCGCACCGACACGGGCGGGCGCATAACCTTCGTGAACAAGGCCTTCGTGGATATCAGCGGATATGCGGAAGACGAGCTGGTCGGCGCACCGCACAATCTGATCCGTCACCCCCACATGCCGAAGGAGGCCTTCGCCGACCTGTGGGCGACGATCAAGGACGGGCGGCCGTGGGAAGGGTTGGTGAAGAACCGCACCAAGGCGGGCGACTTCTATTGGGTCCGCGCCAACGTCACCCCCGTGATCGAGGATGGGAGGATGACCGGCTTCATCTCCATCCGCACCAAGCCGTCGCGCGATCAGGTGGCTTCGGCCGAACAGCTCTATGCCGACATCCGCGAAGGACGGGCACGCCATCTGACGGTGCGTGACGGGCAGGCGGTCGGGCGCGGTGCGGCGGCATCCCTGCGGCGCTGGTCGGCCAGCATCACCGGCCGGCTGACCATGATCTTCGCCTTCATGGTCCTGTCGATGCTGGCGGTGGGCGGTGTCACCCTGCGCGGCATGGCCGACAGCAACGCCTCGCTGAAGACGGTGTACGAGGACCGGACGGTCCCGGCAGTGCAGATCGGCGAGATCCTGGACCATATGCGCGACCAGGTGCAGACGCTGCAGACCCTCGTCATCGATACCCGCGACGGCAGCGACGCCAAGGTGATGGCCGGTCGCCAAGCGCGGATCTCCGGCAATACCGCCGCCATCGACCGGCTGTGGGCGGATTATCTCACCACCTACCTGACGCCTGAGGAGAAGGTACTGGCGGAGCGCTTCGGCAAACAGCGCGCCGCCTTCGAGGCCGACGGGCTGAAGCCGGCGCTGGATTTGGCGGGCCAGGGTGATTCGCTGCGGCTGGAAGTGCTGGTGCGCGACCGGATCGAGCCGCTTTTCCAGGCCGCCTTCCAGACCAACAAGGATCTGCTGACCCTGCAGTTGAACGTCGCCAGGGCGGAGTATGAAGGGGCGCTGGTCGATTTCCAATGGCATCTGGTCTTTGCCGTCGCGGCCGGGCTGGCCGTGCTGATCGCGGCGGTGCTGTGCGGCCTGCTGCTGCTGCGCACGGTGCGCCGGCCGCTGGCTGCCTTCTCGACGGATTTCGACGCAATCGCCCGCAACGACCAGTCCCATATCATCGACCTGCCGGCGGAGGCCGAGTTCCACCCGGTGGCCGGCCAACTGCGCGGGCTGAAGGCCCGGCTCTGCTATGCCGTGCAGGAGCGTGTGGAGCGCGCCCGCCATGCCGACGAGGAGCGGCGTCAGGCGCTCGAGGCGATGGCTTCGACCGTGGAGCGCGAAGCCGGGCGCGCGGTGGAAGAGGTGGCGCAGCGGACCGGTGCCATGGCCGACGATGCCGAAGGCATGTCGGGATCGGCCGAGCGGGTCAGCGTCAACGCGCAGACGGTGGCCTCGGCCGCCGGGCAGGCGCTGGCCAACGCCCAGACCGTCGCTGCCGCCAGCGAGCAGCTGGCCGCCTCGATCCGCGAGATCTCGTCCCAGGTCGCCCATTCCAGCGAAGTGACCCGCCGCGCGGTGGAGAATGGCCGCAACACCCAGACCACCATCCGCTCTCTGTCTGAGACGGTGTCGAAGGTGGGCGAGGTGGTGAACCTGATCCAGTCGATCGCCGGCCAGACCAACCTGCTGGCGCTGAACGCCACCATCGAAGCGGCACGGGCGGGCGAGGCCGGCAAGGGCTTTGCAGTGGTGGCGCAGGAGGTGAAGAACCTCGCCAACCAGACCGCCAGCTCGACCGAGGAGATCACCCGCCAGATCACCGCCATCCAGGCGGTGACCGACGATGCGGTGCAGGCGGTGGAGGAGATCGGCCGGACCATCGCAGAGATCGACCATATCGCCGGCTCCATCGCCGCGGCGATGGAGGAGCAGGCCGCCGCGACCCAGGAGATCAGCCGCAACGTGGTGGAGACCTCCACCGCCGCGCAGGAGGTGTCGCACCGCATTGCCGCGGTGTCGGAGGAGGCCGACCGCACCGGCGAACAGGCCACCCAGGTCAAGAACGGCTCCGGCGACGTCGCCCGCTCCATCGAGGCCCTGCGCATGGTGCTGGTCCGCATCGTCCGCACCTCCACCGGCGATGCCGACCGCCGGCGCAAGCCCCGCTTCCAGGTGGAGGAGACGGGAACCCTGCTGGTCGGCGGCGACCGGCTGGCGGTGACCGTGCGCAACCTGTCGATCGGCGGCGCCATGATCGATCCGGTGACGGCGACGGACGGCCGCTCGCTCGCCGGGGCCATCGGTCACTTGCGGCTCGACCGCTATGGGGCCGAGGCCACGGTCGTCGTGAAGGCGGTGGAGCATAAGCGCATCCATCTCGCCTTCGATGCCAAGGAGATGTCGCGCGACTTCACCCGCGCCGTGGAAATGGCGACCAACGGCCGCCCGCCGGTCGATGCGGCTGCCTGACCTGTCGCAGCCATGACCGACGGAAGGATGACTGACGAAAGGGGCCCCGAGGGACGGCAGGAGCCGGTGGAGGCGCAGGTGACGACCCTGCTGGTCGCCGGCACGTGCTGCCCGCCTGTGCGCGCATCGCGGATCGCCCGGGCATTCGCCGGTGTCCTGATGCGGGTGGAGACGGTCGACGGGGCGCTGGACCGTCTGCGCGGCGGCCGGGACGCGGGCGGGGCCGGTGTCGTCCTGCTGGACGGGGATGCTGCCACCGCCGAGGCGGTCGGGGCACTGGCACGGCTCGATCCTGCGCCGGCTGTTCTGGTCCTGCTGCCGGAGGAGAGGCATGCCGATGCCGCTGCCTCGATCGCTGCCTTGATCGCGGCCGGTGCGCAGGATGTTCTGGCGGCGGACGATGCCGTTGCCCTGGGCCGTGCGGCGGACAGTGCCCGGCTGCGTCAGGTGCGGGAGAACCGGCTGCGCGCCGCGCTGGCGGCGGCGGAGCGCGGCAAGGCCGAGGCTGCCGCGCTGTTCGATGCGGCCGGTGCCGCGGTGGACGCGGCGCTCGATCCGATGCTGGCGCTTGCGGATGCCGCGCTGGACTCGCTGCTGTTGCCGAGCCAGCACGACCGGCTGACCGAGTTGCGGGTGGCGGGGGCGGCATTGCGCGCCACGCTGTCGGCGCTGGGCGATGCGGCCGGGCCGGCACTGGAGGAGACGGTGACGCTTGCCGGTCTGGCGGGCGCCGCGAACGCCATGGGCACCAGCACCGTGACGGCGGATGCGGAGTCATGCGGGCGGTTCGTCGGCGATGGCGCCGGGCTGCGGGCGCTCCTCTCCGTGCTGACGGCCGAAGGCGGAGCGGTGCAGACCCTGGCGTTGCAGCCGGCGGGAGACGCTGCCGAACTGGTTCTGCGGCGCCGGGGTGATCCCCGGCTGCGCCCGCTGGTGCTGGCTGCGGCCCGTCCCCTGGTGCGGCGTTTGGCCGGCCGCCTGCTTTCCGATGCCGGGGACGGGTTCTCCATCCACATCCCGGTGCGGCCGGTGGAGACGCCTGCCGCCCTGTCGGTGCTGCTGGTGGAGGACAATCCGATCGGCCGTCTCGTCGCCGCCGGCTTCTTCCGGGCGCTCGGCCATGGCGTGACGACGGCGGAGGACGGGGCGCAGGCATTGGCGGCGGCGGCCGGCGGCGGCTTCGACCTGATCGTGATGGATGTGCAGATGCCGGTGATGGATGGACATGAGGCGTCGCGCGCCATCCGCGCGCTTCCCGGCAAGGCCGGCCGGGTGCCGATCGTGGCGCTGACCGCCGGGACCGATGCCGCGGACGACGCCCGATGCCGCGCTGCCGGAATGGACGACTGCCTGCACAAACCGCTGACCATGGACCGGCTGCGCGCGATGCTGGAACGCTGGTTCCCGGGACGGGTCCAGGCGGCTGGATGACCCGCGGTTCCGGAGCAAATTGTCGCAAACTTTACAGCGCCAAAACCATATTCCATGCGCCCGTAACCGACCGGCGGTTGCCTGCCGCCGGTCCGGACGGTATCAGTGGGATGCGGCGAATTGGCGTTGAGGATCGGGAATGGACATGCAGGCGATCGATTACTCCCAGCATCGCATCCTGGTCGTCGAAGACCAGCCCTTCGTCCGCCGCACCATCATCCAGATTCTGGGGCAGATCGGTTTCCGCGGCATCGCCGAGGCCGACAACGGCGAGACCGCGATGCAGGAATGCATCCGCGTGAACCCCGACCTGATCGTCTGCGACATCGACATGAAGCCGGTATCCGGCCTGCAATTCCTGGCCCGGCTGCGCGCCAGCACCGAGGCTGCCAACCCCCGCGCTCCCGTGGTCTTCCTGACCAACCACACCGAATCGGAGATCGTGAAGCAGGCGATGACGCTGGGCGTCAACGGCTTCGTGGTCAAGCCGCCGTCATTCGCCGCCCTGAAGGAGCGGGTCGACCGGCTGTTGGGGGGACGCTGAGAGCGGTGCCGGCTTTTCCCACTTCCGGCCGGGGACGATTCGGGCGGCGTGCCGGCGCCTCCGCCGCCCTCGCCTTGGCGACCCTTGTTCTTTCCGCCTGTTCCGGCGAGCCGTCGGAAGGCGACATGCGGCGGTTGGTGGAGACGCACACGCGCCGGGCGCTGGAATGGCAGGGCAATGCCGGTTTCCGGGCCTTCGACAATTTCCGCAAGCAGGGCTGCGTCGAGGCGAAGCCTAAGGCCGGGCAGGGGAATGGTCAGGATGGAGCGCCGTACGACTGCTATTACGCCGCCACCTTCGTGCCGCAACCGGGGCAGCCGGCGCTGACGGTCAACGGCAAGGGGCGGTTCCGCCGCACCGACAAGGGGTTGACCTTCGAGGATCTGGGCGCCCAGCCGCGTTGAGCCCAACCGCGTTGAACGATGTCAGGCCGCCACCCCCCGGGCCAGCCGCGACAGCGTCGCCAACGGATCGCCGGCCTCTTCGCCGAAGCAGACGTCGACGTCGTCGCAGACCTCGCAGTTGGGGGACTTGCACAGCATTAGCCCCTCCCGCTCGCAGAGTTGGCGGTAGAAGAACTTCTTCCACTTCATGTCGGCGGAATTCAGCGCCACCAGCGCCGGGAAATGGCGGCGGAACATGGTGTTGAGTTCGCCGCGGTCGTGGAATCCCATATCCTGCCACAGATGGTTCGGCTCCAGCGACCGGCGGGCCAGGATCGCGGCGAGCCAGCGTTCCTCCGCTTCACCCCGGACGCCATGTTCGGCGAGGAAGTCGCGCAGGTCGGCCTCCTCGATGGCGTCCTCGCCGAAATCGGCCGGCTCGGGAACAGCGTCGACGGCGGCAGCGAATTGCGGCGCATGGCGGGCGGTGAGCAGCGCCAGTTCGTCCTTCGGCAGTGCCAGCGCCTGCGGCAAGCTCCGCGCTGCGTCGGCGACGGCAAGCGCCAGCACGCGGCCGAAGATCATCCGGTCCACGGCGGAGCCGTCTTGGTGATCTATGGCCGAGCCATCCGGATGGTCGAGGGAAAAGCCATCCTGAGCGGGGGCAAGGGGCTGGGATTTGTCCATTCGGCATCTCCACCGGCAATGAGCACCCGCGACACCCGCATCCTGACCCAGGATGCTGCATGCGCGAAAGACGCTCATCGTCCCGCCGGGCTGCGGCATTACGCCGCATTCTTCGGTCGTGTCACTCGGCCGCGCCGTCGACCTCCGCCGCGAATCGCTCGAAGAAGGCGGCCAACACCCGGTCGGTCTTGGCCTGCACCAGCTTCACCGCCAGCCGGCCGACCGCTCCGCCCAGCGCAACTGTCAGGCTGTAGGTCAGCAGCGTGCGCCCGTCCTCCTCCTCCAGGACGACCAGCGCCTCGCCCTTCACCGCACCGGCGAGCCCGCCGTTGCCCTGGGCGACCAGCCGGTAGCGGTGGGCGCCATCCTCCGGCTCCAGCCGCAGCCGGCCGGAAAAGCGCGCCTTCAGCGGTCCGACGGTGGTGCGCACCCGCGCGGCATAGTCGGAGGCCGACAACCGCACCATCTCTTCCAGGACGGGGATGCAGCGCATCAGGACCTCCGGGTCGCAGAGCGCGGCGAACACGCGGTCCCGCCGTCCGGGAACGATGTGGGTGCCGGTGATGTCCATGTGCGGTCGTCCTTTCCACGATCCCGCTTCGCCGCCCGGGCGGAAGCATACGGGCTGCAACATCTGGTATGGCTTGCATCCGGAACCAAGCCGGCGATTTTTGCGAAAGGACAGGAGCGATGCGACAGGCCGCCACGACGCTGAGCGTACCCACCCGCGGCGCCGGACTGGTCGAGGTGACGGCCCCGGTGCGGCGCTGGGTGGCGGCGCAGGGGATGAGCACCGGACTGCTGACCGTCTTCTGCCGCCACACCTCGGCATCCCTGACCATCCAGGAGAATGCCGATCCCGACGTGCAGGCGGACCTGCTGCGCTTCTTCCGCCGTCTGGTCGCGGAGGATCCGTCGCTGTATGCCCACACGACCGAGGGGCCGGACGACATGCCGGCACATATCCGCTCGGCCCTGACCGGCGTCAGTCTGTCGATTCCGGTGATGGACGGCGAACCGGCGCTGGGGACCTGGCAGGGCATCTACCTGTTCGAACACCGCGCCCACCCGCACCGGCGTGAGATCGCGCTGCATCTGCTGGGTGAATAGGCGGCCAAACCACCGTCCCTTCCGGCATCGTCCCTGAAATTTCTTTCATCCGGTCGCAAGGCCGCGGTGAGCGGCGGAGTCCTAGATTGCGGACAACACCGGATTGCCGGAACCGCTTCACTGGAGTGCCGCCGCATGACCACCCATTCCTCGCCCGCCACGCGCCAGCGCCCGAACCGCCTGCGCCGGACCGTCGCCGCCCTGCTGCTCGGCTCCACGGTGCTGACGGCTCCGGCGCTGGCCGGCTGGGCGGCCTCGCAGGCTCAGAACGGCTCGCCCGCGGTCACCATGGTGCAGGACGCGCCGGCCAGCTTCGCCGACCTCGCCGCCAAGGTCTCCCCCGCCGTCGTCAACATCGCCGCCACGCAGGAGGCCAAGCCAGAGCAGCGGGCGCAGCGCGGACCGGCCGTCCCGGGATTCCCGCCCGGTTCGCCGTTCGAGGAGTTCTTCCGCCAGTTCCAGGATCAACTGGGCCGGAACGGCGGCCCCGGCGGCGACCAGGATGGGCAGGACCAGGCGCCGCGCGGCAACAAGACGGGGGCTCTCGGCTCCGGCTTCATCATCGATCCGGCCGGCTTCGTCGTGACCAACAACCACGTCATCGACGGCGCCAGCGAGATCACCGTCACGCTGCAGGACGGCACCGCCATGCCGGCCAAGCTGATCGGCCGCGACGCCAAGACCGACATCGCCCTGCTGAAGGTCAATTCGGACAAGCCGCTGCCGGCGGTAGACTGGGCCGATAGCGCCAAGACCCGCGTCGGCGACTGGGTGATGGCGGTGGGCAACCCGTTCGGGCTGGGCGGCACCGTGACCAAGGGCATCGTGTCGGCCCGCGGACGCGACATCCACAGCGGCCCCTATGACGATTACTTCCAGCTCGATGCCGCCATCAACCGCGGCAATTCCGGCGGCCCGACCTTCGACCTCGGCGGACGCGTGATCGGCATCAACACGGCGATCTACTCGCCCAACGGCGGTTCGGTCGGCATCGGTTTCGCCATCCCCTCCAACCTCGCCAAGGAGGTGGTGGCTCAGCTCAAGGAATCCGGCAAGGTCGAGCGCGGCTGGCTCGGCGTGAAGATCCAGGAGGTGACCCCGGACATCGCCGACAGCGTCGGCCTGCCCCAGGCCAAGGGCGCCCTGGTGGCTGACGTCACCGCCGACAGCCCGGCCCAGCGCGCCGGCCTGCACCAGGGCGACGTCGTATTGTCCTACGCCGGCAAGCCGGTCGACACGCTGCGCGACCTGACCCGCGGGGTGGCGGAAACCAAGGCCGGCGATACCGTCGAATTGAAGGTTCTCCGCGAGGGCCGCGAGAAGACGGTGGCGGTGCGCATCGACCGCCTGTCCGAAGAGCAGCAGGTCGCCGCGGCGGAGACCGGCAACGCCCCGGCCGGACAGGCGGAGGTCGCGCCGGTGAAGGGCCTGAAGCTCGCCCCGCTGGATCCTGCGGCGCGCAAGCGGTTGGGCATCGGCGAGGACGTGCACGGCGTCGTGGTGACCGGCCTGACCGCCAACGTCGATGTGCCGATCCGTCCCGGCGACGTCATCGAGCGGATCGGCGACAGCGTGGTCAAGAGCCCGGCCGACGTCCGCCACCATGTCGCCGAGGCCGAGAAGGCCGGGCAGAAGGCGCTGCTGATGCTGATCAACCGCCAGGGCAACGAGTCCTTCGTCGCGCTGAAGCTGAAGGCGTGAACCGCATCGCCGTCAGTCCAGGGAAGACCCGGCCGGGCGTGCCACCGCACGCTTGGCCGGGCCGCGTCGGGAGGCTACACTCGTGCTCATGAAGATTCTCGTCATCGAAGATGATCGCCAGGCCGCCAGCTACCTTGCCAAGGGGCTGAAGGAGGCGGGGCATGTGGTTGACGTCGCCAACGACGGGAAGGAGGGCCTGTTCCTGGCGGGGGCCGAGCATTACGACGTGATGATCGTCGACCGCATGCTTCCCGGCCGCGACGGGCTGTCGCTGGTCCAGGTGCTGCGGGCTGCCGGCAACGACACGCCGGTGCTGTTCCTGTCGGCGCTGGGCAGCGTCGACGACCGGGTGAAGGGGCTGAAGGTCGGCGGCGACGACTATCTGACCAAGCCCTTCGCCTTTTCCGAATTGCTGGCCCGCATCGAGGTGCTGGTGCGCCGGCGCGGCGCAGCGCAGCCGCAGACCCGCCTGTCGGTGGGCGACCTGGAGCTGGATCTGCTGTCGCGCAGCGTGAAGCGCGCCGGCAAGGCCATCGACCTGCTGCCGCGCGAGTTCACGCTGCTGGAATATCTGATGCGCAACGCCGGCAGCGTGGTGACCCGCACCATGATGCTTGAGAATGTCTGGGACTACCATTTCGATCCGCAGACCAACGTCATCGATGTGCACATCGCCCGTCTGCGCCAGAAGATCGACAAGGATTTCCCGACCCCGCTGATCCACACCGTGCGCGGTGCAGGATACAGCCTGCGCGCCGCGGAAGGGTGAAGACATTCGTGACGAAGCGCGTGCCATGAGGCAGGAGGGTGCGGCCGGCGGCCTGCACGGCTTCCTCGCTGCCGGGCTGCGGCTGGTGCGGGCCACCGCGTTCCGGTTGGCGCTGCTGTATCTGGCGATGTTCGTGCTGTCGGTCGGGATGATCCTCGGCGTGGTCTACCGCACCACCGCCGGCTTCCTGGAGGGCGAGATCGGCGAGACCATCGCGCTGGAGGTCGCCGGGCTGCAGGACCATTACCGGGGCTACGGGCTGTCCGGTCTGGTCGACGTGGTGCGGACGCGCAGTGCGGTTCCCAACAACAACTCCATCTATCTGCTGACCACCGCGGCGGGGGTGATCCTGGCCGGCAACCTGTCGGGATGGCCGGCGGCGGTGCCGAACGCCAGCGGCTGGACCCATTTCAAGGTCGCCGATTACGGCGGCGTGACCAACCGGCCGTCGACGGCGCAGGCCGTCACCTTCACCCTGCCGGGCCAGTTCCGCCTGCTGGTCGGCCGCGACATGAGCGAGATCGACCAGTTGCGCACCCGGATGTTCCGCTCGCTCGGCTGGATCCTGGGCTCCACCGCGCTGCTGGGTCTCGGCGGCGGGCTGCTGATGAGCCGCGGCGCCATGCGGCGGATCGAGGCGATCAACCGGACCACCCGCCAGATCATGAGCGGCGATCTCAGCGACCGGGTGCCGCGCTTCGGCGGCGGCGACGAGATGGACCGGCTGGCCAGCAATTTGAACGCCATGCTCGACCGCATCGAACGGCTGATGACCGGCATGCGGCAGGTGACCGACAGCGTCGCCCACGACCTGCGCACCCCGTTGAGCCGGCTGCGCTCGCGGATCGAGCTGGCCTTGCTGCACGAGACCGAGGATGCGGAGGTCTACCGCGCCGTCCTGCAGGACACCATCGTCGAGGCCGACCGGCTGCTCGCCACCTTCACCGCCCTGCTGTCGATCGCCGAGGCCGAATCGGGGGCCAAGCGGCAGGATTTCGTTCCGGTCGAACTGGCCGAGGTGGTGGAGCTGGCCGCCGACCTCTACGAGCCGGTGGCCGACGAGCGCGGACAGCGGCTGTCGGTGGAGATCCGCGCCAAGCCGATGGTCCGCGGCAACGGCCAGCTGCTGGCGCAGGCGGTGTCGAACCTGCTGGACAATGCGATCAAGTATACGCCGGACGGCGGCACGATCTCGCTGGTGCTGGACGGCCCGGCGCCCGGCCGCGCCGCCTGCATCGACGTCGCCGACAGCGGGCCCGGCATTCCGCCGGAGATGCGCGACAAGGTCCTGCAGCGCTTCGTCCGCCTGGATACCGCCCGGGCGTCGCCCGGCAACGGGCTGGGGCTGAGCCTGGTCGACGCGGTGGCAACTTTGCACGGCGCCCGGCTGGAGCTGGGCGAGAGCGCACCGGGGCAGCCGGCGCCCGGACTGAAGGTCAGCCTGGTATTTCCGCCGGACGGACGGCGGTAGGAGGCCGGCGGTAGGCGGATAAAAAAGAGCCCGCCGAAGGGCGGGCTCTTGAAGGTGACATCAGCGAGAATGACTCCTTGGCGTCCCGTTTGATATGGGGCGGGGCGGACGATCTTCCATACCCATCTTCGGACTACCGCCGACGGCCTAACCGGCCGGCTCCCGGCAACGTCTGGGGTTCCCGCGCGTTCCTCTCTCCGGGCTGCCCAAGGGGGCGCCGCAGCGGAACGGGGAGCATCGGATCATGGCGATACCCAGCCGGCCGGGGAGCGCGGCGACGCGGGACGAGCCTCCGGTACGGGACGAGCCGCCGGCACGGGCCGGGCGCGGCGAACTGGCCGTCTTCACCTGGAAGGTGCTGATCGTCGCCGGGGTGGCGGCGCTGGCGCTGTTCCTGTGGAGGATTTCCGGCACGCTGCTGCTGATCTTCACCGGCATCCTGTTCGCCATCCTGCTGCAGCGGCTGGCCGGCTATGTCGGGCGGGCGACCGGGCTCGGTCATGGCTGGTCGCTGGCCATCGTGCTGGTGGTGCTGGCGGCGCTGGTCGGCGGCGGAGGCTGGCTGATGGGGACCTCGATGGCGGCGCAGGTCGACCAGCTCCAGCAGCAGGTCGTCAAGGCGGTGGGCATGCTGCCCGACACATGGCGCCAGCGCATCATGGACCAGGGCAAGGAATGGCCCTGGATGACCCAGCTGAGTTCCTTCGCCTCCGGCCTGGTCTATGTCATCGGCGACGGGGTGGTGGTGATGTTCGCGGCGCTCTATCTGGCGGCGTCGCCGGGGGTCTACCAGCGCGGCGTGGTGCTGCTGGTGCCGCCGCGCGGGCAGGAGCGGGCGAACGAGGTGATGGAGGTCGCCGGCGACAGCCTGTGGAAATGGCTGATCGGCCAGCTGGTGGCGATGGCGCTGGTCGGAACCATGATCGGGGTCGGGCTGTGGCTGCTCGGCATCCCGTCGGCGCTGGCGCTCGGCATGGTGGCCGGGCTGCTGGAGTTCATCCCGCTGCTCGGCCCCTTCCTGGCGGCGGTGCCGGCCCTGCTGATCGCCTTCGCCCAGTCGCCGCAGGACGCGCTGTGGGTCGCCGGCCTCTATCTCCTCATCCAGCAGATCGAAGGCAATCTGGTCACGCCGATCCTGCAGAAGCAGGTGGTCGACCTGCCGCCGGTGGTCACCATCGGGGCGATCGCCGCCGGCGGGGTGCTGTTCGGCATCATGGGCATGTTCCTGGCGACGCCGATCGCCGTGGTCGTGCTGGTGCTGGTCAACCTGCTCTACATCGAGGACAAGCTGGGGCAGCGCCGGCATTTTCCCGACCCGGACTCGTGAGTCACGCCTCCGCCGGCTGGGGGCGGGCGGAGCGCAGCGGCAGTTCCTTCAGGAACAGGGTCATGGCGAAGGAGATCACCGCCAGACCCGCCGCCAGCAGGAACAGAACCGAGAATCCGTGCTCCAGCGTCGCCACCACCCCGCCGCGGACGGCGGGAGCCAAGCCGCCCAGCGCCGCCGCGCCATGCTCCAGCACGGCGCGGCCGGACAGGCCTGCATCCTCCAGCCGGGCGGAGACGACCGCGTTGAAGACGGCGCCGAACACCGCCACCCCGACCGACCCGCCGAGCGAGCGGAAGAAGCCGACCGAAGCGGTTGCGGCGCCGAGGTCGCGCTGGGCGACCGCGTTCTGGACGGCGACCGTCATCACCGGCATCACCAGCCCGAGCCCCATGCCGAGCGGCACCAGGATCAGCGTCGACCACAGCCCGTCGGCGGCAAGCGAAGGCAGGAGGCCGAGCAGCGCGTACATCACGCCGGACAGCGCCAGCCCGGCCAGCGGAAACGCCTTGTAGCGCCCGGTGCGCGCGATCAGCCGGCCGCCGCCGACCGAGCCGACGGTCATGCCCAGCACCAGCGGCAGCAGCAGCAGGCCCGACAGGGTGGCGCTGCTGCCCTGCACCAGCTGGAGATGCATCGGCAGATAGACGATGCCGGCGAACAGCACCATCGCCGACACCGCGACCACCGGCAGCGCCACCGCGACGACCGGCAGGCTGAACAGGTGCAGCGGCAGGATCGGCTCGGCGGTCCGGCGCTCGTGCCACAGGAAGGCCGCCAGCATGGCGAGGCCGGCGGCTAGCAGGGCCAGCGCCGCCGGGCTGGTCCAGCCCATGGCGTCGCCGCGGGTGACGAACACCAGCAGCCCGGTCACCGCCCCGGTCAGCAGCGCCGCGCCGATCACGTCGATCCGCGGCTTGGCCCGGCCGGCGGGCAGGCGCGACAGGCTGCTGCGGGTCATGGCGAAGGCGGCCAGCCCGAGCGGCAGGTTGATCAGGAAGATCCACTGCCAGCCGATGGTCTCGGTGAAGATGCCGCCGAGCAGCGGCCCGGCGACGCTGGCCAGCGCGAAGACGCCGCCGATCATGCCCTGGTAGCGCCCGCGTTCGCGCGGGGCCACCACGTCGCCGATGATGGTGAAGGCCAGCGACATCAGCCCGCCGCCGCCCAAGCCCTGCAGGCCGCGGAACAGGATCAGCTGGGTCATGCTCTGCGCCATCGCGCACAGCAGCGAGCCTGCCAGGAACAGCAGGATCGCGGTCTGCAGCACCCGCTTGCGGCCATAGAGGTCCGACAGCTTGCCGTAGATCGGCGTGGTGGTGGTCGAGGTCAGCAGATAGGCGGTGACCACCCAGGGCAGCATCTCCAGCCCGCCGAACCGGCTCGCCATCGTCGGCAGCGCCGTGGCGACGATGGTCTGGTCCATCGCCGCCATCAGCATCGCCAGCGCCACGCCGCTGAACACGCGCAGGATCTCCTTGTGGGTGAAGACCGGCGGGGCGTCGTCGGGCGATACCGTATCGGGCTTTGCGGCGTCGGGCCGGGGGGAGCGGGCGGCGGTCTCGGTCATGGTCGGGCGTCTCGGCCGTAGAGATCTTTGAACGGGTATCCGGAAGCGGCCCCACCATAGACCCGGAACCGCCGGGCGCAAGCCCGATGCGCCATGGCGGGACGGCGGCAGGGTGACGATGGAACGCGGGTTGGAACAGGGGTGGAGGCGCGGCGTTGCGTGTTCCATGCCGGGGTTGGGTGATGATTCTGGGAAACCTGTTTTCTTTCAGTGGGTTGATCGTCGGGATCGGGGCCGGGGGCTGTCCGGGCGGCGATGGCGGATGGAACGTTTGAAACCGTATGAAACAGGAATCCAGACCTGTTCCATTGTTTCATGCCGCCGATCCGGCAGGCGGGCATCGGCGCGGCGCAGGATTCCGCCGGTGGAAGAAACGGACGGGATCGATTGATTGCAGTAGAATGGCGGGCTCGGGACACGCGCGGATCTCCGTTGCCGGGAATAAGGAATTATTCCTATCATGGCGCCGGTGGCGGGTAAATGCAGGCGGGGAAATCCGCATCCCCGCAGAGTCCCCCTCACCCTAACCCTCTCACCGGGGGGGAGAGGGGATCTTCACCGGTTCGGGAGACAGATGACGGTCAGCGGTCGAGCGACATCGCCGGCATGCGGGCCTGGACGCCCTCGCCCTGCACGGCGGCCATCAGGGGACGGAGCTGGGCCAGCAGCGGCCGCAGTTCAGCCACCGCCGCCAGCGCGCCGACCAGCTCGCCCTTGCCGGCCATCAGGTCGAACAGCTGGTCGGTCACCGATTTCGGCGGCGGGTAGGGGGCCAGCGTCACCTCGGCATCCGCGGCCAGCCCGGCGGCGGTGCGGGCCAGCGCCAATGCCTGGTCCTGTCCGCCGAGATCGTCGACCAGCCCGAGGTCGCGCGCCTGGGCGCCGGTCCACACCCGGCCCTTGGCGATGCCGCGGGCCTGCTCGGGCGTCATCCGCCGCGCGTCGGCCACCCGTTGCAGGAAGGTGGCATAGGTGTCGTCGATGATCGCGTTCAGCCGCTCCGCCCCGCTGTCGTCGAACGGGTGCAGCGGCGACCACAGGCCGGCGTTGCGGGCGCTCTGCACCCGCTCCCAGTGGATGCCCAGCTTCTCCGACAGGCCGTTGACCCCGAACTTGCCGGCGACGACGCCGATGGAGCCGGTGACGGTGGCGGGGGAGGCGACGATGCGGTCGGCCGCCAGCGCGATCCAGTAGCCGCCCGAGGCCGTCGCGTCGCCCATGCTGGCGATCACCGGCTTGCCCTTCTCGCGCGCCTTGACCAGCGCCCGCCGGATCGCTTCCGACGCCGAGACCGAGCCGCCGCCGCTGTCGATGCGGAACAGGATGGCGCGCACATCGGGATCGTCGGCGGCCTCCTCGATCGCCTCGACGATGGTCTCCGACCCGGCGGCGACCTCGCCCAGCGCCGGCGTCTCGCTCTTGCCGCCGGTGATGGTGCCGACCGCATGGATCAGCGCGATGGTCGGACCCTTGTCGTTGGGGCCGCCGGCCACCGACAGATAGTCGGCCGGCTCCACCGTCTCCGCCCCGGCACCCGCCCGCTTGAGCGCGGCGTCGCGCGCCTCGTCGGCATAGCCGAGATGGTCGACCAGCTTCTGGTCCAGCGCCTCGCGGCTCAGCAGCGGCGCCTTGTCCATCGCCGCCCGCACCGCTGCAGGGGCCAGACGCCGGCTCTTGGCGACGCCGTCGACCAGCTGGCCGGTCAGGTCGGCCACCAGCGCCTCGGTCATCTCCCGGTTGGCCGGGGTCATGCCGGACCTCATGAAGGTCTCGGCGAAGCTCTTGTATTCCTCGCGCTGCATGAACTGCGGCTGCACGCCGAGCATGTCGAACGCCTCGCGGGCGAAGGGCAGTTCGGCCGACAGGCCGGTCAGGCCCAGCGTGCCCAGCGGCTGGAGCCAGACATCGTCGAAGGCGCTGGCCAGCAGGTAGGAGCGGTTGCCCGGCCCGGCCCCGCCATACTCCTCGGCGAAGGCGACGGCGAAGCGGCCCGACGCGCGGAACCGCTCGATGGCGGTGCGCAGCTCCTGCGTCTGGGCGAAGCCGATGGAATCGTCGCCGAAGCGGGCCAGCACGCCCTTGACACGCGGGTCGCGCCGGCCGCGGTCGAGCGCGTCCAGCGCCTCGCGCAGGGTGGCCTGATGCTCGAACAGGCCGCCCAGCTTGCCGCCCTCGCTTTCGGACAGCGGCTTGGAGAGGTCGAGATCCAGCACCACCGCATCGGGCAGGGCCGGCTCGTGGCGGACGGCCAGCACCACCACCGTCACCGCGCCGGCCACCATCAGGAATCCGATGGTGGCGAACAGGCGGACGAAGAAGCGGACAATCCTCATGATTCCAACCCTGTGTGGCTCGGCCCGATGTGACCCGGCCCAACATGCGTCGGGGGTGCCGGATGCGCCCGCGTCAGCGGTCCTGCTTGTGGTACTCGCGGTTGGGCATCATGTCCACCGCGGTCGCGACACGGTTGGACATGTTGTAGAAGCCGGCGGTGTCGGCGATGTCGAAGATGTCCTCGGCGCTGAAGCCGGCGGTGCGCAGTGCCTCGCGGTCGGGCTCGCCGATCGACATCGGCTCCTTCGTCAGCTTCCAGGCGAAATCGAGCATGGCGCGCTGGCGGGGATCGAGCGGGGCGACGCGGTAATTGGCGACCAGCATCTCGCCCAGTTCCGGATCGCCGGACAGCTTGCGCACCGCCTGCCCATGGGCGACGAGGCAGTAGTAGCAATGGTTGGCCGACGAGACGACCACGGCGATCATCTCGCGCTCCAGCTTGCTGAGGCCGCTCTCGCCCAGCATCAACTCGTTGTAGAACAGGGCGAAGTTGCGCAGCTTCCGCGGCCGCAAGGCATAGGCCTGGAGCACGTTGGGCACGAAACCCAGCTTTTCGACGCATTTGTCGAACAGGGCCTGCATGTCGGCGTCGAGATCCGGCTTTTCGGGCAGCGGCAGGGCCATGACGTGATCGGGTTGCGGCATCGGGCGGTTCCTCTCTTTGTTCGTTCGTTTGCTTTTACGGGATGCAGAAGGTAACCGGGCCCGGGGCGGCCTGTCTCGCCAATCCGAACTGCGGCGTTCCTTCCAACCGGCATAAGGCTCCCGCCCCGGCTTGTCCCTCGCCAAGCGGGTGCCGCTGTGTCAGAAAGAGAGATGAATGCGGGGATATGCCCCCGGTTCGCGACGCGGGGGGGCGATGACCCAGCCGAAGCTCGAGCTTCTGTCGGTCCTGGTGGTGGAGGACAGCGGCTTCATCCGCAAGGTCCTGACCGCGACGTTGCGTGCCATCGGCATCGGCCGGGTCGAGGGGGTGGCGAGCGGCGCCGCCGCGATCCGCTGGCTGGAGGAGCGGCGCGCGGCCTTGCCGCCGGGAACCGCGCCGGTCGACCTGATCCTGTCCGATCTGGTGATGCCCGAGGTGAACGGGCTGATGCTGCTGCGCTGGATCCGCTACAGCCCGAGGAGCCCGGACAAGTTCCTGCCGGTGCTGATGCTGTCGGGAGCCGCCGACCGCCAGTATGTCGAGCAGGCGCGCGACCTGGGGGCGACCGATTTCATCGCCAAGCCCTTCTCCGCCCAGACCATCGCCAGCCGGCTGCTGTTCGCCATTGCCCGGCCGCGCCGCTTCGTGCTGGCCAAGGGTTATTTCGGCCCCGACCGCCGCCGCGCCGACAAGCCGGTCGCCATGGATTGCCGGATGACGGCGCCGTCGGAGATCCTGGTGGTCCACAGCGCGTCGAAGGCGCGCGGCATCGACCGTTTCCCGGTCATCCATTTCGAGCTGCCCAACCGGCTGGGCGCCAAGGCCGGCCTCGCCCCGCGCGACCCGGTGCCGACCCTGCCGCCCGAGGTGCTGGCCGCGGCGGAGGAGGAGATCCAGAACCGTGCCGGCGACTATGCGGTGTGGATCGGCGCCGAGGTGGAGGAGATGGGCCGCCGCGTCGACCGCCTGCCGCGCGAACCCGAGGCGGTGCCCGGCCTGCTGGCCCAGGTCAACCGCGCCGCCCACGAGATGCGCGGGCAGGGCGGCATCTTCGGCTATCCGCTGATCACCATGATCGCCAAGTCGCTGTACGAGGCGACCCGCTGCGGGCCGGCTGCGGTGAGCGCCGGCGAGCATCTGCTGTTCAAGGCCCATGTCGATGCGATCAGGGCGGTGATGACCGGCAGGGTCAGCGGCGACGGCGGCGCCACCGGACAGCAGCTGCTGGCGTCGCTGGAGGTGGCGAAGCGCAAGCATGCCAAGGCGGCGGAGGCGGGGCGGGGGTGAGGCCGGTCCGCTTCCGGCCCGCCGCCTGATCTCACGCCGCCCGGATCTGCGCGATGAACTCCGCCACGTCGCGGCGCAGGCCGTCGGCGTTGCGTTTCAGCGTGTCGGCCATCGACAGCACCTCCTTCGCCATGGCGCCGGCGCGGCCGGCTTCGGCGCCGACCAGCCCGGCATTGTGCGACACCTCGCCGGTGCCGTCGGCGGCCTGGCGGACGTTGCGGCCGATCTCGGCGGTGGCGGCGTTCTGCTGCTCCACCGCGGCGGCTACGGCCGAGATGTTCTCCTCGATGTGGGTGACGATGCTGCCGATGCCGCCGATCGCCTCGACGGTCTGGCCGGTCGCCGAGCGGATTTCGGCGACCTTGGCGGTGATGTCCTCGGTCGCCTTCGCCGTCTGGCTGGCCAGCGTCTTCACCTCGCTCGCCACCACCGCGAACCCCTTGCCGGCCTCGCCGGCGCGGGCCGCCTCGATGGTGGCGTTCAGCGCCAGCAGGTTGGTCTGGCTGGCGATGTCGGTGATCAGCTGCACGATCTCGCCGACCTGCCGGGCGGCGCCGCTGAGGTTGGCGATGACGCCGGCGGTGTGGCGGACGTCGGCGACCGCCTTTTCCGCCATCTCGGTCGAGCCGGCCATCTGGCGCCCGATCTCGGCGATGGAGGAGGACAGCTGTTCCGACGCGGCGGCGACCGCCTGGACATTCTCCGACGCGCCTTCCGACGCGCGGGCGACCGACAGCACATGCAGTTCGGTGTCGGACGCGATGTGGCTCATCCGCTCGGCGTTGCCGCGCAGGCCGGCGGCGGCGCCGGCCAGCTCCTCGGCCACCGTCTCGATATGGCGGTCGAAGGCATCGACCAGCGTCTCCAGCCGCTCGGCCTGGCGCAGCCGCTCCTCGTGATGCCGCGTCTGTTCGGCGGCGAGCCGGTCGGCGCGGGCGAGGCTCCGGCGGAACTGGTCCAGGCTGCGGGCCATGGCGCCCAGCTCGTCGGCACGGCCGGCCCCGTCGATGGCCAGTTCCCGCTCGCCGGCCTCCATCCGTGCCATGTCGCCGTTCAGGCGGGCGATCGGACGGGTGATGTTGCGGGCGACCAGCAGGGCGGCCAGCGTCATCGCCGCCAGCAGCGCGGCGATGCCGGCGGCGACCCCGGTCAGCCGCGTCATCGAGTCCCGCGCGTCGCGGCCGGCCAGCGCGATCAGGTCGTCGGCCACCCGCGTTTCAACGGCGCGCAGCATGTCGATGACGGTGGTGGCGGTGTCGAACCATGCGCCGGCATCGATGCCCTGATTGCCGGCACCATAGGCCGAGGCGATGCCAATGCGGCGCATCCGCTCGACCTCCTCCACCGCCGGGCCGGCGAAGGTCCGGTCGAAGAAGGCGGCCTCGTCCGCCGTCAGCTTGGCCCGCAGCCCGGCCATCAGGGCCTTGTACTCGCCGGACAGCTCGATGAAGCGCTCGTGCGCGTCGGCGGGAAAACGGTCCTTGCGGAAGGCCGCGCCGCCGACGGCGCGCTGCTGGCCCAGCCGCTCCTTCGCCTCCGACACGGCCAGCATGGCCTGGGCGGCCAGCACCTGGTCGGGATCGCCGGACACCGACTGCGCCTGCGCCGCCGCGTCGAGCAGGATGCGGATCAGCCCGGTATAGGTCTTCACCGCTTCCAGCGACGGCATCGACAGGCCATCGACGCCGTGGCGCAGGGCGGCCAGCCGCCCCAGCTGGTCCTTCGCCGCCGCCACCGTCGCCCGCAGACGGTCGCTGTTCAGCCGCACGGTGTCGAACTGCGGCAGCAGGGCCGCGAGCCGCGCGTCGGAGGCGGCGCGGGCGGCCTCCATCCGCTGGCGGTCCCGGTCCAGCTTCGCGCTGAGGAAGACCGAGGAGGAACCGCGTTCCTTCTGCAGCTCGTGGACGAGGCCGGTCATGCCCACCGACAGGCCGGTCACCGTCTCCAGATCGGCAGCGCGCCGGCTCTCGCCATATTGTTCCCACACCGTCAGCCCCGACAGCAGCAGGGCGCCGGCCGCCGGCAGCGACAGGGCGAGCGCCAGCTTGCGGGCGAAGGGCAGGTTGCCGAGCAGACGGTCGACGGCCGGCAGCAGCAGGCTCATGGGAACACTCTCCGGAACGACAGGGAGGACGCCCAAGGGCGAAACCTAAGGCGTAGTACGAAAGAGCTAAAATAGAAAATATCCATACTAAAGTTCAAGCCATTATGGCCAGTCAGGGACGACCCTCGTTTCACCTGCTGCCGGGCGAGGGGGACGCGGCACGCGAAATTTGCCTCGCTTCCGTCGCGTCGCGGCGGTAGAACGTCAATCCCGGTCCGCTGGTCAATTGGGTTCGTGGCGTGACCGGAGCGGTCTTCCGGAGCGTCCATGTCCAACACCGAATTCCATCGCATCAAGCGCCTGCCGCCCTACGTCTTCGCCGAAGTCAACGCGATGAAGGCACGAGCTCGAGCTAATGGCGCCGACATCGTCGACCTCGGCATGGGCAATCCCGACCAGGCGACTCCCCAGCACATCGTCGACAAGCTGGTCGAGGCCGTGCGCGATCCGAAGACGCACCGCTACTCGAACTCCCGCGGCATCCCCGGCCTGCGCAAGGCCCATGCCGCCTATTACAAGCGCCGCTTCAACGTCGACGTCGATCCCGAGACCGAGTGCATCGTCACCATCGGCTCTAAGGAGGGGCTGGCCAACCTCGCCCAGGCGATCACCAGCCCGGGCGACATCATCCTGGTGCCGAATCCCAGCTATCCGATCCATCCCTTCGGCTTCATCCTGGCCGGCGCCTCGGTGCGCCATCTGCCGGTGGGCATGGAGAACGGCGCCTCGACCGACATCGACAGCTTCATGATGATGCTGGAGCGCGCGGTGCGCCACAGCGTGCCCAAGCCGCTGGCGCTGGTGCTGAACTACCCGTCCAACCCGACGGCCGAGGTGGTCGGGCTGGATTTCTACCGTCCTATCGTCGAGTTCTGCCGCAAGCACGGCATCTACATCCTGTCCGATCTGGCCTATGCCGAGATCTTCTTCGACGACCAGCCGCCGCCCTCGATCCTGGAGATCCCGGAAGCGCGCGAGATCGCGGTGGAATTCACCTCGATGTCGAAGACCTATTCGATGGCCGGCTGGCGCATCGGCTTCGCCACCGGCAACAAGACGCTGATCACCGCGCTGGCCCGCATCAAGTCGTACCTGGACTATGGCGCCTTCACGCCGATCCAGGTCGCCGCCGCCGCCGCGCTGAACGGTCCGCAGGACTGCGTGCTGCAGGTGCGCGAGATGTACAAGCAGCGCCGCGACGTGATGATCGAGGGGCTGGCCGCCGCCGGCTGGGAGGTTCCCAGCCCGACGGCGTCGATGTTCGCCTGGGCGCCGATCCCGCCGCAGTTCGCCCATCTGGGCTCGCTGGAATTCTCCAAGCTGCTGCTGCAGCAGGCGGAGGTGGCGGTGGCCCCCGGCATCGGCTTCGGCGAGTATGGCGATGGCCATGTCCGTCTGGCGATGGTGGAGAATGTCCACCGCATCCGCCAGGCGACCCGCAACATCAAGGAGTTCTTCCGCTCCAACGCCGGCGGCGTCGCGGCGAGCAAGGACCCTGCGGCCCGCGCCGCCCTTCTGGATTCCGAGAAAGCGAAAGCCTGATGCCGAACGCCCAGCAAGCCCCCCTGAAAATCGCCGTCGCCGGCCTCGGTACGGTCGGCGCCGGCGTCCTGAAGCTGCTGGACGCCCAAGCTTCGTTGATCGAACAGCGCTGCGGCCGCCGCATCGAGGTGGTCGCGGTCAGCGCCCGGTCCCGGGGCAAGGACCGCGGCGTCGATTTGTCGCGGGTGCAGTGGTTCGACGATCCGGTCGCCCTGGCGGCGGAAAGCGGCGCCGATCTGGTGGTCGAACTGATCGGCGGGTCGGAAGGCCCGGCGCGCGACACCGTCGCCACCGCCATCGAGACCGGCAAGCATGTCGTCACCGCCAACAAGGCGCTGCTGGCCGTCCATGGCACCGAGATCGCCCGCAAGGCCGAAGCCAAAGGCCTGACCGTCGCCTTCGAGGCGGCGGTGGCCGGCGGCATCCCGATCATCAAGGGACTGCGCGAGGGGCTGGCCGCCAATGCGGTGTCGGAGATCCACGGCATCCTCAACGGCACCTGCAACTACATCCTGACCGAGATGCGCACCACCGGCCGCGATTTCGCGGACGTGCTGGCCGACGCGCAGGCTCTGGGATATGCCGAAGCGGATCCGAGCTTCGACATCGACGGGGTGGACGCGGCGCACAAGCTGGCGATCCTGGCCTCGGTAGCCTTCGGCACCCCGGTCGATTTCCCGTCCGTCTATATCGAGGGCATCCGGCAGGTGTCGGCGGTCGATTTCGACTATGCCGACCAGCTGGGCTTCCGCATCAAGCTGCTGGGCATCGCCCGGCGCACCGCCGCCGGCGTCGAGCAGCGCGTGCATCCCTGCATGGTGCCGAAGACCGCCCCCATCGCGTCGGTCGACGGCGTGTTCAACGCCGTGGTGGCGCAGGCCGACTTCGCCGACCGCGTGCTGTTCGTCGGCCGCGGCGCCGGTGCCGGCCCGACCGCGTCGGCGGTGGTCGCCGACCTGATCGACATCGCCCGCGGGCGCTCTACTCCGACCTTCGGCGTCCCGGCCGACCGGCTGGGCGCGGCGTCGCCGTCGCCGATGGAGGCGCGCCGTGGGTCTTACTACGTCCGCCTGATGGTGGTGGACCGCCCCGGTGTGATAGCGGATATCGCGGCGGCGATGCGCGACCAGGACGTCTCCATGGAGCAGTTCCTGCAGCGCGGCCGGTCGCCGGACGCCGGCGTTCCGGTGGTCCTCACCACCCACGACACCGACGAGGCGGCCATGCAGCGCGCGCTTGCGACCATCGCGGCCAGCGACAGCGTGCTGGAGCCGCCGCGGATGATCCGGATCGAACAGTTCTGACCTGGACCCTTTCCCACCTAAACCAATGACTGCCTGATACGACCGAAGAGTCGGGGGGAGCACAAGATGTCTACGCCGTCTACGCATGTCGACCTGTCCCACATGGACCGCAACCTCGCCCTGGAGGCCGTCCGCGTGACCGAGGCCGCCGCCCTGTCGGCCTCGCTGCTGATGGGCCGCGGCGACGAGAAGCTGGCCGACCAGGCCGCGGTCGACGCCATGCGCCAGGCGCTCAACACGCTCTACATCGACGGCACCGTCGTGATCGGCGAGGGTGAGCGCGACGAGGCCCCGATGCTCTACATCGGCGAGAAGGTCGGCGCCGGCATCGGCTCCGGCCCGAAGGTCGACATCGCGCTCGATCCGCTGGAAGGCACCACCATCTGCGCCACCGGCGGCCCGAACTCGCTGGCCGTCATCGCCATGGCGGAGGAGGGCGGCTTCCTGAACGCCCCCGACGTCTACATGGACAAGATCGCCGTCGGCGCCGGCCTGCCGGACAATGTCGTCGACCTGGACGAGACCCCGGCCAACAACCTGAAGGCGCTGGCCGCGGCCAAGGGCACCGACGTCGAGGAACTGCTGGTCTGCATCCTGAACCGTCCGCGCCATGCCGAGCTGATCGCCCGCGTCCGCGAAGCCGGCGCCCGCATCATGCTGATCAATGACGGCGACGTGTCGGGCGTCATCGCCACCAGCCAGGCCGGCACCGGCGTCGACATGTATGTCGGCTCGGGCGGTGCGCCGGAAGGCGTGCTGGCCGCGGCGGCGCTGCGCTGCATCGGCGGCCAGTTCCAGGGCCGTCTGCTGTTCCGCAACGACGACGAGAAGGCCCGCGCCGCCAAGTGGGGCGTCACCGACCTCGACAAGAAGTACAGCCTGCACGAACTGGCGCGCGGCAACGTCATGTTCGCCGCCACCGGCGTCACCGACGGCGCCATGTTGAAGGGCGTCCGCCGCTTCCCCGGCGGCGCCTACACCCATTCGGTGATCATGCGCTCCAAGTCGGGTACCGTCCGTTACATCGAGGCACACCACAACCTGTCGCGCAAGGTCAGCGTGAAGTAAGCAATCCGGCCGGCACCGCCGGACGGAAGGGCGCGCGGGGGGAGACCTCCGCGCGCTTTTTCTATGCCCGCGTTGATTTGACTACGAAGCATCCATCGAATCCGTGCAGGGCTGCCGCCGACGGGCCGCAGGATGCGGATCATTGATTTCGCGGCTGCAAAAGGCAAAATAGGGCCATGTAATCGATCCGGGAAACAGGAGATCAACATGGCCTACTCTTCGATGCACTCGACGTCCGGCGAATTGTTCGGTGTTGGAACCAAGGATGTTACCTTCTTTCAGCGTGTTGTTCATTGGGCCCGTGAGCGGATTGAACTTCGCCGCGCGGAAAGTGAGCTGAACCATATGTCCGATGTCGAACTGTCCGATATCGGTCTGACCAGGGGCGAGATCCACAACGCGGTCCGTCGCGGCGTCTGATGGGGCGTCTGACCGGTGCCCTGTCGAAAGGTTTGCCCACGATTTCTGCCGCCCCGCACCATTCGAGCACCGAATGCGGAGAGCCCCGGACCCGAACCGGGGCTTTCGCATATGTGCAGGCATTGACCTTTTCTTCATGGACCCTGCCCATGCGGCACATATGCATGGGAAGGGTTGCGCGGTGCAGCATGGGTATGGTTAATGAAGTTTAATATTAACCCCGGTTCTGTTTGAAAATGGAAACGGGGCGCCTTCGGGAACCCCATCCTCCGTGAGAGCCGTGGTCACATGAGTCTCATTCATCGCCTTCAGTCGCTGGAAGCGGAGCGCGATGCCGCCCGGGAGGAAGCCGAGCGGGCCAACCTCGCGAAGTCGAAGTTCCTTGCCGCCGCCAGCCACGATCTCCGCCAGCCCTTGCAGGCCCTGTTCTTCCTGTCCGCCGCCCTGGCCCGCCATGTCGGCGACCATAGCGGGCGCGACCTGCTGTCCCGGCTCGACCAGGGGCTGGACACCATGAAGGGGCTGCTCGACGGGTTGCTGGAGGTGTCGCGGCTGGAGGCCGGGGTGGTGACGCCGGTGCTGGACACTTTCGCGGTCAGCGAGATCACCGATGCGCTCGACGCCGCCTATGGCAAGCAGGCCACCGAAAAGGGCCTGGTCTGGCGGGTGGAGGGCTGCGACGGCATGCTGCGCAGCGACCGCGGCCTGCTGATGCAGCTGCTGTGCAATCTGGTCGACAACGCGCTGCGCTACACCGATGCGGGCGTCATCCGCATCCGCTGCCGGGTGGATGTCGGCGGCGGGCCGGAGGCCGGCCAGTTGGCGATCGAGGTGCAGGACACCGGCATCGGCATTCCGCCCGAACATCTCGACCGCATCTTCGAGGAGTTCCATCAGGTCGGCAACCCGGAACGCGACCGGCTGCGCGGGTTGGGGCTGGGGCTGGCCATCGTGCGGCGGCTGTCGCAGCTGCTCGACCATCCGGTCCAGGTGCGGTCGGTGCAGGGTCGGGGCTCCGCCTTCCGCGTGCTGGTGCCGCTGGCGGCCGCCCGCTTCCTCGCGGCGGGGACCGGCGGGGCCGAGCGGCAGCCCGGCATCGACCGGCCGCGGCTGGCGGTGCTGGTCGATGACGACGCGGTGGTCCTGCTGGGCTTGCAGACGGTGCTGACCGAATGGGGATTCCGGGTCGTGGCCGCCGACGGCACCGACCGGGCGATGGACCGGCTGGCCGCGCTGGGGCGGGCGCCCGACCTCGTGATCGCCGATTACCGGCTGCGCGAGGGACGTGTCGGCACGGAAGTGATCCGGCGCGTGCGCGAGCGCTACGGGGCGGCGGTTCCCGCCCTGATCCTGACCGGGGAGACCGGGATCGACACGTTGGCCGACGCCTCGGCCCATGGCGTCCCGGTTTTGCACAAGCCGGTGACGCCGCGCCAGCTCCAGGCCGAAGTCGATCGCCAGTTGCGTGACGCCAGCGAAGACACAATCCAGGCGGCGCAGTAGGCTTGGCGCAGTAGGCTCTGGCGGCTCGGCAGACCGCCCTTTCTCAGTTCAGATCAGCGCGCCCTGGCGCGCGTCGTGGCGGGACTCGTCCATCTCCTCCGCCGCGTCGCCGGTAGAGGCGGCATCGGTGCGGCCATCGCCCTCAAGCGCGGCACGGCCGCCCTCGGTCAGGCGGCAGACCAGCCAATCGGGCTTCAGCGGGTTGTCGAACCAGCGCTCGGCCCAGCCGGCCTTCAGGCAGGCCTCGACCGTCGCCTTCTTGACGCGCTGGCCGCGCTCGTCGAACAGCGGGAGCTTGCCGCCCGGCTGGTCCAGCCCGCGCCGCAGCCATGCCCCCTGGGCGTCGGACGGAGTGCTGCGGGAGGGGGAACGGCGGGACTTGGCCATGAACGGACGACTCTTGCGGATGCGGGATCGGACTGGGGCTTGCCCGCCCCGGCGGGGGCTGTGGCAAAGTGCGGGCATCCTACGCGAAAGCGTCCAAGGGTGCATCGAATAAGGAGGCGGCTTTCCCATGTCCGACACCATTCCCGACACCGCGGCCGACACTGGGGCCGACCATCCGGTCTTCGCCTATATCACCGCCGGCTCCAAGGAGGAGGCGCTGCGCATCGGCCGCATCCTGGTCGATGAGCGGCTGGCCGCCTGCGCCAATGTGCTGGACGGCATGACCTCGGTCTATCGCTGGAACGGCGCGGTGGAGCAGGCGGAGGAGGCGGTGCTGATCGCCAAGACCCGCGCCGGCCTGTTCGACCGGCTGACCGGACGGGTGCGCGACCTCCACAGCTACGACACGCCCTGCGTGGTGGAACTGGCGGTCGGCCGCGGCAACCCGGCCTATCTGGACTGGCTGCGGGCCGAAACCGCGTGAGGGACGTCAGGGGCGGGGGGCGGGATATGAAAAGCCTGCAACAGTCCCTTGACGCCGATCAACGCCGCGCGCTGCTGTTCGGGTGTAGACAAACCAACGGCCGGCCGCCGTAATATCCATACCGAACCAGCGACCCATTCGGAAACAGCGACTTGGCCGAACCCTCGGATAAGGATAGTGAGATCATGGACGATTGCTCCGCACACGGCCCCACCCCCCTGTCGCTCGACGAGGCGGTCGGCCGTGTCGTCCAGGGCTATGGTGCGGTGACCGGGACGGAGGGGGTGCCGCTGCGCCGGGCGCTCGGCCGGGTGCTGGCGGAACAGGTGACGGCGCCGGTCAACGTGCCGCCGGCCGACGTCTCGGCGATGGACGGCTGGGCCTTCGCTGCGGAGGCCGGCGGCGATGCCGGCTTCCGGCGGCTCGAGGTCGTCGGGCGGGTGCCGGCCGGCTCGGTCTTCGACGGCGTGGTCGGGCCGGGGCAGGCGGTGCGCATCTTCACCGGCGCGCCGGTCCCCAAAGGGGTCGACAGCGTGGCGATGCAGGAGGATTGCCGGGCCGAGGATGGCGGCGTGCTGGTGCCGGCCGGGCTGAAACGCGGCGCCAACCTGCGCTCGGCGGGCGAGGACATGACGGCCGGCTCGGTCGTGCTGCATCCCGGCCAGCGGCTGCGCGCGCAGGAGGTGGGGCTGGCCGCCGCGGTCGGCCGCGCCGCCCTGACGGTGCGCAAGCGGCTGAGCGTGGTGCTGTTTTCCACCGGCGACGAGCTGCGCGAGCCGGGGACGCCGAAGCCCGACCATGCCATCTACGACGCCAACCGCTACACGCTGGCGGCCCAGCTCGACGCGCTGGGGGTCGATGTGCGGGATCTCGGCATCCTGCCCGACCGGCCCGACGCCACCCGCGCCGCGCTGGCCGAGGCGGCCGGCACCGCCGACCTGATCGTGACCAGCGGCGGCGTGTCGGTCGGCGAGGAGGACCATGTCAAGGCGGCGGTCAACGCGCTGGGCTCCATCGATCTGTGGACGCTGGCGATCAAGCCCGGCAAGCCGCTGGCGCTGGGCCGGGTCGGCGACACGCCCTTCCTGGGGCTGCCCGGCAACCCGGTGTCGGCGATGGTGACCTTCCTGCTGGTCGGAAGGCCGCTGGTGCTGCGGCTGTCGGGTGCGGAGAGCATCGCCACGCCGCGCAGCCTGGTGGTCGCCGGCTTCTCCTTCACCAAGAAGCCGGGCCGCCGCGAGTTCCTGCGCGCCCGGCTGGAGCGTGGCGAGGATGGCCGCCCGGTGGCGATCAAGTTCCCCAGCAACAGCTCCGGCGTGCTGACCTCGATGGTCGAGGCCGACGGGCTGGTCGACATGCCGGCGGAGGCGACCGCGGTGAACCCTGGCGATCTGGTGGATTTCCTGCCCTTCACCGGCCTGTTCGCGTGACGCTGGAGCAGCTGCGCATCTTCGCCGCGGTGGCCGACGCGCTGCACTTCACCCGGGCGGCGGAGACGCTGCACCTGTCGCAGCCGGCGGTCAGCGCCGCCGTCGCCGCGCTGGAGGCCGAGCATGGGCTGCGCCTGTTCGACCGCATCGGCCGGCGGGTCGAGCTGACCGCCGCCGGCCACCTGCTCCGGCGCGAGGCCCGCGCCATCCTGGCGAAGGTGGAGGAGGCCGGGACGATGCTGGCCGAGCTGTCGGGCCTGTCGCGCGGCACCCTGCGGCTGGCGGCGAGCCAGACGGTCGGCAACCACTGGCTGCCGCCGCGCCTGCTGCGCTTCGCCGAGACCCATCCCGGCATCCGCATCGACCTGTCGATCGGCAACACCGGACAGGTGGCCGAGGCGGTGCGCGACGGCAGCGCCGAGCTGGGCATCGCCGAGGGGGCGGTGTCCGACCCGGCGCTGGTGAGCGAGCCGATCGCCGGCGACCGGCTGAGGCTGGTGGTGGGCGGCCGGCATCCCTGGGCCGGGCTGGGCCGGGTCGGGGTGAAGGATATGGCGGCCGGGCGCTGGATCCTGCGCGAATCCGGGTCCGGCACCCGCGCGCTGTTCGAGGCGGCGGTGCGCGCCGCCGGGCTTGATCCGGGTGGGTTGGACGTGGCGATGACGCTGCCGGGCGGCGGGGTGATCCGCGCCGCGCTGCTGGCCGGGCTGGGGGCCAGCGTGCTGTCCGACCTGATCGTCGCCGAGGATCTGGCGGCCGGACGCATCGTCGCGCTGGAAGGGCTGGAGCTGCCGGCCCGGCCCTTCCATCTGGTCCGCCACCGCGACCGTTACCGCAGCATCGCCGAACGGGCGTTCGTGAGGCTGGCGGTGGAAGCGGCCCCGGCCTCTTCCTGACGGGACGGCGGCCTACGCGGTGCGTAGCGTGCGCATGCCGAAGGCGACGGCCTCGACGACGGCGAAGGCGAGCATCGAAATCCCCACCATCGGGAAGAACAGGCCGGCGGCGACCGCGATGGCGACCAGCCCCCACGGCGCCACCGCGCCGGCCGGAAGGCGCGGCGCGCCCAGGCTGCCGGCCGGGCGACGCTTCCACCACATCGTCAGCCCCGACACCACCAGCCCGACCATCGCCACCAGCGAGGCGAGCAGGACCAGCTGGTTCGCCAGCCCGAAAGCCTGGCCCATATGGATGCTGACCCCCCATTCGGCCAGCCTGCCGAACAGGCCCAGATCCTTCAGCTGCATGTCGAACAGCACCTTGCCGGAATACTGGTCGAGATGGACCACCCGCTCCCTGGTGATGTCGTCGGGATAGACCGACGCGGTGAAGACGCCGTCCGGCTTGCCCGGAACGACGACGGCGTAGCCCGGCGCCATCCCCAGCCCGTCCAGCGTCCGCACCACCTCGTCGAGCGTCGCCGGAACCCCGGCGGCAGTCGTGGAGAGCGGCGTCGGCTGGTTCTCGACGATCCAGGGCGCGCGGTCGACGGTGTCCTTCAGCGGCACGGTGGAGACCGGATATTTGTCCCAATAGCCGTCCGGCATGCCCATGCCGACCGCATAGGCGACGTTGTAGAAGGTCTTGCCCCAATAGCCCGACCAGGGCAGGCCGGTCATCGCCAGGAAGACGATGAAGACGCTGACGAAGATGCCGGTGACGGCATGCAGGTCGCGCCAGAACAGGCGGCTTCCCGGCCGGCCGCGCACGGTGACGACTCCGCCCGTTTGGGGGCCGCCCGCTTGGGAGCCGCCCCGATTGCGCGGCCACCACAGATAGATGCCCGACGCGGTCATCAGCACCATCCAGCCGGCGACCCCCTCGACGATGCGTTCGGCGAACCAGCCTGCGTATTTCAGGCTGTGCAGCTTGCGCACCACATACATCGACGGCGATCCGGCGGCGCCGCCGTCCCACAGGCTGCCCAGCACCCGGCCGCTGTAGGGATCGACATAGACCGTGTCCTTGAGGCCGTCGGCGCCGACGATCTGCACCCCGGCGGCCCGGTCGGGCGCCTCGGGCGGGGCATAGCCCTTGAGCGTGCCCGGATGGGCGTCCAGGGCCTTCGCCACCAGGGCGGACGGCGCAAGCCGCTCGGTGCCTTGCGGGGCGACGATGCGCAGGTCGCGGTGCAGCCGGTCGTTGATCTCGTCCTTGAACAGATAGATGGCGCCGGTGACGGCGAGCAGGATGACGATGGGCGCGCAGATCAGCCCGGCGAAGAAGTGCCAGCGCCACAGCGCACGGTAAAGGGCGGAGCCGATCGCTCCGCCTTGCGTAATTCTGGTCATCAGGTGAATCCATTCGGTCGTCGTGAGACGGATCGCCCGGCAGGCGGGCGGTTCAGTGCCTACGGATGCGACCGGATGGCGGGGCCTGGGACTGGAAGGGCTTCCGGTCCTTCGGCCGGTGGATTTCGTCGGGCTTCGGCAGGCCCGGGGGCAGCAGGAGCCCTGCCGGCAGGACGAGCGTTTGCAAGGCCGGCAGCAGGGCGATGTACTGGCCGAGCCAGTTGCAGGGCAGGTGAAGGGGGGCTAGCTGCTGCTTGTCGGTGTCCTGATCCGCCGGCAGACGGCCGTCCGCCAGGGGAAGGCCGTCCCGGTCCGCCGGCAGATAGACGAGCTCGCTGCCGGTGCAGATCGCGACATAGCCGTCACGGTCGGCGGCGCCCGCGGCGGGTGCGGCAAGGCGCAGGAACAGGCTGAGGGTCAGTGCGAGCGCAAGCGCCAGCCCCCAGTGTTCCTGAAACCTGCGGCAATGGGCCAGCATCGGGTCGTGATCGTCGCGCAGCCTCGAATGTCGGATCGTTAACCGATCCATCCCGGGCGGACAAGCCTCGCCATGGCCGAACGGAGCATCGGCGGTTCGCCATATCGCCAGCACCCGATTATCGGCGCTATAAACGGAACGTCCCGTTTCCGGTGGTAAGGCGATATGATGGCTCGGCTTTTGACGCTGCTCTGGGTCCTGGTGGTGATGGCCGTGGCGGCCGGTCCGGTGCGGGCCGACTACACACCGCCGGGGGCGCTGTCCGACGCAACCGCCTACGCCAACGGCCTGCTGCTGAAATCGCCGCCGCAGCCCAAGCCCCAGGTCATCGCCGACCTGCTGAAGCAGGCGCGCGCCGCCCGCGACCGCAAGGACATGGCCGGAGCGATCCAGAATTACGAGAAGGCGGTCACCCAGGGCGGCGGCTCGCCCTCGCTGTGGCTGGAGCTGAGCGCCACCTGGATGGCAGCATCCCCGCCCAACCGCGACCGCGCGTTGCAGAGCGCGGTGATTGCCGGCCAGTTCAACCCGAAGGACGAGGAGCGCGTCGCCATCCTCTGGCGCCTCGCCACCCTGATGGACGAGGCGTTCGGCAAGCCGGACGAGGCGGTGAAGGCGCTGGCCGCGATCCGCGAGCTGGCGCCGAAGCTGGAGGCGGCGACGCTCGACACCCAGGCGCCCAAGCTGGAGGAGCGCTATGCCGCCATGCGCCGCAAGGCCGGGCTGGCGCTGACCGCCGTCAACGTCAACCCGGAGGGCAGCAGCCCGCGCGCCTGCTTCCAGTTCTCCGCCCCGCTGAGCAACAGGCAGGGCGTGCGCTTCGACGATTACGTCCGGGTCGAGCCGCCGACCAAGATCGCCATCGAGGTGCGCGGGAACAACCTCTGCCTGCGCGGCGTCAGCCACGGCAACGGCTACACCGTCACCCTGCGCCAGGGCCTGCCCGGCGAGGACGGGGTGGCGCTGAAGGCCGACGAGACCCAGCGGCTGCGGGTGCCCGACCGGCCATCGATGGCGGCCTTCCGCGGTTCCGCCTACATCCTGCCGCGCACCGGCAGCGACGGCATCCCGGTGGTCAGCGTCAACACCGACCGGCTCGACGTGGCGGTCTACCGCATCGCCGACCGGGCGTTGGTGTCGAACAAGTATGAGGGCAGCATCTTCAGCGAGCTGACCGGCTATTCCGCCGAGCGGCTGGCCGAGGAGAATGGCGAGCAGGTGTGGAAAGGCTCGCTGGACGTCAAGGGCGAGCGCAACCGCGACGTCACCGCCGCGATCCCCTTCAGGCAGGCGGTGGGCGACGATCCCAAGCCCGGCCTCTATGTCGTCACCGCCCGCCCGCAAGACCTCGAGGAGGCCGACCGCTGGGAGGCGCTGGCGACCCAGTGGGTGCTGCTGTCCGACATCGGGCTGACCAGCTTCCGCGGCGCCGACGGGCTGACCGTCTTCGCCCGCTCCTTCGGCAGCGCCAAGCCGCTGCCGGGGGTCGAGGTGGCGCTGGTCGCCCGCAACAATTCCGAGCTGGCCCGCGTCAAGACCGACGAGTTCGGCCGCGCCCGCTTCGCGCCCGGCCTGCTGAAGACCGGCGGCAACGCGCCCGAGATGGCGATGGCCTATCTCGGCACCGATTTCGCCATGCAGGATCTGACCGGCGCCGCCTTCGACCTCAGCGACCGCGGGGTCGGCGGGCGCCCGGCGCCGGGGCCGATGGACGCCTTCGTCTATGCCGACCGCGGCGTCTACCGCCAGGGCGAGACGGTCAACCTGTCGATCCTGCTGCGCGATGACAAGACCGAGGCGGTGGAGGATTTCCCGCTGACGGTGAAGGTGATGCGCCCCAGCGGCACCGAATATTACAGCGGCGCGCTGAAGGGCCGCGAGGCCGGCGGCTTCTTCCTGCCGCTGACCCTGACCCGCACCGCGCCGCTTGGCGGCTGGGAGGTGCTGGTCTACAGCGATCCCAAGGGCGAGCCGATCGGCCGCGGCGAGTTCCAGGTCGAGGATTTCGTGCCGGTCAAGCTGGCGCTCGAGCTGACGGCCGGCGCGCCGATCCTGGTGCCGGGCCAGCCCTTCGAGGTGACGGCGCAGGGCCGCTTTCTCTACGGCCCGCCTGCCGCCGGGCTGGACGGCACCGCCGAGGTGGCGCTGAAGACCGACCCGATGCCCTATCCGGCCTTCAAGGACTATCGCTTCGGCCGGGTGCAGGACAATCCGACCGAGCGGCTCGATCCGCTGGAATTCCCGACCACCGACGACAAGGGCGTGTCGCACATCGCCGTGACCCTGCCCGAGGTGCCCGACACCAGCAAGCCGCTGCGCGCCGACATCCGCGTCACCCTGTCCGAGCCGGGCGGGCGTCCGGTCCGCAAGTCGGTGTCGGTGCCGGTGCGGCCGAAGACCCATGCGCTCGGCCTGCGCCCGCACTTCTCGGACGGACGCATCGGCGAGGGGAGCGAGGCCGCCTTCGATCTGGTCGCCGTGGCGCCGGACGGCAGCGCCATCGCCAAGCCCGGCATCAGGTGGGAACTGGTCGAGGAGCGGGTCTCCTTCGTCTGGTATCGACGCGACGGCCGCTACAGCTACAGCGCCACGGTGCGCGACGTGCCGCTGGCCTCGGGCAGCGTCGATGTCGGGGCCGACAAGCCGGCGGAGGTCGCGCTCGGCAAGCGCGAGTTCGGCCGCTACCGGCTGGAGGTGACGGATAGGGCGGCGGGGGTCGCCAGCTCCTACCGCTTCCATTCCGGCTGGGCGAGCGGCGACGACACGGCCAGCATCCCCGACAAGCTGGAGGTCTCGACCGACCGGCAATCCTACAAGCCGGGCGAGACCGCCCGCATCCGCGTGGCGCCGCCCTTTGCCGGCGAGCTGCTGGTGACGGTGGCGACCGACCGCATCTTCGACGTGCGCACCCTGTCGGTCCCGGCCGGCGGCACCAGGGTCGAGATCCCGGTGGATGCCGCCTGGGGGCCGGGCGCCTACGTCACCGCCACCGCCTACCGCCCGCCGGTCAAGGGGCGGGAGCGCCAGCCGGTGCGGGCGATGGGCGTCGCCTGGGTCGGCATCGACCCGTCGGTGCGCACGCTCGACGTGGCGCTCGATGCGCCGCAGGTGCTGCGCCCGCGCAGCCGGCTGGAGGTCGGCGTCAAGGTGGCCGCCGCCGGCGGCGGCACCCTGGAGGACACCTATGTCACGCTGGCCGCGGTCGACGAGGGCATCCTGCGGCTGACCGACTTCGCCAGCCCGCAGCCGGAGAAGCATTATTTCGGCAAGCGCCGGCTGGGGCTGGACATCCGCGACGATTACGGCCGGCTGATCGACCCGCTCGACGGCCCCTATGGCGCCATGCGCCAGGGCGGCGATTCCAGCGGGGCCGGCCTGCCGGTGGTGCCCTTCACCGTGGTCTCGCTGTTCCAGGGGCCGGTCAAGGTCGGGGCCGACGGCACCGCCCGCATCGGCTTCGACGTGCCCGACTTCAACGGCGAGCTGCGGTTGATGGCGGTGGCCTACAGCCGCGGCCGGGTCGGCTCGGCGGCGGGGCCGGTGACGGTGCGCGATCCGCTGGTCGCCGACGCCATCTTCCCGCGCTTCCTCGCCCCCGGCGACGACAGCCGGGTGACGCTGTCGCTGCACAATGTCGAGGCGGCGGCCGGCACCTACGACGTCGCCGTGACCGCGCAGGACGCGGTGTCGGTTGAGGGCGGCACCCTGTCGGTGCCGCTGGCCAAGGGCGAGCGCAAGACCCTGGTGGTGCCGCTGAAGGGCGTCGCCGCCGGCATCGGCCATGTCGCCGTGTCGGTCAAGGGGCCGGAGAACCTGGCGCTGAACCACGAGTACGGCATCACCGTCCGTCCGGCCCGCGCGGTGGAGACGCAGTTCGTCACCCGCCAGATCGCGCCGGGCGACAGCGTCCGCTTCGACGGCGCCGACCTCGCCGCCTATCTGCCGGGGACCACCAGCTGGTCGGCCAGCTTCACCACCGCGCCGCCCTTCGACGTCGGCGGTATCCTGCGGGCGCTCGACCGCTATCCGTTCGGCTGCCTGGAGCAGACGGTCAGCCGCGCGTGGCCGCTGCTGTCGGTGCGCGACGTGGAACTGGCGCTGGGCCGGGACCGCAAGCCCGACGACGGGCTGGAGCTGCGGGTCCAGCAGGCGATCTCGCGCACGATGGACAAGCAGCGTTTCGACGGCGCCTTCGGGCTGTGGGGCGCGCATGACGAGGCCGACGGCTGGCTCAGCGCCTACGCCACCGAGTTCCTGGTGCGCGCCAAGCAGAAGGGCGAGGCGGTGCCGGACAAGCCGCTGGCCGACGCGCTGTCCTGGCTGCGCCAGCGCGCCATCTCCAGCGCGTCCGATCCGGCGGAGCTGGCGGTGCGCGCCTATGCCCTGCACACGCTGGCGCTGGCCGGGGTGTCGCTGCCGGGGCCGGCGCGCTACCTGCACGACACCGCGCTGGAGAAGCTGCCGACCCCGCTGGCCAAGGGGCAGCTCGGCGCCGCGCTTGCCCGCATGGGCGACCAGGAGCGGGCGGCCAGCGCCTTCGACAGCGCGGTCGCCCATCTGGCGCGCGAGGACTGGCACGTCGATTACGGCTCCACCGTCCGCGACGCCGCGGCTCTGGTGGTGCTGATGACCGAGGTCGACATGGCGGGCAACCGCATCCCGGCCCTGATCGACCGGCTGCCGGCCTCGGCCACCGCCGCCAACCGCACCAACACCCAGGAGAAGGCATGGTCGGTGCTGGCCGCCGACGCGCTGCTGCGCGGCGCGCCGGCCAAGGTCGAGGTGACGCTGGGCGGCACCCGGCGCGACGGGTCGCGGGTCGACCTGACCCCGACGCTCGCCCAGCTGAAGGCCGGCATTCCGGTCGCCAATGCGGGCAAGGCGGCGGTGTGGCAGGCGGTGTCGCTGTCCGGCGTGCCGGTGGCGCCGCAGCCGGCGGCGCGCGAGGGGCTGCGCATCAAGCGCAACTTCTTCACCCGCAAGGGCGAGGTGCTGAACCTCGACACCATCAGGCAGAACGACGTGTTCGTCGTCGTGCTGGAGGGCGAGGCCAACACCAAGCTGTTCCATCAGGGCATCGTGACCCACGCGCTGCCGGCCGGCTGGGAGATCGAGAACGCGAAGCTGGGCGGCGGCACCCCGGAGGAGATGCAGTGGCTGGGCGACCTCAGCTACACCCGGACCAGCGAGGCGCGCGACGACCGCTATGTCGCCGCGGTCGACCTGACCGAGGAGCAGCAGAGCTTCAAGCTGGCCTTCCTGGTCCGCGCCATCACCCCCGGCACCTACGAGCTGCCGGGAGCGACCATGGAGGACATGTACAAGCCGCGCTTCTTCGCCCGCCAGACCACCGGGCGGATCACGGTCCATCCGGCGGAGTGACGATTGGGGCGGAGGTGGCTGAAACGGGCGGGACTAGCTACGGCGGGTCTCGCCCTGGTGGGCGGGATGGCGCTGGCGCTCGACCGGCTGTTCCCGCCGCCGCTCGACCGGCTGGCCGACCTGTCGGTGAGCGTCACCGACCGCAAGGGCCAGCCGCTGCGCGTCTTCACCAATGGCGCGGGGGCGTGGCGGCTGCCGGCGACGGTGGACGAGGTGTCGCCGCTGTTCGTCGAGCTGCTGCTGGCCTATGAGGACCGTCGGTTCGAGAGCCATGCCGGCGTCGATCCGCTGGCGGTGCTGCGGGCCGCCGCGCAGAATATCGGCGCCGGCCGGGTGGTGTCCGGCGCCTCGACCATTACCATGCAGGTCGCCCGCCTGCTGGAGCCGCGGCCGCGCACCCTGGGCGCCAAGCTGGTCGAGGCGCTGCGGGCGGCGCAGCTGGAATGGCGCTACGGCAAGCGCGACATCCTCGGCATGTATCTGACGCTGGCGCCCTATGGCGGCAACATCGAGGGGATCCGCGCCGCCTCGCTAATGCTGCTGGGCAAGCCGCCGATCGAGCTTGACGCGGCGGAGGCGGCGCTGCTGGTGTCGCTGCCGCAATCGCCGTCGCGCCTGCGTCCCGACCGCTATCCGGAGCGGGCGCGGGCGGCGCGCGACAAGGTGCTGGACCGGGTGGCGGAGGCCGGCGCGCTGCCGCCCAAGGCGGTGGCCGAGGCGAAGACCGAGCCGGTGCCGGTGGCGCGGCTGGCCCAGCCGGCCTCGGCCCCGCATCTGGCCGACCGGCTGCGCCATGCCCATCCCGGCCAAGCGGTGATCGCCAGCACCATCGACGGCTCCTTGCAGCAGGCGGTGGAGGCGCTGGCCCGGCGGACGGCGGAGACCCTGAACCCGCGGGCCGGGCTGGCGGTGCTGGTGGTCGACAACCGCGACCGCTCGGTGCTGGCCTATCTCGGCAGTCCCGACGCGCTGGACGAGACCCGGCAGGGGCCGATCGACATGGTGCGGGCGGTGCGCTCGCCGGGGTCGGCGCTGAAGCCCTTCATCTACGGGCTCGGCTTCGACGACGGCATCATCCATCCGCTGACCCAGATCGCCGACGTGTCGACCCGCTTCGGCGACTGGGCGCCGCGCAACTTCGACCGCAGCTTCACCGGCGACCTGACGGTGATCGAGGCGCTGCAACGCTCGCTGAACGTGCCGGCGGTGCTGGTGCTCGACCGCGTCGGGCCGCTGCGCTTCTCCGAGGCGCTGCGGCGGGCCGGCGCCCGGCTGGTGCTGCCGCGCGGCACCCTGCTGCCGGGGCTGCCGGTGGCGCTGGGCGGGGCGTCGGTCAGCCTGTGGGACATGACGATGCTCTACAGCGGGCTGGCGCGTGACGGGCTGGTGGCGCCGTTGCGTGCGGTGGCCGGGGATGGCGGGGAGGAGCGCCGGCTGCTGTCCGCCAGCGCGGCGCAGCAGGTGCGGGCGATCCTGGAAGGGTCGCCGCCGCCGCCAGGGTTGGTTCAGGTCCAGGAACTGCGCGGCGGCGGGCCGGTGGCGTTGAAGACCGGCACCAGCTACGGCTTCCGCGACGCCTGGGCCTTCGGCGTCACCGGGCGCTACACGGTGGGTGTCTGGGTCGGCAGGCCGGACGGCACGCCCAGCCCCGACCATTACGGTCGTAACACCGCGGCGCCGCTGCTGTTCGAGCTGTTCGACCGGCTGCCCGCCGACCGTGGCCGGCCCGCCGGCCCGATCCGCAACGAGACGCCGCCGGAATTGCTGCGGCGGCTGCGGCCGGGCGAGGTCGAGTTGGCCGGGCCGCGCCAGACCGACCGGCTGCGCCTGACCTTCCCGGTCAGCGACATGGTGCTGGAGGCGCTGGGGCCGGACGGCAAGGGCGAGCCGATGACCCTCGCGGCCAGCGGCGGGCGGCGCCCGCTGTCCTGGCTGATCGACGGGCGGCGGATCGCCCAGTCGGCCATCGCGCGCGAGGTGGTTTGGCGTCCCGACGGACCGGGGGTGGTGCGCGTCACCGTCCTGGACTCCGACGGCCGCAGCGACAGCGCGACCGTCGAGATACGGTAAGGGAAAGGGAAGGGGTTAAGACGCGCGGCGGCGGCCGAACGGGGTGTCCTCGCGCTGGCTCCATGCCCGCGTGCGCACCCGCATCTGCTTCTGGCAATCCACCGAGCAATAGAGCGGCGCCGGTCCCCGCATCGACGGGCGGACGAAGGGACGGCCGCAGCAGGCGCAATGCAGCTGGCGGGTCGCGGTGTGCGGGGGGTGGGCGTGACGGCTTGCGGCGGACATGACGTAGGGTTCTGCTGGTTTCGATTGAGCGCCAATATAGGGGCGGACTGTTTCAGTTCCATGTTCGGGGAAACGCCTAGGACCGAATGGGTAGCTGCCCTGTGCGACGGTTGGAGCCGGTTGACCGGACTGGACGAAGGGCCTATTTGGAAAGACTGGTGAACCGGCAGGAGCCTTGCAGGTGCCGTTGCGCTTTGCCGACCGGATGCGGGGACTGAGGATCGGCATCGGGGCCCCGGCCCTGCCGCCGGGCCTGATTCTGTGCCTGATTCTGGGCCTGTGTCTCGGCTTTGTGCTGTGGTCCGGCACCGCGTCCGCCGCCTGTCCGCATGGGGAGCCGGGCGCCGCGGTTTCGGCGCCAACCGATGCGCCGCCCGCCGATGCGCTGCACGGCCTGTCCGCTCCTTCGCATGGCCGGCATGCTCAGGACAAGCATCACAAGGCGTTGCCGTCCTGCTGCACCGGGATGGCCTGCGCCGCCATGCATGCCGGGTTGCCGGCAGGCGGGGCGGCGGTGCCGGTGCGGCCGGCGGGGGCGTCGCTGCCCTGGGCGGTGGTGCTGCTGGGCGAGGGGCTGGGCCTGCGACCGGACCCGCCGCCGCCGCGACTGGGGTGAGGCATCAGCCGCCGGCCTCGTGACGGGGCCGGGCGGCGTCCGAACCTGTCCAAACCAGTCGATTTTCCGGGGTCCATCATGACTCTCTCGCTTTCGCGCCGCCGTCTGCTGTCGACGGCGGTTGCCGGCGGCTGTGCCGCCCTGCTTTCCGCCCTTCCCCGATCCGTCCTGGCCGCCGCTCCAGTTGCGGGCGAGCCGGTCCGGCTGACCGTCGACCGCCGCACGCTTGAGGTGAACGGCAAGCCGGCAAGCGTGTTCGGCATCCGCCGGCCCGACGGTGCACCGGGCCTGTTCCTCGATCCGGGGGAGCGCTTCCTGGTCGATCTCGCCAACCGGGCCGGGGAGGACACCGTCATCCACTGGCACGGCCAGACCCCGCCCTATGCCCAGGACGGCGTCGCCGACATGAACCGGCCGGCGATCCGCGACGGTGCGTCGGCCGGCTACGACTTCGCGCCGCGCCCCGGCACCCACTGGATGCACTCGCACCACGGCTTGCAGGAACAGTTGCTGATGGCCGCCCCGCTGGTGGTGCGGACGGAGGAGGACCGCCGCGCCGACGAGCAGGAGGTGACGATCCTGCTGCACGACTTCAGCTTCCGCGACCCGGCCGACCTGCTGGCGTCGCTGACCGGATCGGCCGGCGGCATGGCGCATGGCGGCCATGGCGGCATGGACCATGGCAAGATGGAGCATGGACAGATGGGCCACGGCGCGATGAACCATGGCGCGATGCCGGGCAAGGCGGACGGCATGGCTGGCGGCATGGCGATGGACCTGAACGACGTCGAGTACGACGCCTATCTCGCCAACGACCGGACCCTCGGCGATCCGGAGGTGGTGCGGGTCGAACGCGGCGGGCGGGTGCGGTTGCGGGTGATCAACGGCGCCACCTCCACCGCCTTCCACCTCGACCTCGGGCGGCTGGAGGGGCAGGTCGTGGCGGTGGACGGCAACCCGGTGCAGCCGGTGGCGGGCAGCCGCTTCGGCATCAGCATGGGGCAGCGGCTCGACATCCGCCTGACCCTGCCGGCCGGCGGCGGCGCATTCCCCATCCTGGCATTGCGCGAGGGGGCGGTGGAGCGCACCGGCCTTATCCTCGCCACCCCCGGCGCCGCGGTGGAGCGGGTGGCGGAGCGGGGGGAGGCCGCGACCGGCGCGCTCGACCTGTCGCTGGAAGGGCAGCTGGCCGCGGTCGCGCCGCCGTCAACCCGCAAGGCCGATCTGGTCCAGCGGGTGAGGCTGACCGGAGGGATGGCGCCCTATGTCTGGAGCCTGGACGACCGGACCTTCGGCATGCACCGGTCGGTGCTGGTGAGGTCCGGCCAGCGGGTGGAGCTGACCTTCGAGAACGCCTCGATGATGGCGCACCCGATGCACCTGCACGGCCATCATTTCCAGGTGGTGGCGATCGACGGCCGGCCGGTGGCGGGCGCCGTGCGCGACACCGTGCTGGTGCCGATGATGGCGAGCGTGACCGTCGCCTTCGACGCCGACAATCCCGGCCGCTGGCCGCTGCACTGCCACAACCTGCTGCACATGGCGACGGGGATGATGACCGAGCTGGTCTATGACGGGTTCGCCTGAGGCGGCGGGCCGTCCCCGTCAATAATGGGGCGGCGGGCGGTCATCCTGGGGGGAGGCGATGGCGTATTCCGTCGCCTCCAGCCGGTCGCCCATCCGGCGGATCTGGGCGGTCAGCCGGTCGATGATCCGGCCCTGGGCGAAGAGAACCTCCGACATCTCCTCCGCCATGCGCTCATGGTGGGCGAGGCGGCTTTCGAGGTCGGCCAGACGCTGTTGGAGGGCGGGATCCATTGGGGCACCGGGAATAAGGGGGCAGGGGGCGGGAAAGGGCGGCAAGATGGACCATTCCCCGGCCCGGGTCGAGCGGCCTTTCCCGCCCACCCTTCCGCCCGTCCCCCCATCCACCCACCTCGGGTCAGACCATCGCGCTGGCCCCGGCCAGCCAGCCCGACAGGCAGGTCAGCGCCAGGACGGTCAGGCCGGCCAGCCGCAGGGTCAGCGGCGCCATCGCCAGCCCGCCCATGACCTTGCGATTGCGCAGCAACAGCAGCATCGGGATCAGGATGAAGGGCAGGGTCAGTGCCAGCACCACCTGACTCAGCACCAGCAGCCCGTCGACCGCGCCGTCACCGGAGGCGCCCAGCACCGCCAGTGCCGGCACCAGCGAGGCGCTGCGGGTGATCAGCGCCCGGGTGATCGGGCGCAGCCGCAGGTTCAGGAAGCCCTCCGTCACCATCTGGCCGGCCATGGTGCCGGTGGTGGTGGAGCTCTGGCCGGCGGCCAGCAGGGCGATGGCGAAGAGCAGGGCGGCCACCCCGCCGATGCTGCCCGCCAGCAGGGCATGGGCATCCTCGATGCCGGGGGCGGCACCCGCTGCGACCCCCTGGAAGGCAACCGCGGCGACCGCCAGGATCGCGCCGTTGACCAGACCGGCCAGCGCCAGCGCGCTCGACAGGTCGATGGTCAGCCAGCGGGCGGCCTGCCGGCGCTCCGCCTCCGTCCTGATCCCGGCCAGCCGCTCCCGCACCAGACCGGAATGCAGGAACAGGTTGTGCGGCATGACGGTGGCGCCGATGATGCCCAGCGACAGGTACAGCATTTCCGGATTGCGGGCCATCTCGATGCTTGGCACCAGACCGGCCAGCAGGGCGGCCGGGTCGGGCCGGGCGACCGCCAGCTCCCAGGCGAAGCAGACCACGACAACGCTCATCAGCGCGCCGACCACCAACTCCGGGGCGCGGCCGCGGGCGCCCGGCAGGGCCAGGATGCCGAAGGTCAGCACGGCGGAGATCACCACGCCCGCCATGATCGGGATGCCGAACAGCAGCTTCAGCGCGATGGCGCTGCCCAGCAGCTCGGCCAGATCGGTGGCGACCATCGCCAATTCCGACACCGCCCACACCGTCATCGCCACCGGTCGAGGGAAGCGGTTGCGGATCAGCCGGGCCAGATCGGTGCCGGTCGCCAGCGTCAGCCGTACGATCAGCCCTTGCAGGAAGATGCCGGCCAGACTGGCGATCAGCACCGCCGACAGCAGCGCGAAACCGAAGCTGGAGCCCGCCGCGATGTCGGTCGCCCAGTTGCCGGGGTCCATGTAGCCGACCGCGACGACGAAGCCGGGGCCGAGCATGGTCCAGAAGCGCCGCCCCCGCAGCGGAGCGGCTGGACGGACGCTGTCGGGGATGGAGGTGGCGGCGATGGTGGGGAATGCGGTCTTCACGCCGGTTGCTCCTGAACGGTCCCGATCCCGGCCATGGGCTTGGCTGGTGATACGAGAATGGCAGGCCCTTTCGATAGCGTCCAATCGGCAAATTCAAAGGTTGCGATAGGGGTAGGCTATCGATGGGTGGGCTTGCCGGAAGAGGGTCCGTTCAGAACAGCGGAGGAGACGGTTCGTTCGCAGTGCAGCAAACGATTGGTGGATCAGCGCCGGCGCGGGCCGAAGCGTTTGCGCGGCGCACCGCGGAAGCCGGCGGCGGGCGGCGGTTCGCGGCGGCGGGCGCGGGAGGCGAGGGCTTCCGACAGGCGTTGGCCGATGCCGTCGCGCACCGCGCGCACCCGGTCGCGGTCGGGCAGGGCGGCGGGGAACTTGCGCGACGCCCAGAAATAGAGATCGCAGGCGCGCGATGCCGCTTCCAGCACCTCGGCGGCCAGCCCGTCGAGCCGCGCCGGGACCAGCCGGCCGAGCGGCAGCGCCTCCCCCGCCTCCACCGCGTCGAGGATGGCGGCGAAAATCTTCGCGTCCTCCGGCTCCTCCAGGTCGGCGGGGGCGAGCAGCAGCTCCAGCTTGGCGGCGAGATCGAGTCGGCGGGCGTCCAGCATCGGTGCGGCGCGGCGCAGCGCCGACAGGTCGGCCAGCCGGAAGGGGGAGCCGGCGGTCGCAGCACTGGCGAAGCATTCCACCAGCAACCGGGCCTCGGCGCTGTCGATGTGGGCGGCGAGCCGGGCCAGCATGGCGCGGGTCGGGCGGACGGGCAGCGGCGCGTCGGCGTGCAGCCGGCGGTCGGACGCCTCCAGCAGGCGTTTCAGCCCGGCCGGGGTGCCGCGGGCGATGACGCCGAAATGCCCCTCCTCGAACTGGCCAAAGCGGCCGGCGCGGCCGGCGATCTGCTTCACCTCGGTCGCGGTCAGCGGACGGACGGCGCTGCCGTCGAACTTCTCCAGCGCGGTGAACAGCACGCGGCGGCAGGGCAGGTTCAGCCCCATGCCGATGGCGTCGGTCGCCACCACCACGTCGGCCTCGCCCGACAGGAAACGCGCCGCCTCGCGCCGCCGCACCGCCGGGGCCAGCGCGCCGTAGATGGCGGCGACCGACAGCCCCTGCGCCAGGAGGGTGTCGCGGACGCTGTGGACCTCGCGGCGGGAAAAGGCGATCAGCGCGTCGCCGCGCTCCACCTCCGGCCAGTCGAGCCGGCGGTCGAGCATCGACAGCGGGGTCTTGCGCTCCAGCTCCACCACCTCCAGCGGCTCGCCGAGATGGGCTGCCGCGCGCTCGACCAGCGGGCGGACTTCGGGCGCGCCCAGGATATAGACGGTCTCGGCCGGGACGCCCATCAGGGCGGCGGTCCAGGCCCAGCCGCGCGCCGGGTCGGCCAGCATCTGGATCTCGTCGATCACCGCCACCTCGACCGGCCGGTCGGGATCCATGATCTCGATGGTGGAGGCGGTGTGACGGGCCCCGGGGGTGCGGATCTCCTCCTCGCCGGTGACGAGGGTGGCGGGGGTGCCCTCGGCGTTCAGCCGCTCCATCACCTCCAGCGCCAGCAGGCGCAGCGGTGCCAGATAGACGCCGTCGCGCGCCTCGCGCAGTGCGGTGATGGCGCGGTGGGTCTTGCCGGAATTGGTCGGGCCGATCACCAGCACCAGCCGGCGGTTCATGCCGCGCGCCACCGGGAACAGCCGCTCGAAGCGGGAGAAGTCGAAATGGCGGTCGACATAGGCGCGGCCGCGCGCCTCCGCCCGCTCGCGCCGCCACTGGTCGTACTCGCGGTCCCAGCGCTCCAGCAGTTCGTCGGCGTCGCTGCGGTTGCGGGCGGCCTTGCCCAGCCGTTCGGCGAGGCTGGCGAAGCCCCAGTCCGGACCGTCGCCGGCCCGCCCGGCCAGATCGCGCAGGCGGGCGGCGACGCGGGACAGCGCATCGTCCAGCGCCGTGCGCAGCGCCGGGTCATGGTCGAGCCGGGCGGCAAGCTCGGTGTCGGTCAGGTCGGACAGCTCCAACGCGTCGAAGGTCCGCGTGATCTGGAGCCGCACCGCAGGCGACAGGCCGGGCCAGGGCAGATCGTCGACGCGCACGGCGCGCACGCGGGTCCGGTCCTCGCAGGACAGCAGCGCGGTGTGGCCGCCGGCCAGCGCGCGGCGCCCCTGGGCCAGCAGGGCGTCGCGGCGGTTGGCACGGTCGACGCGGCCGGAGAGTTCCAGCAGGATGGCCTGCCGCCGTTCCGCCGGGACCAGCAGGTCGCGCTTGCCCTTGGGCAGCGGCAGGCCGAGCGGCACCAGCCCGCGCGCCTCGGCGTCGCTCATCCGCAGGATGCCGGCGGCCCCCAGCGTTGTCACCTCCGGATGGGCGACGGCGAGGTCGTGGACCAGATGCGGGTCCATCGGCTGGCCCGGCTCCAGGTCGGGGGGCAGGGAGGACGTCTCGTCGGTCATGCGGGGTCCAGTGCGGCTTGGCCGGAGGCGATGTGGTGCAGCACGATGCCGCTGGTGGTCGCCACGTTGAGGGAATCGAAACCGCCGGCCATCGGGATGCGCACGCTGCGGGCGCGGGCCAGCAAGGCCGGCGGCAGGCCCGGCCCCTCCGACCCGAACAGCAGGGCGGCGCGGCGCGGCGGGGTCAGGGCGGCCAGCGTCTCGGAGCCGGCGGGGCTGAGCGCCACCGCCTCGAAGCCGAAGCGGTCGAGCAGGGCGAGCGGATCCTCGCCCTCCGCCAGCCGGGCGGTCGGCACCAGCAGCGTCGCCCCGACCGACACCCTGATCGCCTTGCGGTAGAGCGGGTCGCAGCAGCCGGCATCGAGGATCACCGCATCGGCGCCGAAGGCGGCGGCGTTGCGGAAGATGCCGCCCATGTTGTCGTGATTGCCGATGCCGAACAGCAGCGCCACGCGCGCCACGGGTCCACAGGACTCCAGCAGGCCGGCGGCGGTCGGGATCGCGGTCTTCTCGCCCAGCGCCAGGATGCCGCGGTGCAGCGGGAAGCCGGCGATGCGGTCGAGCACCGGCTGGGATGCGGTATAGACCGGGGTGTCGGGCGGCAACTGCGCCAGCATCGGCCCCAGTGCCTCGACGCGCTTGCCGGCCAGCAGCAGCGAGCGGGCGCGGTAGCGGGTGGAGACGACGAGGCTGCGCACCACCACCGCCCCCTCGGCGATGAACAGCCCGTCGCGGCCGACGAGGTCGCGTTCACGCACGTCGCGGTACGGCTCGATTCGCGGGTCGTCGGGGTCGTCGATGGGGATGATCTGCGGCAAGGCGGACGGCTCGGCTTTTGGACCTGCGCCTGTGTAGTGCATATGGGCGCGGCTTTCCAACGGCGCGAGCCTTTTCCTGCCCGGTGGGTGGGCCGGCCGATGGGCATAGCCCCCTTGCGGGAGTCTCAGGCCCCGCTCATGTTGCGATGCAGCAAACATGTTCAAGGACGTGCCGACCATGACCATGATCCGCAGGCTATGGAACCGGGTGTGCCGCAGGCGCGAGCTCATTCGGCGCGAGGAGCCGCTGGAGATGCTGGAGCTGCCGGCGCCCGAACCGCTGCTGGCCCTGCCGCCGCCGCGCCCGACGCTGGCGCTGGCGTTGCAGGGCGGCGGAGCGCATGGCGCCTTCACCTGGGGCGTGCTCGACCGGCTGCTGGAGGAGGATATCCGGCTGGTCGGGGTCAGCGGCGCCAGCGCCGGGGCGATGAACGCGGTGATGCTGGCGCAGGGCTGGGCAAGAGGCCGGATAGGGGGCGGCCCGGGGGGATCATGCGAGGGAGCACGCGAGGGCGCGCGGGCAGAGCTGGCGAATTTCTGGGAGCGGGTGAGCGCCGCCGGCCGGCTCGGGCCGATCCGGCCGAGCCTGGCCGACCGGCTCCTCGGGCGCTGGAACGTCGACCATGCGCCGGGATCGCATCTGGTGGACTGGGCGCGGCGCTGGATCACCCCCTATCAGACGCAATCCGCCGGCTTCCATCCGCTGCGCGGCCTGCTGGCCGAACTGGTCGAGCCGGAGCTGATCCGGCAGGCCGGGCTGCGGCTGTTCGTCAGCGCCACCAATGTGCAGACCGGGGCGCTGCGGCTGTTCGACGAGGAGGAGGTCGGGGTCGACCAGCTGCTGGCCTCCGCCTGCCTGCCGCATCTGTTCCGTGCGGTGCGGATCGACGGGCAGGACTATTGGGACGGCGGCTATCTCGCCAACCCGCCGCTGTCGCCGCTGGCGGAGGCCTGTCCCGGCGCCGACCTGCTGGTTGTGGCGATCAACCCGCTGACCTGCCCGGTCACGCCGGAGGATCCGGCCGGCATCGCCGCCCGGCTGAACCAGATCACCTTCAACGCCGCCCTGCTGCAGGAGATGCGCAGCCTGTCCGCCCGCGGCGGCGGCAACGGCGGCCCGCGCCTGCACCTGATCGATGCGGATGAGCATCTGCAGGATCTGGGCCTCTATTCCAAGCTGATGACCGACTGGTCCTTCCTGAACTGGCTGCGCGATGCCGGCCGCGAGGCGGCGGGGCACTGGGTGGCCGACAACCTGCCGGCGGTCGGGAAGGAAAGCTCCGCCCGGTCGCCTGCGCTGGTGTGAGGCCCGCTCACTCCGCCGGGTGACGCTGCGCCGCGTCGGGGTCGTCGTGGGCGAACCGGCGCTTCAGCCACCGCGACAGGCCGTCGAGATAGGTCAGCGTCACCGGCACCACCAGCAGTGTCAGGATGGTGGAGGACAGCAGCCCGCCGATCACCGCATGCGCCATGGGCGCGCGCTGCTGCGCGCCCTCGCCGATGCCGAGCGCCAGCGGCACCATGCCGCAGATCATCGCCGCGGTGGTCATCACGATCGGGCGCAGGCGGATGATGCCGGCCTCGACCAGCGCGTCGTTCAGACCGGCGCCGCGGCGCTGCGCCTGGTTGGCGAAATCGACCAGCAGGATGGCGTTCTTGGTCACCAGCCCCATCAGCATGATGAAGCCGATGGCGCTGAAGATGTTCAGCGTCGATCCCGCCACCAGCAGCCCGAGGAAGACGCCGACCAGCGACAGCGGCAGCGACGCCATGATGGCGAGCGGCTGCAGGAAGCTGCCGAACTGGGAGGCGAGGATCAGGTAGATCAGGATCACCGCCAGCGCCAAGGCCTGCATGGCGTAGCCGCTGGTCTCGGCGATGTCCTTGGTCGAGCCGCCGAAGACGATGCGGTAGCCGGGCGGCAGCTCGATCTTCGCCAATGCCGCCTGGAGGTCGCGGCCGCCGTCGCCGGCGGCGCGGCCCTGGACGTTGGCCTGGACATTGACCTCGCGCTGGAGGTCGCGGCGGTTGATCTGCGAGGCGCCGAGCGTCGTCGTCACCTCCGCCACCTGCGACAGCGGGATCATCCGCGGCGTGCCGTCGGCATCGACCCCGCCCGAGAAATGGATGCGGTCGAGGTCGGCCCGCCCGGCCCGGTCGCCTTCCGGCAGGCGGACCAGCACGTCGTAGCTCTCGCCGTCCGGCGCCTTCCAGCTCGACACCGTGTCGCCGGCGAACAGCGGGCGCAGCGTGTCGGCCACCTTGGCGGTGCCGATGCCGAGATCGCTGGCGAGGTCGCGTTCCAGCCGCACCGCCAAGGTCGGCTTGGCCGCCTTCAGCGAGCTGTCGATATCGACGAAGCCGGGGATGGCGCGCATCGCCCCGGTGACCTTCTGCGACAGCCGGTCCAGTTCGGCGATGTCGCGGCCCTGGACCGACACCTGGATCTGCTTCTGCACGCCGCCGACGCCGGGAATGGCGATGCCGACGGTGACGCCGGGGATGGCGGCGAGGCGCTGGCGCAGCAGCGGCGCGAGGTCATTGGGTGAGCGTTTGCGTTGGTCGATCGGGGTGTAGCGCAGATAGACGCTGCCGCGGTTGTGGCCGACCGAGACGCCGGTGTTGACGGTGGCGTAGGTGTAGGCGATCTCCGGGAATTCGCGGATCGCGACCTCCACCTGCCGGACCTTGGCGGCGGTGGCGGCGAGCGAGGAGCCGACCGGCGTCTCCACCTCGACGATCTGCTCGCCGAGGTCGGCGGCGGGCACGAACTCCACGCCGATGCGCGGCACCAGCAGGAAGCTGCCGAGGAAGATCGCCAGCGCCGCCAGCATCACCAGCCAGCGCCGCCGCAGGCCCCAGCGCAGCAGCCGGCCGTAGCCGTGCGACAGGGCGTCGAAGCCGCGCCCGAAGGCCGCGGCGAAGCGGCCGAACACCGAGCTGCCGTGCCTGCCATGTGCCGCCGGGTCGTACCAGATGCTGGACAGCATCGGGTCGAGGGTGAAGGACACGAACAGCGAGATCAGCACCGCCGCCGAGACGGTGATGCCGAATTGCAGGAAGAAGCGGCCGATGATGCCGCCCATGAAGGCGACCGGCAGGAACACCGCGACGATGGTCAGGGTGGTCGCCAGCACCGCCAGCCCGATCTCCGCCGTGCCGTCGAGCGCCGCCTGCCGGTGGCCCTGGCCGCGGGCGAGATGGCGCATGATGTTCTCGCGCACGACGATTGCGTCGTCGATCAGGATGCCGATGGCGAGCGACAGCGCCATCAGCGTCATCATGTTCAAGGTGAAGCCCATCATCGCCAGCATGCCGAAGGTGCCGAGCACGGCGACCGGCAGGGTCAGCGCGGTGATGACCGTGCTGCGCCAGGATCCCAGGAACAGCATCACGATCAGGATGGTCAGGACGCCGCCCTCGACCAGCGTCTTCTGCACGTTGCTCAGCGAGTTGGTGATGCCGCGCGAGCTGTCGCGCACCACCGCCAGCGTCACGTCGGGCGGCAGCGAGCCGTTGGTCCGCAGATCCTGGATGGCGCCGTGCAGCCCGCGCGCGACCTCCACCGTGTTGGCGCCCTGGACCTTGACCACGTCGACCGCCAGCGCCGGGCTGCCGTTCAGCAGGGCGGCGGACTCCTGCTCCTCCTGCCCGTCGATCACCTCGGCGACCTGTCCCAGCCGCACCGGGCTGCCGCCGCGCCGGGCGACGATCAGGTCCAGCAGGTCGCGCGGGTTGCGCACGCGCCCCTCCACCTGCACGACCCGCTCGCGGCCCTGGCCGCTGACGGTGCCGGCGGGGACGTCCTGGTTCTCGTTGGCGATGGTGGCGATGACCTCGTCGACGCCGACGCCCAGCGCCTCCAGCTTTTCCGGCAGCAGCCGGACCAGCACCTGCCGCTTCACCCCGCCGGCGATGGTGGCCTTGCCGACGCCGCGGACATTCTGCAGCCGCTTCAGGACGATCTGGTCGGTCAGCGTGGTGAGATCGCGCAAGCTGCGCAGCTCCGACGTCACCGCGATCGACAGGATCGGCTGGTCGTCGGGGTTGAAGCGGGTGATCTGCGGATCCTTCACCTCGTCGCGGAAGCCGGCACGGATCGCCGACACCTTCTCGCGCACGTCCTGCAGCGCCTGGACGGACGAGGTCTTCAGCTCGAACTCGGCGATCACCACCGACTGCCCCTCGTAGGAGCGCGAGGTCAGCGTCTTGATGCCGGCGATGGTGTTGACCGCATCCTCGACCGGGCGGGTGATGTCGGTTTCCACCGTCTCCGGGCTGGCGCCGGGATAGGCGGTGCTGACCACCACGACCGGGAAATCGACGTCGGGAAACAGGTCGACGCCCAGCCGGTTGTAGGAGAACAGGCCGAGCACCATCAGCGCCACCATCATCATGGTGGCGAAGACCGGGTTGTCGACGCTGATGCGGGTGATCGGCATGGGGGGCTTTTGTCCCGGTCGGGGGCGGAGGGGGCAGGCTGGAGGGGTCAGGAGCCGCTGACGGTGACGGCGCGGCCGGCGGTCAGGCCGGGCAGGTTGCCGGTGACGACGCGCTCGCCGGGCGCCAGACCCTCCACCTGCACCAGGTCGCCGCGCGCCCAGGAGTCCAGCCGGGTCACGGGGCGGCGCAGGGTACGGCCGTCGGCCACCGCCAGCACGAAGTCGCCCCGGTCGTCGTGGCGGATGGCGGCCGGCGGCACGGCGACGGCGTCCCTGGCCTCGGCCACCAGCACCTCGCCGGCGGCGAACATGCCGCCGCGAAGCGCCCCGTCCCGGTTGTCGACCGTCACATAGACGGTGATGGCGCGCGAGCCGGCCCGCGCCATCGGGTTGATGCGGGCGGCGCGGCCGGCGAAGACCCGCTCGCCGAAGCCCTCGACCCGCAGGCTGGCGGTCTGGCCGACGGCGAGCCGCGCCACCTGTCCGGCCGGGACGGTCGCCTCGACCTCCACCTGCGACAGGTCGACGATGGTGAACATGGCGGCATTGACCGCCAGCGTCTCGCCTGGATTGACGGCGCGGGTGGCGACCATGCCGTCGATCGGGCTGAGCACCACCGCGTCGCGCAGCGCCTTGCGCGCCAGATCCACCTGGGCGGCCAGCGCGTCGGCCTGCGCCCGCTGGAAGCCGAAGCTGCTTTCGGCCTGGTCGAGGCTGGTGTCGGAAACGATGTTGCTGCGGTTCAGGGTGCGATTCTTGGCGAGCGTCTTCTCGGCCAGCACCAGCTGGGCGCGGGCGCCTTCCAGGTTGGCCTGCTTCTCGGCAAGGCGGGCGGCGAGCTCCACCGTCTCGAAGCGGGCCAGCAGGTCGCCGCGGCGCACCGCCTGCCCCTCGCGCACCGGCACCTCGGCCAGCCGCGCCGCGACCTCCGCCTTCACCGCCGACTGTTCCATCGGCGTGACGGAGCCGCTGAGCCGCACCGTCTCCGTCAGGGTGCGCAGGACGACCGCCGTCACCTCCGCCGCCGCCAGCTCGACCGGACGGTCGGCGGCGGAGACGGGCGGTGCGGCCGGCGGTGCGGCCGGGCGGCCGGACTGCCACAGCAGGGCCCCCCCGGCAACCAGCGCTGCCAGCAGCAGCCAGACGAGCCAGCGGAACCGCCACCGGCCGGCCGGCGCAGCGGATACCGGTTCAGCCGGCGCAGCCGGCGGCGTCCCGTCCGCAGGGGAGGGGGGCTGCGGCTGCGACGGCGGCATAGCCGGGGGAAGGAGCCGTTGGGGGACGGTCATGGCACTCGATCCAGTCCGGCCGATCCCGCGCGGTTGCGGGCGTGGCCGCGCCCCTCAATTAGGGGTGGGGTGAATGTTCCGTCAAGGTTCCCTTTGTCGCGCTTTGTGACACGGAGCCTCATCCGGTCGGTCACCGAACAATGGCATAGAGGTATTTGCCGAAAATCCTAATTGTCGACTTCACGACAAGGGATCGTCCGGGCATCGGGACGTCATCTTCGGGACAGGCATCAAGAAACGGTCGTGTTGTCGCTTGACAGCCGTGGCCTATACATTGAAAAAGCGATGCATCAATTGTCCCGCCTGCGCCAACAGCACGGAAATCCCCTCGTGGTCAAACGAAGCCTCGCGACGATCCATGTCGCCGGAACGGTGCTGTGTCTGGCGCTCGGTCTGGCCGGCTGCACCGCCGAACCGCCGCAGGTCACGACCGCGCCCTCGGCCGAAACGGCCTATGTGCCCGACCCGAACGATCCGCTGTCGCGCTGGGTGCCGCTGATCCGCGAGGCATCCCAGCGCTACGACATGCCGGAGAAATGGATCCGTGCGGTGATGATGCGCGAGAGCAATGGCCGCGCCACCACCAGCAGCGGCAAGGTGCTGACCAGCTCGGCCGGGGCGATCGGCCTGATGCAGGTGATGCCCGGCACCTACGAACTGATGCGGACGCAGTATGGGCTGGGGTCCAACCCGGCCGACCCGCGCGACAACGTCATGGCCGGCACCGCCTATCTGCGCGAGATGTACGACCTGTTCGGCGCTCCCGGCTTCCTGGCCGCCTACAATTGCGGCCCGGCCTGCTATGCCCAGCATCTGGCCGGGCGCCAGCGGCTGCCGCGCGAGACGAAGCTCTATCTGGCGGCCCTGACCCCGGTTCTGCGCGGATCCTCGCCGCGGGAGGCGTCGCAGGCGGCCGGCTTCGGCGCCATCGAGGTCGCCGTGGTGCCGGACGATGCACCCAAGCCGCGTGGCGGCCAGCCGGCGCCGCAGCGTGCCGAGCCGGCGCCCGTGCCCGCACCCGTGGTCGTCGCCTCGGCCGAAGCGCCGCCGTCCCGCGCGGTCGAGCCGCGGCGGATGGAGCCGCGCCCGGTGGAAGCGCCCCCGGTCCTCGCCGCGGTTCCTCCCCGGATTCCCGTCCTGGCCCCGGTGGCCGTGGCCTCGCTGCCGGAACCGGCGGCCCCCGTCGCCAAGCCGGTCCAGGTCGCCAGCATCGAACCGGCGCCGGCTACCCACCGAGTCAACCCGCAATTCACCACCCAGGTCGCCGAGGCGCTGCTGCCGCCTGAGTCGGTCGGCAAGGGCGAGCGCGTGGTGATGCGCTTCGTTTCGCAGCGCGCCGACGGGTGCGGCAGTCTGGCCGGGCGCGACCGCGCCTGCGTGACGCTGGCGAGCGGGGCGGGGATGTAGGGGACGGGCATGACAGGACGGCGGGGGCCGGCCATTTTCCCATCCGAACATTTTTCGCCTTCTCTCCTTCGGATTTGATCCGTATCACTTACGGCTCGCATCCGCCCTGTCATAAAGATGTGATGGACAGGTCCGCACGCACATCCAGCCCATATCCTCCCTGCGCCTGCTGCGGCGAAGAGGTTCTGCTCGGCGAGCCCATGTACTGGACTCCGGAGAGGCCGGGGCGCGTCTGGCACGATTTGTGCGCCCGCAGGGAAGGGTTGCTGCCGCCCCCGCCCAAGCCGACGCGCGGCAGACGGCGCAGTCCCAGGCCGCCCGCCGCCGAATCGCTGTTCTGAGCCGAATCGCTGTTCTGAAGGGTCCGGCGGCGCGTTCGGAACACCGCGCATGAAGGAAAAGGGCGGTTTCCCGCCCCATTCCGTCCCCAAGTCCGACCGGCCCCCCGTCACTGCCCCGGCAGCGGCGCCTCGGGATGGACGAGCCCGGCCGCGCGCAGCTCCTGCCAGAAGGCGGCGGGCACCGTCTCCTCCAGCGCGGCGCGATCCTCGGCGATGCGGTCCGGCCGGCTGGCACCGGGGATGACCGCGGCGACCGCAGGATTGGCAAGCGCGAACTGGAGCCCGGCGGCCTTCATGCTGATGCCGTGGCGGTCGGCGATCGCCTTGATGCGGGCCACCTTGTCGAGAATCGCCGGGCTGGCGGGCGCATATTCGAAGTTCGGCCCGCCGACCAGCGCGCCCGAGCTGTAGGGGCCGCCCACGACGATGCCGAGGCCGCGCTCGACCACCTTCGGCATGACGCGCTGCAGCGCCCGGCCGTGGTCGAGCAGGGTGTAGCGCCCGGCCAGCAGGAAGCCGTCGGGGCGCGGCCCCTCCAGCTCGAGCAGCAGCTCGATCGGCTCGACCCGGTTGACGCCCAGGCCCCAGGCCTTGATGACGCCCTCGTCGCGCAGCCGGTCGAGCGCCTTGAAGGCGCCGTTGCGCGCGCTTTCGAACATCGCCAGCCACTCGTCGCCATAGAAATCCTGGGCGACGTCATGCACGAAGGCGATGTCGATGCGGTCGGTCTTCAGCCGTTTCAGGCTGTCCTCGATCGAGCGCAGGGTGGCGTCCGCCGAATAATCGTTGACGATCCGGTTGGGGCGGCCGTGGCGGAACACGTCGCCCTTCTCGCCCTGGTCGCGGGCGCTTGCATCCTCGACCTCGTCGAGGATGACGCGGCCGACCTTGGTGCTGATGACATACTCTCCGCGCGGACGGCCGGCGAGCGCCTCGCCCATGCGGAGCTCGGCGAGGCCGGCGCCGTAGAAGGGTGCGTTGTCGAAATAGCGGATGCCGTCGTTCCAGGCCGCTTCGACCGTCGCGAGCGCCTCGTCCTCGGGGATGGCGCGGAACATGTTGCCGAGCGGCGCGGCGCCGAAGCCAAGCTTGCCGGGCAGGATTTCCTTGATTGCCATGGTTTCTTCCTTTGGTGGGGTTGGGGGGGCGGCTGATCGGGATCGGCCGACCCGGACCGGATCGGGCGCCGGTGCGCTCCGCTCGGCGAGATCGGCGATGCGGGCGGGACAGTCCCGGAAATGGGCCGTCTCGCGGTGGGCGGCAACGGCCGCGGCATCGACAGGGAGCTTGTCGGGCACATGACGACACCGGCCCGGCCGATGATGTCCTGCGTATTTCGTCGCAGTGCCCGCACAGGTGGTTGCTTGAGGTGCCTGCTTCTCCTAGCGTTGGACGGTTGGGGAAACGACATAACGACAGGCAAGGGGGGCACCGCGATGGATGAGGGCGAGACGGTCGGCGGCGGCGAAGCGCAGGACAAGCCGAGGAAGAAGCGGAAGGCGCCGAAGCTGAAGGATCTCGGCCTCGGGGTGCCGGCGACCGGCGGCGAGGTGTTGCGCGACGCCAAGGAGAACGCGGCCATCGAGGCCCATTGGAGCGATCTGGCCGGCACCAGGCCGCCGAAGGGTGGTGGCAAGCTCAAATATGTCGACGAGCTGGCCCGGCTGCAGTTCGAGCTGATCAAGCTGCAGGAATGGGTGCGGCTCAACGGGCTGAAGGTCTGCGTGCTGTTCGAGGGGCGCGACGCCGCCGGCAAGGGCGGCGTCATCAAGCGCATCACCGAAAGCCTCAACCCCCGCGTCTGCCGGGTCGTGGCGCTCGGAACCCCGACCGAGAAGGAGCGCGGGCAATGGTATTTCCAGCGCTATGTGGCGCAGCTTCCCGCCAAGGGCGAGATCGTGCTGTTCGACCGGAGCTGGTACAACCGTGCCGGCGTCGAGCGGGTCATGGGATTCTGCACCGACCAGGAGTATCACGACTTCCTGCGCGCCTGCCCGGTGTTCGAGGAGATGCTGGTGCGCTCCGGCATCATCCTGGTCAAATACTGGTTCTCGGTCAGTGACGACGAGCAGGAGAAGCGCTTCACCGAGCGCATGCGCAATCCGATCAAGCGCTGGAAGCTCAGCCCGATGGATCTCGAATCCCGCAAGCACTGGGTCGAGTATTCCAAGGCCAAGGACGTCATGCTGGAGCACACCGACAAGAAGCTGACGCCGTGGTACATCGTCGACGCCGACAACAAGAAGAAGGCGCGGCTGAACTGCATCCATCATCTGCTCCAGCGGATCCCCTACCAGGACATCGCGCCGGTGGAGCTGGAATTGCCGCCGCGGCAGGGCGACGACGGCTATGTCCGGCCGAAGAAGTCGAAGCAGAACTGGGTCGAAGAGGTGTATTGAGGGGCCGCCTCAGCGCGATGCTGCCGTCATCCGCTCCTGGAAGACCTCCTGCAACTGCGTGAGGAAGGCGCGGACGGCAGGATTGGCACGGCGGCTTTCGGGCCACAGCGCGGTGATATTGTGCCGTTCGACGGCGAACTCCGTCAGGATCGGCACCAGCTCGCCCCGCGCAACATGGGGTGCCACGACGAAGTTCGCGGCGACGCCGATGCCGCCGCCGGCCACGAGCATGGCGACGACCGCGTCGCTCACATCGGCGGCGACGCCGGACGGCGGCAGGATCTCGATCTCGCGGCCGCCGATCCGGAACGGCCAGCGGAACGGCTGGCCAGTGCTCTGGTAGCGCAGGCTGACCGTGTCGTGCCCCTCCAGCTCGTCCGGATGTCCCGGCGTGCCCCGCGCGGCGAGATAGGCCGGCGACGCATAGGCGCACAGCCGGTGGGGAGCCAGCCGGCGCGACAGCAGGCCTGAGTCCGGCAGGTCGCCGATGCGGACGGCGACATCGATGCCCTCTTCGACGATGTCGATCATCCGGTCGTTCAGCCGCAGATCGACGGTCACGGCGGGATGGAGCTTGCGGAAGGCCGGCAGCGCCGGTGCGATCACATGAACGCCGATGGGCAGCGACGCCGCGATCCGCAGGGTGCCCGACGGCTCGGACCGTGCCGTCCTCGCCGCCTGCTCGATGTCCTCGGCATCGCGCAGCAGCCTGAGCGCGCGTTCATGCAGGTCGCGCCCCTCCGCCGTCAGCGTCAGCGCGCGTGTCGTCCGCGTGAACAGCGAGACGCCGAGATGCCGCTCGAGCCGCTGCACGCTCCGGCTCACCGCCGAGGGCGAGATCGCGAGCGACCGCGCGGCGGCGGTATAGCTTCCCAGCGAGCCGGCACGGGCGAAGGCGATCAGGCCGGTCAGCCGTTCGAATGCCATCTGTTCCTTCATGACATCAGTGAAGCAACATCAGCGCCCATTATCAACCCTGCGGCAGCGGATTACATGGCTGTGCGAACGATGGTTCCAACAACAGCCCTGCGAGGTCAGAGTGAGCGACACCATGAAGGCGATCCGCCAGCACGCATTCGGCGGCCCCGAGATGCTGGTCTGGGAGGATGCTCCCAAGCCGGAAGCGAAGGCGGGCGAGGTGCTGGTCCGCGTCCACGCGGTCGGCATCAATCCCCCCGACTGGTACCTGCGCGACGGATACAGGGCGCTGCCGCCCGACTGGCGGCCGCAGGTCTCGTTCCCGCTGATCCTCGGCACCGACATTTCGGGCGTCGTCGAGGCGGTCGGCGGCGACGTCGAGGGCTTCGCGGTCGGTGACGAGGTCTATGCGATGGTCCGCTTTCCCGGCGATCTCGCAGGCGGAAGCAAGGCCTATGCGGAGTATGTCAGCGTCCCGGCGTCGGACCTCGCAGTGAAGCCGGCCGGCATCGACCATGTGCAGGCGGCGGGGGCGCCGATGTCGGTGCTGACCGCCTGGCAATTCCTGGTCGAGCTGGGCCACGGCGAGCCGAACCCGTTCCAGCCGGACCCGCACCGGCCGGTGCCGCTCGACGGCAGGACGGTCCTCGTCAACGGCGCCGCGGGCGGCGTCGGCCATCTGGCGGTCCAACTGGCGAAGTGGAAGGGCGCGCGGGTGATCGCGGTCGCCTCGGGACGGCATGGGGCGCTGCTGCGCGAGCTCGGCGCCGACGAGGTCATCGACTATACCAGCTCCGCCCCCGAGGAGATTGCGCGCGACCTCGATCTCGTCGTCGATGCCGTCGGCGGCGCTCCGGCGGCGCGCTTCCTGCGCACGCTGAAGCGCGGCGGCGCGCTGTTCCCGGTCTATCCGCTGGGCTTCGCCGGTGCCGGGGAGGCTGCGGCGCTGGGCGTCACCGTGTCGACGGCGCAGGTGCGTTCCAGCGGGGCGCAGCTTCGGGAGATCGCCCCGCTGCTGAGCGACGGGACGATCCGGGTGGCCATCGACAGCACATTCCCGCTGGCCGATGCCGCCAAGGCGCATGAGCGCGCGGCCCGGGGGCATATCCAGGGAAAGATCGTGCTGACCGCCGGGTGAGCCGGCAGGCGATGCCTGCTTGACCACCGGTTGCGCCACCGGTTGCGCAACCGGCGCCGTGGCCTCCGCCCGGATCGGCCCGGTTCAGCGCGTGGCCGTCCGCAGCCGGTCGAAGCTGGCCCACACGCCGTCGGTCCCGTCCCATTGGCCGCTGGTGGCGCCCTTGGAATATTCGGTGGCGCGCTGCTCGAAGAAGTTGGCGTGCTCGACCCCGTTCAGGATCTCCACCAGCCAGGGCAGCGGGTGCGGCTTGACCGGCTCGTAGCCGCCGTCGACCGGCTTGAAATAGCCGTAGAGCGTCGGCAGCCGGAGCTGGGTCAGCCGCCAGTCGGCGACGTAGTGGACATAGGCGCGGATGTCCTCGGGCGTCATCCCCTCCACCGCGCCCAGGCCGAAGGCCAGCTCGATGAAGCGCTCCTCCAGCCCGACCATGGTGCGGCAGACGTCCAGGATGTCGTCGCGCACCGAAGGCGTCATCGCGCCGGTCTCGCGGTTCCATTCGTGGAACAGCCGGATGATGCCTTCGCAATGCAGGCTCTCGTCGCGCACCGACCAGGTGACGATCTGGCCCATCCCCTTCATCTTGTTGTGGCGCGGGAAGTTCAGCAGCATGGCGAAGCTGGCGAACAGCGCCATGCCCTCGGTGAAGGCGCCGAACATCGCCAGCGTGCGCGACACGTCGGCCACCGTGCCGACCCCGAAGCTGTGCATGTAGTCGGCCTTGTCGCGCATCTCCGAGTAATCGCGGAAGGCGGCGAACTCGGTCTGCGGCATGCCGATGGTGGTCAGCAGCAGGGCGTAGGCGTCGATGTGGACCGTCTCCATGTTGGTGAAGGCGGCCATCATCATCTGCACTTCCAGCGGCTGGAAGATCGGCATGTAGCGCTTGAGATAGTTGTCGCTGACCTCGACGTCGCTCTGGGTGAAGAAGCGGAAGATCTGGGTCAGCAGGTTGCGCTCGCCGTCGGTGACGCGTTCGGAGGTCCAGTCCTTGATGTCCTCGCCGAGCGGCACCTCCTCGCCCATCCAATGGACCTGCTGCTGCTTCTTCCAGTAGGCGTAGGCCCAGGGGTAGCGGTCGACGTTGTAGGCGGCCGAGCCCTGCAGCAGCCCGACGCGGCCGGTGCCGATCAGGCTGACGGGATCGAGGTGGAGAAGCGAGGTCATGGGGCGGGGATCCGTGATGGCGACGGGGAAGGCGGGCGGACCGAAGCGGGACGGCTCACTGGCAGGCGAGGCATTCCTCGTAGTCGGTGCGCGGCACCTGCAGGTCCGCCTTGTCCGCCGCGCGCTCCTTGCCGGCGAAGGCGGCGCGCTGCACCGATTTGGAGCGGCAGTAGTAGAGGCTCTTCAACCCCTTCTCCCAGGCGGTCCAGTGCAGCATGTGCAGGTCCCACTTGTCGATGTCGCCCGGCAGATAGAGGTTGATCGACTGGCTCTGGCAGATGAAGGGGGTGCGGTCGGCGGCGAACTCGACGATCCAGCGCTGGTCGATCTCGAAGGCGGTGCGGAAGACCGCCTTCTCGTCGTCATCGAGGATGTCGAGATGCTGGACCGAGCCCTCATGCTCGATGATCGACTGCCAGATCTCGGGCCGGTCGGCGCCCTTGGCGGCCAGCAGCCGTTCCAGATGGGGGTTGCGCACCGGCATCGAGCCCGACAGCGTCTTGTGGGTGTAGATGTTGGCCGGGATCGGCTCGATGCAGGCGCTGGCCCCGCCGCAGATGATGCTGATCGAGGCGGTCGGCGCGATCGCCAGCTTGTGGCTGAAGCGCACCATCATGTTGCGCTCGGCGGCGTCGGGGCAGGGGCCGCGCTCGTGGGCCAGCAGAACCGAGGCGGCATCGGCGTCGCGGCGCAGCTTGCGGAAGAAGCGCAGGTTCCACGCCTTGGCCACCGCGCTTTCGAACGGCACGCCCCTAGCCTGGAGGAAGGAGTGGAAGCCCATCACCCCCAAGCCCACCGAGCGTTCGCGCATCGCCGAGTAGACGGCGTTCTCCATCCCCTCCGGCGCCTCTGCGATGAAGCGGGTCAGCACATTGTCGAGGAAGCGCAGAACGTCCTCGACCAGCCCCTCCTCGCGGTTCCACTCGTCCCAGGTCTCCAGGTTCATCGAGGCGAGGCAGCACACCGCCGTGCGGTCGTTGTCCAGATGGTCCTTGCCGGTCGCCAGCGTGATCTCGCTGCACAGGTTGGAGGTGGAGACGCGCAGGCCGAGGTCGCGCTGGTGCTTGGGAAGCGCCCGGTTCACCGTGTCGCCGAACAGCAGGTACGGCTCGCCGGTCTGCATGCGGGCCTCCAGGATCTTCTGCCAGACCTGGCGCGCGTTGGCATGCTTCAGGACGGCGCCGCTCTTGGGGCTGACCAGCGGGAAGGGCTTGTCGTCGCGCACCGCCTCCATGAAGGCGTCGGTGATGACGACGGCATGGTGCAGGTTGAGGCTCTTGCGGTTGAAGTCGCCCGAGGATTTGCGGATCTCCAGGAACTCCTCGATCTCCGGATGGTGGATGTCGAGATAGACGGCGGCCGAGCCGCGCCGCAGCGAGCCCTGGCTGATCGCCAGCGTCAGGCTGTCCATCACACGGATGAAGGGGATGATGCCCGATGTGCTGCCGTTGCCCTTGACCGCTTCGCCGATGGACCGCACGCCGCCCCAATAGGTGCCGATGCCGCCGCCGTTGGACGCCAGCCGGACATTCTCGTTCCAGACGTCGACGATGCCGTCGAGCGAATCCGGCACGGCGTTGAGGAAGCAGGAGATCGGCAGCCCGCGCGTGGTGCCGCCGTTGCTGAGGATCGGCGTCGCCGGCATGAACCACAGGCGGGAGATGGCGTCGTAGAGCCGCTGGGCATGGGCGGCATCGTCGGCATAGGCGGCGGCGACGCGGGCGAACAGATCCTGGTAGCTCTCGCCCGGCAGCAGGTAGCGGTCGTCCAGCGTCGCCTTGCCGAAGGCGGTCAGCAGGGCGTCGCGGCCGCGGTCGATGCGGATGACGGAGGGATTGGGCGGCGTCCAGCTCTGCACCGGCGCGCGGTTGACGCCGTGCCGGTCGTCCAGGCGATCCGGTGCCCGTCGGGGCAGCGTCAGCAGGTTCCCGTGACGGTCGAAACCGCTGGCGAGCTGCTGGACGAGCTCCTGGGCAAAGTCTGGGGCGTGGGCCGGCATCCGTGATCCCTTGTTCTTGTGCGGCGGGACGGCACGACGGCACGGCATGCAGGCACCGGGCGAAAGCGCCACGGGCGAACACGCGCACCACCGGGTCACCCCGCCCGTGGACGTTCATCTGGTTACGGCAGGTCTCCTGGCTCGCGGGTCATCGCGGCTTCGTCCGGCCTTCCCGGTGCGGCCCCTGAAAATCAGGTTGGCACCAGTGACGCTGAAACGACGAAACCGCTCTCCGCTCACAGTTGCGGGGGCAGCGCCGGCCTGACCGCATTCACGCGGCGGCACCGGCTTCCCTCTTAGCCCCGTATCTTGTCGGACACGAGGACCGTAACGCTAGATACGGTAGGGCTTGGCCGTGCGGGCGTCAAGCGCTTCCCTCTGGGGCGGCAGGGTGACCGCCTGTGGCGGCAAACGCAATTGCCGTCTATGCCGACGCCGTTCTTTTGCAAGATTAACCAATTTGCAGAGTACCCTTTGCCGATTTCGACTTTTTCACCAATAGACCATGAGTTAATCATGCACATACTCCAATCACCAAAGGATCTCGCCAATCTATGAATACGAGTGGAAAAAGAAATGGACAGCGCCCATGCCGCCGAGAAGCGCCGGCTTTCCTTTCCTGATGGGCAGGAAACCCGCTTCCTCGAAATGATATTCCCCGAGCAGGCCAACCATTACGGCACGCTGTTCGGTGGCACCGCCCTCGACTTGATGGGGAAGGCCGCCTTCATCGCGGCCAGCCGCGCCGCCCGTCATGCCGTCGTCATGGCCTCGTCCGAGAAGGTCACCTTCCACAGCCCCGTGGCGGTCGGCCAACTGGCGGAGCTGGTCAGCCGGGTCGAACGGGTCGGGCGGAGCTCCATGACCGTCCACGTCTCCCTCACCGCGGAGGTGCTGGCCACCGGGGAACGCCGGCTGGCAGCCGAGGGGTGGTTCGTCATGGTTGCCGTCGACGACCGGGGGAGGCCGGTCCCGGCCATGACCTTTCAGAGCGTTCAACGCGACACCTCGCAGGGCTGAGATCTGCGCGAAGCGCGCCGAGCGCCGGAGCGGGCATTGCCCGGCAGGGGCCGGCCGTGACCGATCAGGCGGCGGCCCCGTTGCGGTGGGCCAGCGCCAGATCGATGAATCCGCGCAGATAGTCGATCTCGGCGTCCGCCTCGCGGAAGCCCAGGAAGATCTGCTTGGCGACGCCGTCCCGCCCCAGCCGCACCGGGCTCACGTCGAACCTGGCGCTCTGTTCCTCGACCAGCCAGCGGGGCAGGGCGGCGACGCCGCGGCCGTGCGCCACCATCAGCAGCATGATGTCTGTCGTCTCGATCGGCTTGTGCTGCCGCGGGCTGATCCCGGCCGGCATGAGGAACCGGGTGTAGATGTCGAGGCGGTCGGTCGCCACCGGGTAGGTGATCAGGATCTCCTCGGTGAGCTGCCGCGGTTCGACGAAGGCGGCGTCGCGCAGCCGGTGCTTTGGGCCGACCACCAGAACCTGCTCGTAGTCGAACACCGGTTCGAAGCGCAGCCCGGGCTTGAACAACGGGTCCGGCGTGACCAGCATGTCGATCTCGTGGCCGAACAGCGCGCCGATGCCGCCGAACTGGAACTTCTGCCGGATGTCCATGTCCACCTTCGGCCAGGCATCGACATAGGGTGCCACGATCTTCAGCAGCCATTGATAGCAGGGGTGGCATTCCATCCCGATGCGCAGGGTTCCCCGCTCCCCCTGGGCGAACTGCTGGAGCCGTTCCTCGGCGTGGGACAATTGCGGCAGCAGGCGGTTGGCGACCGCCAGCAGCCATTCCCCGGCCTGGGTCGGCCGCAGGCTGCGGCCCTCGCGGTGCCAGACCTCCACCCCGATCTGATCCTCCAGCTTGCGGATGCTGTGGCTCAGCGCCGATTGGGTCAGATTCAGCTGGGTCGCCGCCGCCGTCAGCGAGCCGTGACGGTCGACCTCGCGGATGATCGCCAGATGGATGCGCTCCAGGATCGCCATGCCGACGGCCTCATGCATGAGTGAATTTCATCGAACGATGAATTCATACCATTTTTTCTCATGAAACAAACTCCCTATGGTCGACGCCGATCCCTCCTTATCAAGGCGAGCCCCATGGCAACGACCCACACCCTCGGATTCCCCCGCATCGGCGCCCGGCGCGAGCTGAAATTTGCCCTGGAGGCCTATTGGAAGGGGGCATCCTCCCGTGACGAGCTGGTCCGCGTCGGTGCGGACCTCCGCAAGCGCCACTGGCAGGACCAGGGCGCGCTCGATCTCGTGCCGGTCGGGGACTTCGCTTTCTACGACCAGGTTCTCGACATGAGCTTCACGCTCGGCAACCTGCCGGATCGGGTGAAGGGCTTCCATGGCGATGCGCTGGACAATTATTTCCGCGTGGCGCGCGGCCGCTCGGCCGAGACCCCCGGGGAGCATGGCGGGGAGCATGGCGGTTGCTGCGGCGTCGCCGCCGGTGAAATGACCAAGTGGTTCGACACCAACTACCATTACATCGTCCCCGAGTTCGACGCCGGGACGAGCTTCACGCTCGACGCCTCCCGCCTGCTGGAGCAGTTCGCCGAGGCCAGGGCTGAGGGCGTCAGGGCCAAGCCGGTGATCATCGGCCCGGTCACCTACCTCGCGCTCGGCAAGGCCAAGGACGGTTCCGACAGGCTGGCGCTGCTGCCCCGCCTGCTGCCGGTCTATGCCGGGCTGCTGCAGGCCCTGGCCGACCAGGGCGCCGACTGGGTCCAGATCGACGAACCGATCCTGGTGACCGAGCTGGAGCCGGCGTGGCGGGACGCCTTCGTCCAGGCCTACCGGGCGCTGGACACCGGCGCGGTCAAGCTGTTGCTGGCCACCTACTTCGGCCGGCTCCAGGAGAATCTGCCGCTGGCCTGCGCGCTGCCGGTGCAGGGCATCCACCTCGACGCGATCAATGCCCGCGACGAGGTCGATGCGCTGATCGAGGCCCTGCCGGCCGACCGCGTCGTGTCGCTCGGCGTCGTCAACGGCCGCAACATCTGGAAGACCGATCTCGGCGCGACGCTCGACTGGCTGGAACCGGTGGCCGGGAAACTGGGCGAGCGGCTGTGGATCGCGCCCTCCTGCTCGCTGCTGCATGTGCCGGTCGACCTTGCCGGTGAGCGCAAGCTGGACGAGGAGGTTCGCTCCTGGCTGGCCTTCGCAGTGCAGAAGCTGGAGGAGATCCGGATCCTGGCGACCGCGCTGACCCCCGGACAGGATGGGGGCCGTGCCGCCGTCGCGGCCGAGCTGGACGCCAACCGCGCCGCCATCGCCGCCCGCCGTGCCTCGCCGCGGGTCAACAACCCGGCGGTGAAGGCGGCGGTCGCCGCCATCGGCCCCCGGCTCGGACGGCGCAAGAGCCCCTTCGCCGCCCGCGCCGCCTGCCAGGCCGCCCGCCTGAACCTGCCGAAATTCCCGACCACCACCATCGGCTCCTTCCCGCAGACCAAGGAGATCCGGCAGGCACGCAGCCGGTTCAAGGCCGGGACGCTCGATGCGGCGGCCTACACCGAGGCGATGCGTGGCGAGATCGCGCGCAGCGTCCGCGAGCAGGAAGCGCTGGGGCTCGACGTGCTGGTCCATGGCGAGGCCGAGCGCAACGACATGGTCGAGTATTTCGGCGAGCAGCTCGACGGCTACGTCTTCAGCCAGGGCGGCTGGGTGCAGTCCTATGGTTCGCGCTGCGTGAAGCCGCCGATCCTGTTCGGCGACATCGGCCGTCCCAACGCGATGACGGTGGAGTGGATCACCTACGCCGCCTCGCTGACGGACAAGCCGATGAAGGGCATGCTGACCGGCCCGGTGACCATCCTCAACTGGTCCTTCGTGCGCGACGACCAGCCGCGCTCCGAAACCTGCCGTCAGCTGGCGCTGGCCATCCGCGAGGAGGTGCTGGATCTGGAGAAGGCCGGCGTCGGCGTGATCCAGATCGACGAGGCCGCCCTGCGCGAAGGCCTCCCGCTGCGCAAATCCCAATGGCAGGCATACCTGGATTGGGCGGTGGAGTCGTTCCGCATCACCGCCAACGGGGTGGAGGACGCGACGCAGATCCACACCCACATGTGCTATTCGGAGTTCAACGACATCATCGCCTCGATCGCCGCGATGGACGCCGACGTCATCACCATCGAGACCTCGCGGTCGGACATGGAGCTGCTCGACGCCTTCGACGACTTCAACTACCCCAACGAGATCGGCCCCGGCGTCTACGACATCCATTCGCCGAACATTCCGACCGAAGCGCACATCGTCGCGCTGATGAGGAAGGCGGCGGAGCGCATTCCCGCCGACCGCCTGTGGGTCAACCCGGATTGCGGCCTCAAGACCCGCCAGTGGGCCGAGGTGATCCCGGCCCTGACCAACATGGTCAGCGCGGCGAAGACCCTGCGCGCCACCGTCGCCTGATGCGGCGTGCACCGTGGGAGGCGGCAGGGCTTGCCCGGCGGTCAGGTAATTTGCAATATACGCAAACCATCCTTCTGGATAACCGCTGAGTTTGTCACGTTTTGCGAAGCGGTTTCAGCAGATCGGCGAATTTTGCAAATAAGGTGTTGGGCATGGCCAAGGCGTTCATGGGGGTGCGGCTGCAGCGGCTGCGCGAGGAGCGGGGGCTGACCCAGACGGCGCTGGCCCGCATCCTGGAGATCTCGCCGAGCTACCTGAACCAGCTCGAACGCAACCAGCGGCCGCTGACCGTGCCGCTGCTGCTGCGGATCAACGCCTCCTTCGGCGTCGACGTCCAGCTCTTCTCGGAGGACGAGGAGGCGCGGATGGTCGCCGACCTGCGGGAAGCCCTGTCGGAGGCCGGAACCGGCGAGGCCATTGCGATTGCGGAGATCAAGGCGCTCGCCACCAACATGCCGGCGGTCGGCCGGGCGCTGGTGGCACTGCACCGGCGCGGGCGCGGGCTGGCGGAACGGCTGGACGCCCTGGCGGCCGGGGTGATCCCGGCCGAGCCGGGGAGCGCCCTGCCGCCGATGCCCTACGAGGAGGTGCGCGACTTCTTCTACCGCCATCACAATCACATTGCCGCGCTGGACGAGGCGGCCGAACGGCTGTTCGCTGAGGCCGGGCTGGAGATCGGGGCGGTGGACCGCGGGCTGGAGCGGCTGCTGGCGGATCGCCACGGCATCCGTACGCTGGTGACCGACGACGCGGGCATGCCGGGGGGAGCGCTTCGCCACTTCGATGCCGCCGACCGGATATTGCGGGTCGCCCGATCGCTGGACCCTGGACGCCGCGCCTTCCAGATGGCGACGCAGCTCGCCTTCCATCGGGAGGCGGAGCTTCTGCACCGGCTGGTCGAGGAGGGACGGTTCTCCGGTCCGCAGGCACGCGCGCTCGCCCGCATCGGGCTGGCCAACTATTACGCCGGGGCGGTGGTCATGCCGTACGAGGCCTTCCTGGAAGCGGCGGAGGCCGTGGCCTATGACATCGACCTGCTGGGCCAGCGCTTCGGCACCGGCTTCGAGACGGTGTGCCACCGGCTGAGCACGCTCCAGCGGCCGGGGGCTCCCGGCGTGCCCTTCTTCTTCGTCCGGGTCGACCGGGCCGGCAACATGTCGAAGCGCCAGTCCGCCACCAGCTTCCACTTCTCGCGCGTCGGCGGAAGCTGTCCGCTGTGGAACGTCTACGAAGCCTTCTCGGCGCCCGGCCGTGTGCTGACGCAGCTGGCGCGCATGCCGGACGGGCGGGCCTATCTGTGGATCGCCCGCAAGGTGGTTCATGGTCGCAGCGGCTTCGGCGCACCGTCGAAGAGCTTTGCCATCGGACTCGGCTGCGACATCCGGCACGCCGGACGGCTGGTCTACTCGCGCGGGCTGGCGCTCGGCGACCCGGACGCCGCCACCCCGATCGGCGCCGGTTGCAAGGTCTGCGAACGCCCGGCCTGTCCGCAGCGTGCCTTCCCGCCGGTCGGACGCACCCTGGCGGTCGACGAAAGCCTCAGCCGGTTCGAGCCGTATCCGGTTTCCGCCACCCCGGCCTGATCGAGGATCCCCGGCCAGGCATTGGTCGGGGCAGGGAAGCAGGCCGGCGCGGGGGCAATCTTCGCAGATTTCGCCGATTTGCAGGATCGGCCCGGCAAGGCTTCACCTTTTCAGCCCTTTTCCGAACAGGGGCAGGTTCCGATGATGCGGGCATCCAACAGACAGCTCTCGCACAGGGAACACCCGATGACCATGACCGCGCCCGAGACCACGGCACCACTCCCCTTCAAGCCCAAGAAATCGGTGGCGCTGTCGGGCGTCACCGCCGGCAACACCGCGCTCTGCACCGTCGGCAAATCGGGCAACGACCTGCATTACCGGGGCTACGACATTCTCGACATCGCCGAGCGCTGCGAATTCGAGGAGGTGGCCCATCTGCTGGTCCATGGCAAGCTGCCGACCTTCGCCGAACTGAAGGCCTACAAGGCCAAGCTGAAATCCCTGCGCGGCCTGCCGACCAACGTCCGCCAAGCGCTGGAATCCCTGCCGGCCTCCGCCCACCCGATGGACGTCATGCGGACCGGGGTGTCGGCGCTGGGCTGCGCGCTGCCGGAAAAGGACGACCACAACATCCCCGGCGCCCGCGACATCGCCGACCGGCTGATGGCCTCGCTCGGGTCCATGCTGCTCTACTGGTATCACTGGTCCACCAACGGCCGGCGGATCGAGGTCGAGACCGACGACGACTCCATCGGCGCCCATTTCCTGCATCTGCTGCACGGGCGCAAAGCCTCGGCGCTGTGGGAGCGGGCGATGCACAGCTCGCTGATCCTCTATGCCGAGCACGAGTTCAACGCCTCGACCTTCGCCGGCCGGGTCATCGCCGGCACCGGCTCCGACCTGTATTCGGCGGTCACCGGCGCCATCGGCGCCCTGCGCGGCCCCAAGCATGGCGGCGCCAACGAGGTCGCCTTCGAGATCCAGAAGCGCTACGACAGCCCGGACGCGGCGGAGGCCGACATCCGCCGCCGGGTCGAGAACAAGGAGGTGGTGATCGGCTTCGGCCATCCGGTCTACACCGTCTCCGACCCGCGCAACGAGGTGATCAAGGGCATCGCCCACAAGCTGTCGGTGGACGCCGGATCGACCCGGATGTTCGACATCGCCGCCCGGCTGGAGGCGGTGATGTGGGAGGTCAAGCGGATGTTCCCCAACCTCGACTGGTTCAGCGCCGTCAGCTACCACATGATGGGCGTGCCGACGGCCATGTTCACGCCGCTCTTCGTCATCGCCCGCACCTCGGGCTGGGCCGCCCACATCATCGAGCAGCGCATCGACAACAAGATCATCCGTCCCAGCGCCAACTATGTCGGCCCGGACGACCGCGTCTTCGTCGCCATCGATCAACGCCAGTAAGCCGGACGCGTCATGAACAGCTCATACCGCAAGCGGCTGCCGGGCACGGAGGTCGAGTATTTCGACGCGCCGGCCGCCGTCGACGCCATCCGACCCGGCGCCTGGGCCGGGCTGCCCTATGTGTCGCGCGTGCTGGCCGAACAGCTGGTCCGCCGCTGCGATCCGGCGCTGCTGGACGACGCCCTGCGGCAGCTCGTCGAGCGCCGGCGCGATCTCGACTTCCCGTGGTATCCGGCCCGCGTCGTCTGCCATGACATCCTCGGCCAGACCGCGCTGGTCGATCTCGCCGGCCTGCGCGACGCCATCGCCGGGCGGGGCGGCGACCCGGCCAAGGTCAACCCGGTGGTGCCGACCCAGCTCGTCGTCGATCACTCGCTGGCCGTCGAGCATGGCGGCTTCGACCCCCAGGCCTTTGCGAAGAACCGCGCCATCGAGGACCGCCGCAACGAGGACCGCTTCCATTTCATCGACTGGAGCCGGCGTGCCTTCGGGAACGTCGACGTGATCCCGGCCGGCAACGGCATCATGCACCAGATCAATCTGGAACGGATGTCGCCGGTGATCCAGCTCCGTGACGGCGTCGCCTTCCCCGACACCTGCGTCGGCACCGACAGCCACACCCCGCATGTCGACGCACTGGGCGTCATCGCCATCGGCGTCGGCGGGCTGGAGGCCGAAACGGTGATGCTCGGCCGCGCCTCGATGATGCGGCTGCCGGACATCGTCGGCGTCCGCCTGACCGGGCGGCACCAACCCGGCATCACCGCCACCGACATCGTGCTGGCGCTCACCGGGTTCCTGCGCAAGGAGCGCGTGGTCGGCGCCTGGCTCGAGTTCTTCGGCGATGGGGCCGCCGGCCTGTCCATCGGTGACCGGGCGACCATCTCCAACATGTGCCCGGAATATGGCGCCACCGCCGCGATGTTCGCCATCGATCGGCAGACCATCGACTATCTGCGGCTGACCGGCCGCGCGCCGGAACAGGTGGCGCTGGTCGAGACCTACGCCAAGGCGCTGGGCCTGTGGGCCGACGCGCTGGAAAGCGCCGGGTACGAGCGGGTGCTGGAATTCGACCTGTCCGGCGTCGTGCGCACCATGGCCGGCCCGTCCAACCCGCACCGCCGCCTGCCCACATCGGCGCTGAAGGAGCGCGGCATCGCCGTCGATCTCGACAAGGCGCTGGAAGAGGAGAAGGCCGGCCTGCTGCCGGACGGCGCGGTGATCATCGCCGCAATCACCAGCTGCACCAACACCTCGAACCCGCGCAACGTCGTCGCCGCCGGGCTGCTGGCGAGGAAGGCCAACGCGCTGGGGCTGGTGCGCAAGCCCTGGGTCAAGACCTCCTTCGCGCCGGGCTCCAAGGTCGCAAGGCTGTATCTGGAGGAGGCCGGGCTGCTGGGGGAACTGGAGGCGCTCGGCTTCGGCATCGTCGCCTACGCCTGCACCACCTGCAACGGCATGTCGGGCGCGCTCGACCCGGCGATCCAGCGGGAGATCGTCGAGCGTGACCTCTACGCCACCGCGGTTCTGTCCGGCAACCGCAACTTCGACGGGCGCATCCACCCCTATGCCAAGCAGGCGTTCCTCGCCTCGCCGCCGCTGGTCGTCGCCTACGCCATCGCCGGCACGATGCGTTTCGACATCGAGCGCGACGCGCTGGGCATGGACCGGGACGGCGCCCCGATCAGGCTGAAGGATCTCTGGCCGTCCGACGAGGAGATCGACGCCATCGTCGCCTCCTCCGTCAAGCCGGAGCAGTTCCGCACGGTGTATGAGCCGATGTTCGCGGCGAACCACGGGACGACGGAGCGCATCAGCCCGCTCTATGACTGGCGCCCGGCCTCCACCTACATCCGCCGTCCGCCCTATTGGGACACCGAGGGGGTCGGCGCGCTGGCCGCCAATCCGCGCAGCCTGACGGGCATGCGCCCGCTGGCGGTGCTGCCGGACAACATCACCACCGACCATCTGTCGCCCTCCAACGCCATCCTGCCCGACTCGGCGGCCGGCGAGTATCTGGCCCGGATGGGCCTGCCGGAGGAGGACTTCAACTCCTACGCCACCCACCGCGGCGACCATCTGACCGCCATGCGCGCCACCTTCGCCAACCCGCAGCTGGTCAACGAGATGGCCGTGGTCGACGGCACGGTGAGGAAAGGCTCGCTGACCCGGCTGGAACCCGACGGCACGGTGATGCGGATGTGGGAGGCGATGGAAACCTATCTGGAGCGCCGGCAGCCGCTGATCGTCGTCGCCGGGGCGGATTACGGCCAGGGGTCGAGCCGCGACTGGGCCGCCAAGGGCGTGCGGCTGGCCGGAGTCGAGGCCATCGTCGCCGAGGGGTTCGAGCGCATCCACCGCACCAACCTGATCGGCATGGGCGTGCTGCCGCTGGAGTTCAAGCCGGGCACGACACGGCGGACGCTGGGGCTGGACGGCAGCGAGACCTACGATGTGACCGGCGGGCGCCGGCCGCGCGCCGACCTGACCCTGGTCGTCCACCGCCGCGGCGGCGAAACCCTGCGGGTGCCGGTGACATGCCGTCTCGACACCGCCGAGGAGCTGTCGATCTACGAGGCCGGCGGCGTCCTGCAACGCTTCGCCCAGGATTTCCTGGCCTCGGAAAGCACGCAGAAAGGAACCGCCTGATGGCGTCGGCACCGCAGATCCGCATTCCCGCCACCTATATGCGCGGCGGCACCAGCAAGGGCATCTTCTTCCGCCTCGACGACCTGCCGGAGCGCTGCCGCGTGGCCGGCGCGGCGCGCGACCGGCTGTTCCTGCGGGTGATCGGCAGCCCGGACCCCTACGCCCGGCACATCGACGGCATGGGCGGAGCCACCTCCAGCACCAGCAAGGCGGTCATCTTGTCGAAGAGCGCACGGCCGGGCCACGACGTCGATTACCTGTATGGGCAGGTTTCCATCGACAGCGCCTTCGTCGACTGGTCGGGCAATTGCGGCAACCTCTCCACGGCGGCCGGGGCCTTCGCCATCCATGCCGGGCTGATGGACCCGGCGCGCGTTCCGGAGAACGGCGTCTGCACGGTGCGGATCTGGCAGGCCAACATCGGCAAGACCATCGTCGCCCATGTGCCGGCCACCGGCGGACTGGTCCAGGAAACCGGCGATTTCGAGCTGGACGGCGTGACCTTCCCGGCGGCCGAGATCGTGCTGGAATTCCTCGATCCCGCTGAAGAGGGGGACAGCGGGGGAGCCGGCGGGGGGAACGGCTCGATGTTCCCCACCGGAAACCTTATCGACACATTGGAGGTGCCGGACTCCCTGGTTCCCGGCGGCAGGCTGAAGGCGACGCTGATCGACGCCGGCATCCCGACCATCTTCGTCGCTGCCGCCGATCTCGGCTATCGCGGGACCGAATTGCAGGAGGCGATCAACGGCGACGCCGCGGCGCTGGCCCGCTTCGAGGCCCTGCGCACCATCGGCGCCTTGAGGATGGGGCTGATCAAGGAGCCGGGCGAGGCCGCAAGGCGCCAGCACACGCCGAAGATCGCCTTCGTGGCGCCGCCGGCCGACCATGTCGTGTCGAGTGGCCGGACCGTCGGGGCCGGGGAGGTCGATCTTCTGGTGCGGGCGCTGTCGATGGGCAAGCTACACCACGCGATGATGGGCACGGCGTCGGTCGCCATCGCCGCCGCCGCCGCCGTGCCCGGCACCCTGGTCAATCTTGCAGCCGGGGGCGGCGCACGCACGGCGGTCCGCTTCGGCCACCCGTCCGGCAGCTTGCGCGTCGGCGCCGAGGCGGTGCCGGTGGACGGCCGATGGACCGTCACCAAGGCGGTGATGAGCCGCAGCGCCCGCATCCTGATGGAAGGCTGGGTCCGCGTGCCCGCCGATTCGTTCTGAACCCAAGCGCTCCAAATTCCAAGGAAACACCATGTCCACCCGCAAGACACTGAAAGAGCTCGTCGAAGCCCGCCGCGGCGTCATCGTTCCGGGCGCCTTCAACGCGCTGTCCGCCAAGCTGGTGGAGGATCTCGGTTTCGAGGCGATCTACGTCACCGGCGCCGGGGTCACCAACATGTGGTTCGGCATGCCCGACCAGGGCTTCATGGGTTTGGCCGAGATCGCCGACCACACGGCCCGCATCCGCGACGCCGTGGGCGTGCCGCTGATCGTCGATGCCGACACCGGCTTCGGCAACGCGCTGAACGTCTATCATACGGTGCGCGTGCTGGAGCGTGCCGGCGCCGACTGCATCCAGCTCGAAGATCAGGTGGCGCCCAAGCGTTGCGGCCATTTCGCCGGCAAGGACGTCATCTCCACCGAGGAGGCGGTCGGCAAGATCAAGGCGGCGGCCGACGCCCGCCGCGACCCGGACCTGCTGATCATGGCGCGCACCGACGCCGCCGCGATCTACGGCTTCGATGCCGCCGTCGAGCGCGCCCAGCGCTTCGCCGAGGCCGGCGCCGACATCCTGTTCGTCGAGGCGGTGAGGACGGCCGAGGAAATCCGCGCCCTGCCGCAGCGCCTGGAGAGGCCCCAGCTGATGAACATGGTCATCGGCGGGCGGACGCCGATCTTCAACGCGACCGAATTGGCGGAGCTCGGCTATGGCGTCGTGCTCTACGCCAACGCCGCCTTGCAGGGCGCCGTGATGGGCATGCAGAAGGCGCTGACCGTGCTGCGCGACGACAAGGAGCTGAAGGAATCGAGCGGCCTCGTCACTCCCTTCGCCGACCGCCAGCGTCTGGTCGGCAAGCCCGAATGGGACGCGCTGGAGAAGATCTACAGCTGAGCAGCCGGGCAGCCTCCGCCGGCAATCGCCATCCGGCGGTTGCCGTGCCGGAAGGCGGTTGCGCTCCTTCATAGTAACGTTATAACGTTACATTTGCTTGCGGGAAGGCCCCGCCCGCGATGAGTCCGGCGGGGTGGGGCGGGCGTGTCGCGCCTTTTCCAGACTTGCATGAAGGTTCGACAACGAGGTGACATATGAACAGCTTGCCTTCCCTCGCGACGCTGCTGTGGATCGGTGCCGCGGCAGGAGGCCTCTCGGCCGGCGCGGCACAGGCTGAGGACAACAAGGACGATCGGGGCGTCACGCACCACCGCCTGTTCATCGGCGACCACGCCGACGGGATCGTCCGGGCCATCGACCTCAAGGACGGGGCGAGCGCGGGAACATTCAGGATCGACCGGACGCCGGCCCTTGCGCGCAGCGTCAGCGGACGCACCGTGCTGGCTGTGCAGGGCGATGCCGGCAAGGTCGCCGTCATCGGCACCGGGATTTCGTTCGAGGATCACGGCGACCACGCCGACATCACGGTCGAAGACGCCAGGCTGCTGCCGACGGTGCTCACGGGGACCAAGCCGGCCCATGTCGTGGAGGGCTCCGGCACCATCGCGCTGTTCGACGACGGTACGGGCGGCGTCACCCTGTTCGGGGAAAACGACCTGCTGGAGGGGGCGTTCAAGCCCCGCACCCTGACGCCGGGCGCCGCCCACCATGGCCTCGCCGCGCCGATGGGCGACTTCCTCGTCGTCTCGGTTCCGCACGACGACCCGGAGAAGCCGCGTGTCGGCCTCAAGGTCATCGATGCGCAGGGCAAGCCGGTCGGTGGGGTGGTGGATTGCCCGGCCGTGCATGGTCAGGCCCAGTCGGCCAGGGTATTCGCCTTCGGCTGCAAGGACGGGGTCGTCTTCGCCCAGCCGGGCGGCGGCTCGAAGCCGCCCACGCTGCGCCACGTCTCCACCGCCGCGCTCGGCGAGGGCAACGTCTCGACCCTCAAGGGCGGCACGGCGATGCAGTATTTCCTCGGCAATTACGGACCGCGCGCCGTCGTCATCATCGAACCCGGCACCGAGCCGAGCTTCCGCAAGATCGACCTGCCGACGCGCCGCGTGGATTTCGCCCTGGACGACGTCAAGGCCAACCAAGCTTATATCCTGACCGAGGATGGCAGGCTGCACCTGCTCAACATCCTGTCCGGCGAGATCGAAAAGAGCGTCCAGCTCACCGCTCCCTATTCGATGGACGGCCACTGGCGCAACCCGCGGCCCCGGCTGGCGGTGGCCGGCGACCATGTGGCGGTAACCGATCCGCTCAAGGGGCTGGTGCGGCTCGTCTCGACCGAGACGCTGAAGGAAGAGCGCACGATCGCGGTGGCCGGCACCCCCTACACCATCGTCGCCGTCGGCGGGTCCGGGGCAGCCCACTGACGATGGTTCGGCGGCGGCGGTCGTTCATCGCCGCCGACCGCATCGGGAACGCTCACTCGTCCTCGTGGCTGTGGCTGTGGCTGTGATTGTGGCCATGGCCATGGTGGCGGTGGCCGGTTCCCGTCTCCGTCTCCCGCACCGGGATGACGACCGCCCGGCCGTGGCGCACGCCGCGCTCGGCGATCACCCGCTCCGCCATGCCGCGCACCGCCGAGCCGTCGCCCTTCAGGACCGACACCTCCATGCAGCTTCCATGGTCCAGATGGACGTGCAGCGTGGTCAAGGTCAGTTCGTGATGCTCGTGGTAGGCCGTGGTCAGCCGCTTCGACAGCTCGCGCGCCGCATGGTCGTAGACATAGACCAGGGCGGCGACGCAGGGACCGTCCTCCTTCTCCACCGGTGCGGCTTCGGCCAGCCCGGCGCGGGCGAGGTCGCGGATCGCCTCGGAGCGCCCCTGGTAGCCGCGCCGCTCGACCAGCCGGTCGATGCCGGCCAACAGGTCGTCGTCCAGCGTGATCGTCACCCGTTGCATGCCATCCTCCGTCGCACCGGTTCCAAAACGCCGGCCCCATCATTCTGGCAGGACCACGAGGCCAATTCCCACAAAGTATGATGATTTACGATAGACATCATACCCGGGCGGTCGTATCGTCGCGCTCATCGACCATAGAACCGGCCGGGCCGACCGTCCATCCGCAACCGGCGGCCGGAGGGTTTCGGCGCATGCCCACGGCAAGGATGCCGGGGCCGGGCGGGCGCGACGGGGGATGGGATGGCATTTCCGGGAACGGGGTTTGTCAGGACGGTCGCGGCCGTCATGCTGGCGGCGGCGCTGACCGGCGGTCACGCGGCGGCGGGGAGCCCGAAGGGCACGCTGACCTATTCCTGGACCAGCAATGTCGGGCCTCTCGACCCGCACCGCTACTCGCCCAACCAGATGTTCGCCCAGGCCATGGTCTACGAGCCGCTGGTGCGCTACCGCGAAGGCGGCGTCATCGAGCCGTGGCTCGCCACCGCCTGGACGGTGTCGCCGGATGGACGGACCTACGATTTCACCCTGCGCGAGGGCGTCGTCTTTTCCGACGGCACGCCCTTCGATGCGGCGGCGGTCAAGGCGAATTTCGACGTCCTGCTGGCCGATCGCGCCAAGCATGAGTGGCTGGAGCTGGTCGCGCAGATCCGATCGGTCGAGGTGCTGGACGCGGCCAAGGTCCGGCTGACCCTCAAGGATCCCTATTACCCGACCCTGCTGGAACTGGCGCTGATCCGCCCGGTCCGCTTCGCCGCCCCCTCCGTCCTCACCGCGGACGGCGTCCGGGCGCCGGTCGGCACCGGCCCCTGGATGCTGGCCGAGACGAAGAGGGGCGAATACGACCTCTTCACCCGCAACCCCTCCTACTGGGGGCCGAAGCCGGCCTACGAGCGCATCGTCGTCAAGGTCATTCCCGACCCGACCTCCCGCGCCGTTGCCTTCGAGACCGGCGAGATCGACCTGATCTATGGCGGCACCGGCCAGATCTCGGCCGACAGCTTCACCCGCTTCAGGACGCGCGGCATCGGGCAGACCGCCGTGTCGGCGCCGCTCGCCACCCGGACGCTGGCGATCAACAGCGGCCGCGCGCCGACCAGCGATCCGGCGGTGCGCAAGGCGATCAACCATGCGGTCAACAAGGACGCCATCGCCGCCAAGCTGCTCTACGGGCTGGAGCCCAGGGCCGACACGCTGTTCGCCCCGAACTTTCCCTACACCGACCTTGGCCTGACGCCCTACGGCTACGACCCGGCGCGGGCCGCGCGGCTGCTCGACGAGGCGGGCTGGACCCTGCCGCCGGGTGGGACGGTGCGTGTCCGCGGCGGCCAGCCGTTGCGGGTGGAGCTGTGCTTCATCGGCAACGACGCCCGCGAGAAGGCGATTGCCGAAGCGGTCCAGGCCAACCTGAAGGCCATCGGCATCGACGCGGTTCTGGTCGGCGAGGAGGAGAACGCGGTCGAGGCCCGGCAGAAGGACGGCCGTTTCGGCCTGATCTTCGGCGACACCTGGGGCGCCCCCTATGACCCGCATTCCTTCGTCAGCTCCATGCGGGTGGCGTCGCACGCCGACTACCAGGCCCAGCGCGGCCTGCCGATGAAGGCGGAGATCGATGCCAGGATCGGCGCCGTGCTGGTGACGACGGACGAGGCGGAGCGGCAGGCGCTCTACCGCGACATCCTGACGACGCTGCACGAGCAGGCGGTCTACCTGCCGCTGTCCTACCTGACCGCCATGGCCGTCAGCCGCGGGGTGGATGGAGTCGGCTTCGGCGCCAGCGCCTACGAGATTCCGTTCGGCGCCATGCGGCCGGCGCCGTAACGCGGGGGGAGGGGACGATGCTGCGCTTCATCGCCGGCCGCCTGCTGACCCTGCCGCCGCTGCTGCTGGCGGTGTCGGCCGGCGTGTTCCTGCTGCTGCGGCTGGGGCGCGGCGATCCGGCGCTGGATTACCTGCGCCTGTCGAACATCCCGCCGACCGACGCCGCCGTCGCCGCGGCGCAGCGGCTGCTCGGCCTCGACCGGCCGCTGGCGGAACAGTATCTGTCCTGGCTGTGGCAGGCGCTGCATCTCGATTTCGGGCTGTCCTACGTCACCCGCCGGCCGGTGCTCGACGACCTGCTCTATTACCTGCCGGCCACCTTGCAATTGGGCGCCGCCGCGCTGGCCGTCACGCTGGCGGTGAGCCTGCCGCTCGGGATGTGGGCGGCGCGGCACCGCGACCGGCTGCCCGACCATCTGGTGCGGGCGCTCGCCTTCGTCGGCGTGTCGATCCCGAACTTCTGGCTGGGCTTCCTGCTGGTGCTGCTGTTCGCGGTGACACTGAACTGGCTGCCGCCGCTCGGCCGCGGCGGGTGGAGCCATATGGTGATGCCGGTGGCGGCGGTGGCACTGATGTCGCTGTGCATCAATGCCCGGCTGCTGCGTGCCAGCATGCTGGAGACGGCGGGGCAGCGGCATGTCCTCTATGCCCGGCTGCGCGGCCTGCCGGAGCGGCGCATCGTCCACAGCCACATCCTGCGCAACGCCCTGCTGCCGATCGTCACCGCCACCGGCATGCACATCGGCGAGCTGCTGGGCGGTACGCTGGTGATCGAGAACATCTTCGGCTGGCCGGGCGTCGGGCGCTATGCCGTCTCCGCCATCTACAATCGGGATTATCCGGTGCTGCAGTGCTTCACCCTGCTGATGACGGTGATCTTCGTGACGTGCAATCTGGCCGTCGACCTGCTGTACGCCTGGCTCGACCCCCGCATCCGGCCGGGACGGGAGGCGGCGCGATGAGCGCGCTTTCGGAGGAGGTCGGGGCACCCGCCGCCTTGCGGCGCTCCTGGCCGCGCCCCACGACGCTGGCCGGGCTGACCCTGGTCGGAACCATGGTGCTGGCCGCCCTGGCGGCACCCCTGCTGCCCTGGGATCCGGAGGCGGTCGACCTGATGATCCGGCTGGAGGGGCCGGGCGCCGCCCATTGGCTCGGCACCGACCATCTCGGGCGCGACGTGCTGGCGCGGCTGCTGCACGGCGCCTCGGTGTCGCTGGGGGCGGTGGCCGTCATCGTCGGGCTGATCCTGGCGCTGGGCATCGGCGTCGGCGGCCTGTCGGGCTTCCTCGGCGGACGGACCGACCGCATCCTCATGCGGCTGTGCGACGGCTTCCTGACCGTGCCGACCTTCGTGCTCGCCATGTTCATGGTCGGCGTGCTCGGCACCGGGCTGGGCAACGTGATGCTGGCCATCGCGCTGTCGCACTGGGCCTGGTACGCCCGCCTCGTGCGCGGCATGGTGCTGTCGCTGCGCGAGCGCGACTTCGTGGCCGCCGCCATCGTCTCCGGCGCCTCGCGCCCGCGCGTCTTCGTCGAGCACATCCTGCCGGGGGTTCTGGTGCAGCTCGTGGTGCTGGCGACGCTCGACATCGGGCACATGATCCTGCACGTCGCCGGCCTGTCCTTCCTGGGGCTGGGGGTGACGCCGCCGACGCCGGAATGGGGGGTGATGATCAACGACGCGCGCGAATTCATCTGGACCCAGCCGGCGCTGATGCTGTGGCCCGGGCTGATGATCCTGCTGACGGTGATGGGCTTCAACCTGCTGGGCGACGCCCTGCGCGACCGGCTCGACCCGACGCTGGCGGGGGACGACCATTGAGCCCGCAACGCCTGGGCGTCGAGGGGCTGCGGCTCGCCGCCCGCCCGGCCGCCCGCTGCGCCGGCCGGCCGGCGGAGCTGGTGCACGGCGTCGATCTGGCGCTGGAGCGCGGGCGGGTCACGGCGCTGGTCGGCGCCAGCGGGTCGGGCAAGTCGCTGACCTGCCTTGGCTTGCAGGGGCTGACGCCGCCGGGGGTGGAGCGGACCGGCGGCCGTGTCCGGCTGGACGGGGCGGAGGTCGCGCCGGCGACGCTGCCCGGCCGGGTGGTGGCGACGGTGATGCAGAATCCGCGCAGCGCCTTCAACCCGGTGCTGACGATGCGCGCCCACGCCCGCGAGACGCTGACGGTGCGTGGCGCTGCCGACGGATTGGACGACCTGCTGGCCGCGGCGCTGGCCGAGGTCGGCCTGCCGGAGCCGGGGCGCATCGCCCGGCTGCACCCGTTCGAGATGAGCGGCGGCATGCTCCAGCGCATGATGATCGCGCTGGCGCTGCTGGCCGAGGTGCCCTTCCTGCTCGCCGACGAGCCGACGACCGACCTCGACCCGCTGGCCCAGGCGCACATCCTGGCGCTGATCGAGCGGCTGGTCGTGTCGCGGGGTCTGGGCGTCCTCATCGTGACCCATGACATGGGGGTGGTCGCCCGTCTGGCCGACGAGGTGGCGGTGATGGAGGCCGGCCGCATCGTCGAGACGGCGCCGGTGGCCGAGCTGTTCGCCGCGCCGCGCTCGGATGCCGCCCGCGCCCTGCTGGCCGCCCATCGGGCGCTCTATCCGGAGGAGTTGGCGTGACGGTCCTGCTGGCCGCCGAGGCGGTGGAGAAGCGCTATTCCGGGCACGGCCTTTTCGCCGACCGCCCGGCCAAGACCGTTCTGCGCGGCGTCAGCCTGTCGGTGCGCGAGGGGGAGAGCGTGGCGCTGCTGGGCGCCAGCGGGTCGGGGAAGAGCACGCTGGCCCGCCTGATGCTCGGCCTCGACCGGCCGGACGGCGGCACGGTGCGCTGTCTCGGCCGGCCGCTCGGCAAATTGAACGCCGCCGGACGCCGGGCCTTCCGGCAAACGGTGCAGGCGGTGTTCCAGGATCCGCTGGGCGCCGTCAACCCGCGCCATCCGATCGGCCGGATCATCGCCGAACCGTTGCGCCACCTGACCGACCTCGACGCCGGCCAGCGGGCGATGCGGGTGGCGGAGCTGCTGCGGCTGGTCGGGCTGGCACCCGAGGACTCCGGCCGCCTGCCGGGCAGCCTGAGCGGCGGCCAGGTCCAGCGCGTCTGCATCGCCCGGGCGCTGGCCCCGCAGCCCCGGCTGATCGTGCTCGACGAGGCGGTGTCGAACCTCGACCTCGTGCTGCAGATCCAGATCCTCGACCTGCTGGCCGGACTGCGCGAACGGCTGGGCACCGCCTTCCTGTTCATCACCCACGACGTCCGGCTGGTCCGCCGCTTCTGCGACCGGGTGGCGGTGCTGCATGACGGGGAGTTGGTGGAGGATCGGCCGGTCGTCCCTTCCTTCACCTTCGATCATCCGGCCGCAAGCGCGCTGCTGGACACCATGCTGCCGGCCGCACCGCGGCTGCGTGGCGGCTGAGGCGGGGCGCCGGCCGCGGCAAAAGACCGGCAGCGAGGCCGTCATGATCCAGCGGCCCGTCGAGGAGCCCGTGACCTGCTCGATGAAGGGCGCGATGTGGGCGAAGGCGAGGACATTCGCCATCCGAGGATGAATTTCCACGGACGTTACCTTTCCGGCAACTCCGGACCTCGGACCGGCGTGTATCATTCCCAGGAGCTATAGTGTCACGCCGACGCTCGCCAGGAAGGTGTCGATACGGTTGTCGACTTCAGCCTTCGTCTCGGCCCACGCCGGGAACGACTGCAACAGGTTGTCGTGCCAAGCGATCAGGTTGGGATAGTCGCCGAACGGAAACTTTGCGCGATCCACCTGGGAGAAGGGGGCCGCGACATCGAGATCCGCGAGGGTCAACGCATCGCCGACCATGAACTTGCGGCCTTCGAGATGCTTGTCCAGCACCTTCGCCGCGGCGCGAACCTTACCCTCGGCAAAGCCGAGGAGGGCCTCGTCCTTCGGCAAGCCCATGACCGTCTTGCCGACCCGCTCATCGAAGATGGTGGTGGTGAAGGTGCGCCACTGCTCGCCCGACCAGAACATCCACTGAAGGACATGAAAGCGGTCCTTCTCGGTGGTTCCGACCAGCGGTGAATTCACTTTGCCGGCCAGATACAGGTTGATCGCGGAAGCTTCATAAAGGACGGTGTCGCCGTCCACCAGAACCGGCGTCAGGCCGTGGGGATTGAAGCGTGCCTTGAACCCGTCGGTCTGGCTCTCGCCCTTGAAAAGATCCACGTTCACTCTTTCGAGTTCGATCCCCATGATCTTTGCCGCCGCGGTCACGCGACGCAAGCTGCCCGAGCCTGCATCACCATAAATCTTGATCGTCATAACTGTTCCTTTCGGTTCGGAGCCCGTGACCGGGCCGCCGAATGACAATTCCCACATTCCTAATTCGAATGATATTGGCGATCATTGAATAGAATATATTCTGTTTTGGAATGAATGGAGGTATTGTGTGCGTGGCGGGTCGTGGCCTAGTCAACAAGCTCGATCGACACCCGGTCGGGATAAAAGGCGAGACAGCCGGCGATGTCGCCAACCGCTTCGAAGGGTGTCTCGTAGGTCCAAACGCTGTTCAGCCCGGACTCTCCGAGGGCCGGGATGCTGTAATAGTTCGCTTCGCCCTTGTATGGGCAATAGGTGATGTGTTGCGAGCGCTCCAACAGTGACATGTCGACGTCGCGACGCGGTATATACTGAACAGGCGGATAAGACGCTTCCGCAAGCGTCAGAGCTCCCCTTGTTTTTGCGATATGAAGCGATCCCTTTGTGACGATGACCATCGAAGGGCATCTGGTGATGGCGATGGGATGATTTGCGTCAGGAGTCAGAATTTTTCGGTCGATCATAAGGTTTTCTTTCACCCGCAGATTCACGTCATTCAAGCAGTCAGATAAGATTGGAAACGGCTATGCCTACTATTCTCATGCGGAATAAGAGAGATGGATAAGCTCGATGCGATGCGGATGTTCGTGCGCGTCGTCGAAAGCGGGAGCTTTTCGCAGGCTGCGCGGGATCTGAACGTCAGCCAACCGACGGTCAGCAAACAACTCGCGGCACTTGAAGCGCGGCTTGGGACGCAACTCCTCGCGAGAAATTCCCGGACCCTCGCCGTGACGCCCGCAGGGCAGGATTATTACGAGGCCACCGTCCGTATCCTTCAGGATCTCGACTCCGCAGAGGAGAGGATCCATGAAGGGCAATCGGCTCCCTCAGGGCTGGTCCGGGTCACGCTCTCGCCAGCCTTCGGGAGAATGTTCGTGATTCCCCGGCTATCGGATTTCAGGAACCGCTTCCCCGACGTCGCGATCGAGATGGAGGTTTCCGGGCGGCACGTTGACCTGATCGAAGAGGGGATAGACGTCGCGATCCGTATCGGCCGGCTTTTGGATTCAGCACTCGTCGCCCGGCGCATCGGCGACATGCAGATGATAACCCTGGCCTCCGCCAGCTATCTTGCCAGACACGGCACGCCGAAAACGCTGGACGAACTGCGCAACCACCAGCGCATCGGCTATGTCCACCAGGGCGATATCATTGGGTGGGGTTTCCACGTTGACGGTCGGCAGGTCACGCTCGACGGTGGGGGAGCGTTCCGCACGAATGACGCCGAGCATGTCCGCGGCGCTGTCCTTGCGGGCCTCGGCATCGCCCATCACGCGAGTTGGTTGTTCACGGATGTGCTGGCCTCCGGCGAGGTCGTACGAATTCTGGACCAGCATGCGCCGCCGCCCTTTCCGATCAACGCGGTGACCGTTGCCGGACGGCGCATGCCCTCCCGAGTGCGGCACTTCATCGATTTCCTCGCTGCGGTTTGCGCCGGGGAGCCGGAACTGAGGACAGGCGAGGGCTGAGGGACCGACCCGAGAAATCGAGTGCTTCCAGTTCCTCAACCCAGGTCAAAAAAGTACCGCCACGAGCCTCATTCGTCGTGACGGTACGTCTGATCTTCCGGTTGATCGACAGGGGCCAGGTCCGTCAGCGATGCCGCCGGACGCGACCCATACCCATCGATGGCCCCTCATGGCACCCGATGGGTACCGGTAAAATCATCCATGTTTTCCAGTTGGCTACGTCGCGCCGTGACGTATTCCCGGATACCCTCGGACCGGCGTTGATCATTCCCACTCGATGGTGCCGGGCGGCTTCGAGGTGATGTCGTAGACCACGCGGTTGACGCCGCGCACCTCGTTGACGATGCGGTTCGACACGCGCGCCAGGAAGTCGTGCGGGAAGGGATACCAGTCGGCGGTCATGCCGTCGGTCGAGGTCACGGCGCGCAGCGCCAGCACATGGTCGTAGGTCCGGCCGTCGCCCATCACGCCGACCGTGCGGACCGGCAGCAGAACCGCGAAGGCCTGCCAGATCGCGTCGTACAGGCCGGCGTTGCGGATCTCCTCCAGATAGACCGTGTCGGCCTTGCGCAGGATCTCCAGCTTCTCCGGCGTGATCTCGCCGGGGATGCGGATGGCGAGGCCCGGGCCGGGGAAGGGATGGCGGCCGATGAAGGCGGCGGGCAGGCCGAGTTCGCGGCCCAATGCCCGCACCTCGTCCTTGAACAGCTCGCGCAGCGGCTCCACCAGCTTCAGCTTCATCCGCTCGGGCAGGCCGCCGACATTGTGGTGCGACTTGATGGTCACCGACGGGCCGCCGGTGAAGGACACGCTCTCGATCACGTCGGGATAGAGCGTGCCCTGGGCCAGGAACTCGGCGCCGCCGATCTTGTGGCTCTCCTCGTCGAAGACCTCGATGAACAGGCCGCCGATGATCTTGCGCTTCTGCTCCGGATCGGTGACGCCGGCCAGCTTGCCCAGGAACAGGTCCGACGCCTCGCGGTGGACCAGCGGGATGTTGTAGTGGTCGCGGAACAGCCGCACCACCTCTTCCGACTCGCCGGCCCGCATCAGGCCGGTGTCGACGAAGATGCAGGTCAGCTGGTCGCCGATCGCCTCATGGATCAGCACCGCCGCCACCGACGAATCGACGCCGCCCGACAGGCCGCAGATCACCTTGCCGGTGCCGACCTGGGCGCGGATCTTCTCGATCGCCTGTTGCTTGAAGGCGGCCATCGTCCAGTCGCCCTCGATACCGGCGACGCGGTGGACGAAATTCGCCAGCAGCTGGGCGCCGTGCGGGGTGTGGACCACCTCCGGGTGGAACTGCACGCCGTACAGGCGGCGGCTGTCGTCGGCGATGACTGCGAAGGGGGCGCCGTCGCTGACCGCAACGGCGCGGAAGCCGTCGGGCAAGGCCGTGACGCGGTCGCCGTGGCTCATCCACACCTGTTCCTTCGACCCGATCTCCCACAGCCCGTCGAACAGGGCGCAGGGCTCCTTGATCTCGATGAAGGCGCGGCCGAATTCACGATGGTCGGAGCCGGAGACGGTGCCGCCCAGCTGGTGGCACATGGTCTGCTGGCCATAGCAGATTCCCAGAACCGGGACCCTCAGGTCGAACACCGCCTGCGGCGCGCGCGGGCCGTCGGCCTCGGTGACGGAGGCCGGGCTGCCGGACAGGATGATCGCCTTCGGATCATACGCGCGGATGCGCTCGTCGCTCATGCCGAACGGGTGGATCTCGCAATAGACCCCGCTCTCGCGCACGCGGCGGGCGATGAGCTGGGTGACCTGCGACCCGAAATCGAGAATGAGGACGCGTTCGGCGGAAAGGGGAGCGGCGCTGGACATCGACGAATCCTGATGCGGGGGGACTCAAGGCCCCTCACTACCTCACCTCCGGCCCCGCCGACAAGCGTGCAAGCGGCGTCAGGTCGCGCCACCCATATGCGATTTCCACAAGGTCGGTGCCGGCGAAGCGGATCGGCCGCTCCGCGACCCTGATTCCGCCCAGCCGCTCGTAGAACCAGCGGGACGGGTTGTCGCGCAGGCACCACACCACGGCGGAGCGGATGTCGGCCGCCAGGAAGCGGTCGGCCATCGCCGCCATCAGCCGCCGGCCGATGCCCATCCCCTTGGCGTCGTCGAGCACATAGAGCGCGTGGAACTCGCCGCCATGGTCCCGCACCGCCACCCGGCGCGCACCGTAGGACGCGATCCCGACGATGGTGCCGGGCGCCGAGACCAGCCCGGCGCAGTCGACCGCGACGAAGGCGCCCTGGCCGGGGGCCCGCGCCTCGGCGATGGCCGCCCAGCGCTGGGCGGCGGCCGGCTCGGACAGGCCGACCAGGAACGGCGCCGGGATCAGGCCGGGGTAGGTGGACCGCCAACTCTGCACATGGACGCGCGCCATGCCGGCGGCATCGGTCAGATACGCTTCGCGGATTGCGACCGTGGTGTCCGTCATCGACCGACCCTCCCCCGTGCAGCCTTCCTATCCGACAGTTTGTACCGCCAACGGCGGAAGTCCAGCCGGAAAACGGGGCAGGGTCGCGTCCCGGTCGGGCCGTCCCGAGACCTGAGGGATGCGGGCGCGGTTGTCATCGCGCCGCAACAGGGGTAAACAGCCGGGACTGTTCAGGCGGGCACCCATCGGATCGGGGGTCCGCCAGTCCGTCCGCGGCGCCCGCCGGCGCCGCGGACGGGGCTCCGGAGACCGGACACCGCATGTATTCCTCCTCCACCTTGTCCCGTTACATCGGGCGCCAGTTCATCGTCTGGTTCTGCCTGCTGATGGTGATCCTGCTCGCCATCGTGCTGCTGCTGGACACGGTCGAGCTGCTGCGCCGCGCCGGCACCAAGCCCAACGTCACCTTCGGGCTGGTGGTGGAGATGGCGCTGCTGAAGCTGCCGGAGATCGGCCAGCAGATCTTTCCCTTCGTCATCCTGTTCGCCGGCATGTTCACCTTCTGGCGGCTGACCCGCAGCGCCGAGCTGGTGGTGGCCCGCGCGGTCGGCGTGTCGGCCTGGCAGTTCCTGATGCCGGTGATGTTCGCCGCAGCTGCGATCGGCGTGGTGAAGGTGACGCTGATCAACCCGGTCGGCGCGGTCTTCATCGCCCGGTACGAACAGCTGCAGGACCGCTACCTGAAGCTCCAGTCCAGCACGCTGAACATCTCGCGCTCCGGACTGTGGCTGCGCCAGACCAACGAGAACGAGCAGTTCTTCATCCATGCCGAGCTGGTCAATCCGGTGAGCTTCGAGCTGTCGAACGTCGTCGTCTTCCTGTTCGACGCCGACCAGACCTATCTCGGCCGCGTCGATGCGCCGCGCGCCGCGCTGAGGGACCGGAAGTGGGAGCTGCAGGACGCCGTGCTGAACCGGGCCAGGAAGGATCCGGAACTGCTGGACAGCTACACCATCCCGACCGAGCTGGACATGGCGACCATCGAGGAGAGTTTCGCCCCGCCGGAGACCGTCTCCTTCTGGGAGCTGCCGCGCTTCATCCACACGCTGGAGACCACCGGTTTCCCCGCTGTGCGCCACCGCCTGCATTACCAGTCGCTGCTGGCCCAGCCCTTCCTGTTCCTGGCGATGGTGCTGTTCGCCGCCGCCTTCTCGCTGCGGCTGCCGCGGCGCGGCGGCACCATGGCGATGGTCACCGGCGGCGTGCTGACCGGCTTCGTGCTGTTCGTGATGACCGACATCGTGCGCACCTTCGGCATGTCCGAGACGATCCCGATCATCATGGCCGCCTGGAGCCCGGCCGGCATCAGCCTGTTGCTCGGCACGGCGGCGCTCCTGCATCTGGAGGACGGCTGAGCCCGACCCCGGCTCCGGAGGGTGGGACCAAACGCCGCAAAGCGGGCGATTGTCCCCACAGGCCATAATTCCGCCGCCCCCGCCGGTTATCAGGATTCCGCAGGGAATGGCCGGGTCGGATTCCGTTTGCATGGGGCACCGGCCCCACCGTAATAACGGACGACCCGTTTTTGGAGCTTGAGCACCATGTCGAGTTTGCGAGCCGTCCGGACCACCGTCGCCGTGGCGAGCGCCTGCGCGCTTCTGGCCCTGCCCGCCGCGGCGCAGTCGAGCAAGGCGGCCGCCGGTGCCGCCGCGCCGCGGACGGCCGACGAGGGGGTGCGCCCGGTCAGGACGCCGGGGGCCGAGGGCATCGCCGCGGTGGTGAACGACGAGGTGGTCTCGGTCTCCGACGTCAATGCCCGCATCCGCATGGCGCTGCTGAATGCCGGCGCCGCCGGCAACCCGGAAACGATCCAGCGCCTGACCCCGCAGGTGCTGCGCCTGCTGGTCGACGAACGGCTGCAGATGCAGGAGGCCAAGCGCCTGGGCATCACCGTGCCGCCGGCCGAGATCGACGAGGCGATCAAGCGCATCGCCGAACAGAACCGCATGAACGGCCAGCAGCTCCAGGAGATGCTGAAGCGGCAGAATGTGCCGGTTTCGACCCTGAAGGACCAGATCCGCGCGCTGCTCGCCTGGCAGAAGGTGATGCAGCGCCGCATCCGCCAGGAGATCGTCGTCGGCGAGGACGAGATCGACGCCGCGATGGAGCGGCTGAAGGCCAACATCGGCAAGCCCGAATATCTGGTCGCCGAGATCTTCCTGGCGGTGGACAGCCCCGACCAGGACGCTGAGGTCCGCCGCAACGCCGAACGCCTGATCGAGGAGGTGAAGCGCGGCGGCAACTTCGCGGCGCTGGCCCGCCAGTTCTCGCAATCGGCCGGCGCCGCGACGGGCGGCGACCTGGGCTGGGTGCGGACCGGCGAGCTGTCGCCGGAGGTGGACAAGGCGCTGTCCGGCATGCGCGGCGGCCAGATGTCGGCCCCGATCCGCACGGCGACCGGCTATCACATCCTGATGGTGCGCGGGCAGCGGCCCTTCGGCAGCAGCGGCGGCGAGATGCAGATGCCGGCGGCCCAGCCGGTGGCGCCGCGTCCGCAGCCGCGCCCCGACGTGGCGAAGGCCACCGTCAACATGAAGCAGATCATCATCCCCATCGAGTCCAAGGAACAGGCCAAGGCCGTCAAGGAACAGGCGGAGAAGCTGCGCAAGTCGATCAGGAGCTGCGGCGATTTCCAGGCCCGCGCCAAGGAGAGCGGCATGCCGGAATCGGGCGACATGGGCACCATGCGGGTCAAGGACATGGCGCCCGGCCTGCAGAACCTGGCGCTCGGCATCCCGGTGGGGCAGGCCAGCCCGGTGCTGATGAGCCAGGCCGCCGCGGTCATCCTGATCGTCTGCAAGCGGGACGTGCCGATGATCCAGCCGCCGCCGGAGGCCCGTCCGGCCCCGCCGCCGCCGCCCGCCGCGACCCCGATCAAGGAGGGGACGCTGCCCGATCGCGCGGAGATCGAACGCGACCTGATCGGCGAGCGCGCCGACCTGCTGTCGCGCCGCTATCTGCGCGACCTGCGCCGCACCGCCTTCGTCGAGACCCGGCTGTGACCGGCGCCCCGCCGGAAACGCTGCCGCTGGCCCTCACCATGGGGGAGCCGGCCGGCATCGGCGGGGACATCACGTTGAAGGCCTGGACGCTGCGGGGCGACTCCCGCCTGCCGCCCTTTTTCGTGCTGGACGATCCGGCGCGGCTGGCGGCGCTGGCAGCGGCCCTGGGGCTGGCGGTGCCGGTGCAGGCGGTGGCCTCGCCGGCCGAGGCGGCGGCACTGTTCGACCGCGCGCTGCCGGTGTTGCCGGTGGAGTTGAACATCCCGGCGGTCGCCGGCCGGCCCGACCCGGCAAACGGCGCCGCGGTGATCGCCAGCATCGACCGGGCCGTCGCCCTGGTCCAGGTCGGGCAGGCCGCCGCGGTGGTCACCAACCCGATCCAGAAATCATCGCTGTACGCCGCCGGCTTCCGCCATCCCGGCCATACCGAGTATCTGGCCCATCTCGCCGGCTTGACCGACGAGCCGATCATGATGCTGGCGGCGGCAGACCTGCGGGTGGTGCCGGTCACCGTCCATGTGTCGGTGCGCGACGCGGTGGACCAGCTGACCGCCGCGGCGATCATCCATGCCGGCCGCGTCACCGCCGCTGCGCTTGTCCGCGATTTCGGCATCGCCCGGCCGCGGCTTGCCGTCGCCGGTCTCAACCCCCATGCGGGGGAGGGCGGGGCGATGGGCCGCGAGGAGATCGACGTCATCGCCCCGGCCATCGCCGTGCTGCGGGCCGAGGGGATCGACGCGACGGGGCCGCGCCCGCCCGACACCATGTTCCACGCCGCCGCCCGCCGCGGCTACGACGCCGCGCTGTGCATGTACCATGATCAGGCGCTGATCCCGGTGAAGACGGTCGATTTCGACGGCGGCGTGAACATCACGCTGGGGCTGCCCTTCGTCCGCACCTCGCCGGACCATGGCACGGCGCTCGACATCGCCGGCAGCGGGGCGGCCAATCCGACCAGCCTGATCGCCGCATTGAAGACCGCAGAGCGGATGGCGGGGAACCGCCGGGCCGGCTGAGCTCCGGGTTCCTTATCGGAAGGGCAGAGGCCGAAATGAAAAAGGAGCGCCCGGGCGCTCCTGTTTTCATATTCGTCCGCAGGTGCGTCTGCCCCGGCCCGTGATCAGCCCCGATCGTCGGGATCGTACATGGTCGGGCCGCCCTGGTGATCGTGGTGGCCGCCGGCAGATGGGTCGCGGTGGTGGTGGGTGCGGGCGATGAAGGGCGCCAGCTCCTGCAGTTCGATGAAGTTGTCGGCCTGGCGGCGCAGCTCGTCGGCCACCATCGGCGGCTGCGAGCGCACGGTGCTGACCACGCTGACGCGGACTCCCTTGCGCTGCACCGCCTCCACCAGCCGGCGGAAGTCGCCGTCGCCGGAGAAGAGCAGGATGTGGTCGACATGGTCGGCCATCTCCATCACGTCGATGGCCAGCTCGATGTCCATGTTGCCCTTGATCTTGCGCCGGCCGGACGCGTCGGTGAACTCCTTGGTCGGCTTGGTCACCATGGTGTAGCCGTTGTAGTCGAGCCAGTCGACCAGCGGGCGGATCGGGGAGTATTCCTGGTCCTCGACCAGCGCGGTATAGTAGAAGGCGCGGACAAGTCGGCCCTCTCCTGCGAAGCCGTCCCGCAACCTCTTGTAATCGATGTCGAAGCCCAATGAACGCGCCGCGGCGTAAAGGTTGGCTCCGTCGATGAACAGAGCGAGCCGCTCCTCTTTGTAAAACAACTTGCTGACGTCACGCGGCAAAGTCGAATTGCGGTCCAATGTTTAGATCCTTTCGTCGTCGCTTGGGGAATATGAATGGAACATGCGCAAAAGCTCGCGTTCCAATTTTGAAATCTAGTGGATCGAACGCGATCGTACAAGTGTTCTGCGTCAACCTATTATGCCACTACGCCAACGGTGCCGCCGATCCTCACTTTCGGCCGATGCTCCTGTGATGCAATGCAGCAGCGCTGTCGTTCGCGCTTGCACCTATCGGGCCACATCCATATAGTCTAGAGCCTCCTTTGAATCCGGAGTTCGTCTGGCATGGCCCGCGTTACCGTTGAAGATTGCGTCCTGAAGGTTCCGAACCGTTTCGAGCTGGTCATGATGGCCGCCCAGCGCGCGCGCGAGGTGGCGAGCGGCGCTCCGCTGTCGATCGACCGCGACAACGACAAGAACCCGGTCGTGGCGCTCCGCGAGATCGCGGACGAGACGGTGTCGCTGGACTATCTGAAGAACGCCCTGATCAAGGGCCATCAGAAGCATGTCGAGCCGGACGAGCCCGAGGAGGAGATCGTCGAGCTGATGGCCGGCGAGAATGATTGGGCCGCCCGCGGCGCCGCATCGCTCGGCGATGAGGACGGCATGAGCGAGACCGATGGCGAGGAGCTGACGGAAGAGGACGACGTCGCCGCCGACATGGACGCCGAGCCGGGCGCCGGTTTCGCCATGACCGAGGATCCCGACGGAGACCTCTGATCCTGGACAACGACCGCAGGACCTGGAGAGGGTGGGACGCCCTCTCCCCGATGACCAGGGTGGGAGGCATCCGGCCTCCCTTCGGTTCGCACGGAACCGCCACGAACATCTTTGAGGCGCCCCGTGCGCCGGGTCGGGCCGCATGATCCGGCAGTATGAGCTTGTCGAGCGCGTCAAGGCGTATGATCCCTCCGCCGACGAGGATCTGCTCAACCGCGCCTATGTCTATTCGATGAAGGCGCACGGGTCGCAGACGCGTGCGTCGGGCGATCCCTACTTCCTCCATCCGCTGGAGGTCGCCGGCATCCTGACCCAGATGAAGCTGGACGCCGGCACCATCGCCACGGCGCTGCTTCACGACACGGTCGAGGACACCGTCGCCACGCTCGAGGACATCGAGCGGGTGTTCGGCAAGGAGATCGCGCGGCTGGTCGACGGCGTGACCAAGCTGTCGCGGCTGGAGCTGAACAGCGAACAGGCCAAGCAGGCGGAGAATTTCCGCAAGCTGGTGCTGGCGATGTCGGAGGACATCCGTGTCCTGCTGGTGAAGCTGGCCGACCGGCTTCACAACATGCGCACGCTCTACCACCTGAAGAAGCCGGAGAAGCGCCGCCGCATCGCCCGCGAGACCATCGAGATCTACTCGCCCTTGGCCGAGCGCATCGGCATGCACAAGATCAAGGACGAGCTGGACGATCTCGCCTTCGCCGAGCTGAACCCGGACGCGCGCGACAGCATCCTGGCCCAGCTGGCCCGCCTGCGCAGCGAGGGCGAGAACCGCGTCCAGACCATCATCACCGAACTGCGCGAGCTGCTGGCCGCCGAAGGGCTGCCGGAAGCGACGGTGTCGGGGCGCGAAAAGTCGGCCTATTCGATCTGGCGCAAGCTGCAGCGCAAGAATGTCAGCTTCGAGCAGCTGTCCGACATCATGGCCTTCCGCATCACGGTCGGCTCGGTCGGCGAATGCTATCAGGCGCTGGGCGTCGTGCATGCCCATTATCCGGTCGTGCCGGGGCGCTTCAAGGACTACATCTCCACGCCCAAGCCCAACGGCTACCGCAGCCTGCATACGGGCGTGATCGGTCCCGGCCGCAACCGGATCGAGGTGCAGATCCGCACCGACGACATGCACGAGATCGCCGAGCTGGGCGTCGCCGCCCACTGGGCCTACAAGCAGGACCACCAGCCGCGCCCGAACGGCGGCGAATACCGCTGGCTGCGCGAGCTGCTCGACATCCTGGAGCATGCGCAGAAGCCGGAAGAGTTCCTGGAGCACACCAAGCTGGAGCTGTTCCAGGATCAGGTGTTCTGCTTCACGCCGAAGGGCGACCTGATCGCGCTGCCGCGCGGCGCCACCCCGGTCGACTTCGCCTATGCCGTCCATTCGCAGGTTGGCGACCATTGCGTCGGCGCCAAGATCAACGGACGCATGCTGCCGCTGCGCACCCAGCTGCAGAACGGCGACCAGGTCGACATCGTCACCTCCAAGGCGCAGACGCCGGTTCCGGGCTGGGAACGCTTCGTCGTCACCGGCAAGGCCCGCGCCCGCATCCGCAAGTTCCTGCGCACCCAGCAGCGCGCCCAGTACATGGAGCTGGGCCGCGGCATGCTGGTGCGTCAGTTCAAGTCGGAAGGCTACGAATTCACCGAGAAGGCGCTGGAAAACGCCATCAAGATTTTCCAGCAGCCGACGGTGGACGATCTGATGGCCGGCGTCGGCTCCGGCCTGCATTCGGTGCGCGAGGTCTTCCACGCCGTCTTCCCCGGCCACAAGGCCCAGGCCGCCCCCGCCGTCCGCGAGACCGACGAGAGCGCGCCCAAGCCCAAGGCCAAGGCGCGCAAGGAATCGGCCCTGCCGATCCGCGGCCTGATCCCGGGCATGGCGGTGCATTACGCCCGCTGCTGCCACCCGCTGCCGGGCGACCGCATCGTCGGCATCGTCACCACCGGCAAGGGCGTGACCATCCACACCATCGATTGCGAGACGCTGGAAAGCTTCCATGAATCGCCGGAACGCTGGATCGACGTGTCGTGGGAGACCGGCCCGGATTCGCCGGAGGAGCATGTCGGCCGCGTCACCGTCGTCATCGCCAATGAACAGGGCTCGCTCGGCACGCTGTTCACGGTGATCGGCAAGAACCAGGGCAACGTCATCCACCAGAAGATCACGAACCGCAGCACCGATTATTTCGAGTTGCTGATCGACATCGACGTAAAGGACGCCAAGCACCTGACCAACATCATGGCCGCCCTGCGCGCGACCCCGGCCATCCATTCGGTGGAGCGGGCGCGGGGACGCTGAAATCCCTGCCGTTCGACAGTAAATTCCCTGTCATCCGCGGCCCCGTCGGTCGGTTCGGCGTGACGCGCCGCCCCGGCACCGCTATATAGACGGAATCGCTCCCGCCCGTTCCGGCGGGCGGCGACGCTTCGGAGTCCGTGCATGTCCCGCTTCCTGCGCCTCGGCGTGAACATCGACCATGTGGCGACCGTCCGCAACGCCCGCGGCGGGGCCCATCCCGATCCCGTGCGCGCGGCCAAGCTCGCCATCGAGGCCGGTGCCGACGGGATCACCGCCCATCTGCGCGAGGACCGGCGGCACATCGTGGATCGCGACATCGACCGGCTGATGGCAGAGATCGACCGTCCGCTGAACTTCGAGATGGCGGCGACCGCCGAGATGCTGGCCATCGCGCTGTGCCACAAGCCGCACGCCGCGTGCCTCGTCCCGGAAAAGCGCACCGAGGTCACCACCGAAGGCGGGCTGGACGTCATCGGCCAGTACGACCAGCTGGCCGGCCCGGTCGGCGAGCTGGGAGCCGCCGGCATCCGCGTCTCGCTGTTCATCGATCCGGAGCCGGCGCAGCTCGACGCCGCCCGGCGGCTCGGCGCCCCGGTGGTCGAACTGCACACCGGCGCCTATTGCGACGCGCACGACCCTGCGCAGCGCGCGGCGGAGCTGGCGCGCATCGTCCGCGCCGCCGCCCATGCCGAGGCGATCGGGCTGGAATGCCATGCCGGCCACGGCCTGACCTATGACAGCGTCGGCCCGGTCGCGGCGATCCCGACCATCGTCGAGCTGAACATCGGCCATTTCCTGGTCGGCGAGGCGATCTTCGTCGGCCTGACCAATTCGATAGCCCGCATGCGCAAGGCGATGGACAGCGCGCGAGCCGCGGCGGCCTCCGCATGATGTTGTCCGGCACCATCCTCGGCATCGGCAACGACCTGATCGACATCCGGCGGGTCGAGAAGTCGCTGGAGCGCTTTGGAAAGCGCTTCATCGACCGCATCTTCACCGACGTCGAGCAGGCCAAGTCCGAACGCCGGGCCAACTCGGCGGCGAAGAACAATGCCCGCGCCTCCACCTATGCCAAGCGCTTCGCCGCCAAGGAGGCGTGCTCCAAGGCGCTGGGCACAGGCTTCCGCGACGGCGTGTTCTGGCGTGATATGGGGGTGGTCAATCTGCCGTCGGGGCAACCGACCATGCGTCTCACCGGTGGCGCGCTCGCCCGGCTGGAGGCGATCACGCCGCCGGGCATGCGCGCCCGCATCCATGTGACGCTGACCGACGAATACCCGATGGCCGAGGCGTTCGTCGTCATCAGCGCCGAACCGATCGAGTCCGCCCCTACCGAGTCCACAATGCCCACCAATACGGCGAACCCAGAATGACCTTTCACAAGCAGGCGGCGTCCGACGCCAAGACCAAGGACTCCGGGTTCGTCGAAACCGTGAAGACGGTGATCTTCGCGGTGCTGATCGCATTCGGCGTGCGGACCTTCGCGTTCGAGCCCTTCAACATCCCGTCGGGCTCGATGATCCCGACGCTGCTGGTCGGCGATTACCTGTTCGTGTCGAAGTTCAGCTACGGCTACAGCAAATACACGGTCGGCTTCGGCCTGCCGCTGTTCGAGGGCCGCATCCTGGGATCGCAGCCGGAGCGCGGCGACGTGGCGGTGTTCAAGCTGCCGCGCGACAATAAGACCGACTACATCAAGCGGGTGATCGGCCTGCCGGGCGACAGCATCCAGATGATCGGCGGCATCCTGCACATCAACGGCCAGCCGGTGAAGCGCGAGCGGATCGAGGATTTCGTCACCACCGATTCGCTGGGCCGCAGCATCCGCACCGCGCAGTTCATCGAGACGCTGCCCAACGGCCGCACCCACCGCATCATCGAGGAGTCGGACAACGGCCCGCTCGACAACACCCCGGTGTTCAAGGTGCCGGAAAACCATCTGTTCATGATGGGCGACAACCGCGACAACTCGCTGGACAGCCGGGTGCCGTCGCAGGTCGGTTTCGTTCCCATCGAGAACATGGTCGGCCGTGCCGAATTCCTGTTCTTCTCGCTCGACGAGGGCACGCGCTTCTACGAGATCTGGCGCTGGCCGGTCGATCTGCGCTTCAGCCGCCTGTTCAACGGAGTCCGGTAAGTGTCCACCGTCACGAAGGCGCCCGCCGATGCGGGCGCCGGGTCGGAAGCAGCCTCGGGCCATGCCGCCCCGGGCCATGTCGTCCGCGACCATGCCGCCGAGGCCGCCGAGGTCGCCGCGGACGTGGAGGATCTGGCGCAAGCGCTGGGCTACCGCTTCGCCGATCCGTCGCTGCTGCGCGACGCCGTCACCCATCCAAGCCTGATGGGGCTGGAGCGGGCCGGCCGCAAGGGGCACAAGGGGCCGGGCATCGCCTATGAGCGGCTGGAGTTCCTGGGCGACCGCGTCGTCGGGCTTGTGGTGGCGGAATGGCTGCTCGAACGCTATCCGAACGAGCGGGAAGGTGCGCTGGCCAAGCGCCATGCCTCGCTGGTCCGCCGGGAATCGCTGGGCCGCGTCGCCGACGCCATCGGGCTGGGCGCCTATCTGCGCCTGTCCCCGGCGGAGGCGCAGAGCGGCGGCCGAACCAACCGCACCATCCTGGGCGACGCCTGCGAGGCGGTGCTGGGGGCCATGTATCTCGACGGCGGGCTGGAGCCGGTGACGCGCTTTGTCCGCCAGGCGCTGGCCGAGGCCATCGACAAGGCGACCCCGCCGCCGCTCGATGCCAAGACGACCTTGCAGGAATGGGCGCAGGGGCGCGGCAAGCCGCTGCCCCAATATGAACAGATCGAACGCAGCGGCCCGGCGCACGAGCCGCTGTTCGTGGTTGCGGTGCGCGTTGCGGGCATGGAACCGGTCACCGGATCCGGCTCGTCCAAGCGCATCGCGGAAAAGAAGGCGGCCAGCGCGTTGCTGCGCCAGGTGGGAGTGCAAGTCGATGACTGACGGTCGCGACGACATCGACGAGACGAAGAAGCAGATGCCCGAGGTTGGGGCGCCCGAGCCGGCGCAGCCGGAAGGGGCACCGGACGAAGTGATGCCGGGCGCGGTGACGCCGGGCGATGAGGCGCCGGAGGACGGCGTCGTCGCCGAAGGCGACGGCGACTTCGAGGAGGGTGACCTCGAAGGCGACGACCTCGACGGCGAGGACGGCGACTACGACGACGAGGAATATGACGACGAGGACGACGAGGATGCCCCGCGCGGGCAGCCGATGTCGGTCCTGCCGCCGCTGCCGGTGATGCCGGATCACCCGCGCTGCGGCTTCATCGCGCTGGTCGGCGCGCCGAACGCCGGCAAGTCGACGCTGCTGAACGCGATGATCGGCAGCAAGGTCTCGATCGTCAGCCCGAAGGTGCAGACCACGCGGACCCGCGTGCTGGGCATCACCATCGAGGGTGACACCCAGATGATCTTCGTCGACACCCCCGGCATCTTCAAGCCCAAGCGCCGGCTCGACCGCGCCATGGTGGCGGCGGCCTGGCAGGGGGCGGAGGATGCCGACGTCATCGGCGTGCTGTACGACGTGTCGCGCCGCTCGATCGACGAGGACACCCGCAGCATCGTCGCCCGGCTGAAGGAACAGGGGCGCGAAGCGGTCCTGATCCTGAACAAGATCGATCTGGTGAAGCGCGACGTGCTGCTCGGCATCGCCGCCGCCTTCCAGCAGGAGGGGATCTTCACCGACATCTTCATGGTGTCGGCCTCCACCGCCGACGGCGTCGCCGACCTGAAGCGGTTCCTGGCTGCCCGCCTGCCGGACGGCCCCTGGCATTTCCCGGAGGACCAGATCTCCGACATGCCGATGCGCCTGCTGGCGGCGGAGATCACCCGTGAGAAGCTGTTCATCCAGCTTCACCAGGAGCTGCCCTATTCCGCCACGGTCGAGACCGAGGTGTGGGAGGAGTTCGAGGACGGGTCGGTCAAGATCTCCCAGGTCATCTTCGTGCAGCGCGAAAGCCAGAAGGCCATCGTGCTGGGCAAGGGCGGCCAGCGGATCAAGGCGCTGGGCTCCGCCGCGCGCGGCGAGTTGCAGGGCATGCTGGAACGCCGCGTCCACCTGATCCTGTTCGTGAAGGTCCGCGAGGGCTGGGTCGACGATCCGGAACGCTATTCGGCCTGGGGGCTGGATTTCGGGGCGTCGTGACGACGAAGGCCCTCTCCCGGCGGGAGAGGGCCTTTTCCTTGCGGGGCGCTTGCGAAGAGCGTTTACGCGGCCAGCAGGCGCAGGTGACCGTCGAAATCGTCCAGCGCGCGCATCAAATCCATCATCGCCTGTTCGGCCTGGGCACGGGCGAAGGGCCAGGCGTCGTCATCGGCGATCCGGGCGGCTTCGATGCGGGCGGTGGCGCGGTTGTTCAGGCCGCGCAGGCGGTCGAGCGTGCGTTCCCATGTCTCACGGTGGTTGCTGTCCGCACGTTCCACCATCGACCGCAGCGTCTCCATGCGGTCGGTGGTGCGCAGGACGAGGTCGCGGCTCAGCGTGTCGAAGGCTTGCCGGTTGCGGCGGCTCATGAACTGTCCTCCTTTGATCCTCAACCGTTCTGGATCTTTCAGCCGGCAGGGCAGTGCCGCACCGGTGCCGCGAGAACGCAACGGAAGCACAGTCGGCACAGCCCGTTGGAGCGGTGCCGCCATGCGAAATCGGTGCGCCTGGGCAGATGCGGTATTCCCGTCCGAATCCAAATCCCGCCGGGTTGCACCGTTCCATCACGGAATTCCATTGCGGAATTTCGTGCTGGAGTATGCAAACCCGGTGGCTAAGGAAGTCTTCCCGGTTGGATTGCGTTTCCTCCGGGGCCGGTTTCATCCAGCCCATTGGCTTTTTTATACGCCGTCATTTTGACGACGTTCTTTTGTTTTCGTGACGCTTTTGTGCCGGATTGGAGGGGGCGGGTCAATTCGCCCAAAAATCATACCCCCGGCGCACTCTGTCGCAGTCTAAAGGCGAGGTTGCAGGACTGGTATCGGCCGATAAGTCGGAGGTGGTACGGCCTGCGCTGCCCGGCAGCCTGTCCGGCGGCCTATTCGGCGGCTATGGCGTAGGCCGGAACGGCCTCGGCATTGGCGGGTTCGGGGGTGGCGGCGGCATGGCACGGGAGCGGGGCGACGGCGGAAATGGCGGCCTGCTGGGCCATGGCGGCGCGATGCTCGCTCGCCATGCTGCGCATCATCGGCACGCATTTGCCGCACTGCACCTGGCATTGGTGATGGCGGAATACCGAAGCCGGGGTCGTGGCGCCCTGGTCCAGGGCGGACTTGACCTTCTTGTCGTTCAACGCGTGGCAGATGCAGACGAACATAAGCCCTCGGCAACGGTCGGTGTTGAAGCTGTCTCCCTGCCTCAGGAATAGCTGATACTGAGAATCGTTGTCAATGACGCCATTGCGAACCGCTCGCATATAAGAGGGGGGTGGGCGACTTTGTCACATCCTCCTTCGCGTCACCGCGAAAGGGGTGGGGATCGGGCAGGGGAGGTGGCGAACCGCATGCTTGGGCTTGCAATCGCCGCCCGGCGGCGGTAGCCCCTGGGGCATGGACGACAGCACCCCCGAAAACACCACCTCATCCCGCCCGCAGGCCGCGCCCGGCGCGGAGACGGTCCCGCTCGGCCAGACGGTCTATCTGGCGGCCGACGGCTTCCTCGACGATCTGGTGGCCGAGTTGGGGGACGTCGAATCGGTCGACGGCCGGCTGGTCTTCGCCGACGGCCCGGCGCGGCCGGCCGCCTGGGCGCAGAACATCTGGCACGACCCGGTGCGGATCGAGTTCGCCTCGATCAAGAGCGGGGCGAAGGCCCTGCGCGGCATCCAGCGCAATTGGGCGCTGTGGTCGCAGCGGCATCACCGCCGCGCCGCGCTGATCCAGGAGAACCTGCCGCATGTCTCGGCCAAGCCGGTGGTCTTCCCGTCGCCGTTGCCGACGGCGCCGCTCGGATCCTGGACGCTGCTGGACGAGTCGACGATCATCGCCGCGGCGCGCTGTTCCAGCCCGTTCCGCAACGGCGAGGTGACCTTCGTCGAGAACCGCACCGCTCCGCCCAACCGCGCCTATCTGAAGCTGTGGGAGGCGCTGACCCTGTTCGGCGAGCAGCCGGGGCCGGGCGACCGCTGCCTCGATCTCGGCGCCTGTCCGGGGGGATGGACCTGGGTGCTGCACGAGCTGGGTGCGTCGGTGGTCAGCGTCGACAAGGCGCCGCTCGACCCAGCCATCGCCGCGCTGCCGCGGGTGCAGATCCGCCAGGAAAGTGCCTTCGGGCTGAAGCCGCAGGATGTCGGGCCGGTGGACTGGCTGTGCTGCGACGTGATCTGCTACCCGACGCGGCTGTTGCGGCTGGTGCGGGAGTGGATGGACAGCGGGCTGGCCAAGCGCTTCGTCTGCACGCTGAAGTTCCAGGCCGAGACCGACCATGAGACCGCCCGCGCCTTCGCCGCGATCCCCGGCGGCCGGGTGCTGCACCTGCACCACAACAAGCACGAACTGACCTGGATGTGGCCGGCGTCCTCGGAGTAGCGCCGCCGGACGGCGTCGTCGGAGTAGCGCCGCTTCTCATGCCAGCGCCCGGCCTTCGGCATAGCCGTAGCTGACGTAATGCTGCTTGGCTCCGGTCAGGCTTCCGCTCACCGCGGCGGCGACGTCCGGATTGACGGCCAGATAGGCGGCGGCGTCGAAGGCGGTGAAGGATCGTCCCTCGAACCGGCCGTACACGATGTAATGCAGTTCCACCGCCTCGCTGTCGCTGCCGAAGGCGGCGATCAGGTCGGGGTTGCTGGCCTCGTAGGACAGGGTGTCGAACAGGGTCGCGCTGCGGCCTTCGCGGTTGCCGAACTCGATGTAGTGCCGGGTCGCGGCGCCGGCATCGCTGCCGAAGGCGTTCAACAGGTCGCCGTAGCCGGCCAGGTAGTTGTAGGGATCGAACCCGGTCAGGCTGCGCCCCTCATAGAGGCCGTTGGTGGCGAAATGCTGCGTTCCGGCGCCGGCATCGGTGCCGAAGGCGGCGATCAGGTCGCCGCTGGAGGCGATGTAGCGCAGCGCGTCGAAGCTGCCGGACACGCTGGCGGCGAGCGCCGTGCCGGTGTCGGAGAAGCGCAGATACTCGATGCCGGTCAGCAGGTCGTTGCCGTCGGCGCCGCTGACGACATAGCGGCCGCCGTCGAACTGCAGCACCCGGTATTGGGAGCGCGTGCCGCTGAACACCACGGTGTCGGTGCCGGCGCCGCCGTCCAGGACGTTGCCCAGGCTGTTGACGGTGATGCTGTCGTCACCGGACCCGCCGGTGGCCTGCTGGATCGTGGTGCCGTAGGCCAGTGCCAGGAACAGGGTGCTTCCCGCGGTGCTGAAGCCGCCGGCGCGCAGGTCGAGCGACAGGGCGGCGGTCTGTGCGCTGCCGTCCAGGCCGTTGCGCCCGCTGGCGTCCCACAGGGTGGTGAAGCTGGCGCTGTTCAGCGTGTAGCTGGTGTCGCCGGCCCCGGTGGCGGTGTTGGCGCCGTAGAGATACTGGATCGCCGCGATGTCGTAGAGGCTGGGGCCGGTCAGGTAGCTGCCGGAGGGCAGGGCGTCGTTGTCGACGTACGACATGATGCTGTAGGCGTAGTTGTCGGTCGCCGTCGGGAGATAGGGCCCTTCCGTCCCGTCGCTGGAGCCGGCGTTGTAGTTGCCGGGATGCTTCAGCCCCAGCGCATGGCCGATCTCGTGGACCAGTGTCAGATAGCCGTAGCTGCCCAGCGTCGGGCTGCTGTTGGCGGCGCTGTCGTTGGCGAGGAATACCTGCCCGCCCTGCGACGCGGTCGACGGATAGTAGGCGTAGGCCGCCGACTGGCCGTACTGGCGGTTGGTGCCGAAGGCGATGGTCGCACCGGAGACGTCGGTGGTCTCGACGAAGGTGATGTTGGCGACGGCGCTCCAGGCCGCCAGCGCCTGGCGGACGGCGGCGCGCTGCGCCGTGCTCATCGTCGCGAAACCGCTGGAATCGGCCGAGGACACCTGCCGCGAGCTGGTCAGGAAGGCGTAGGTGACGGTGACGGCGCCACCGACGGCGCTGCCGTCCAGTACGGTGCCGTTGCTGCCCCAATGCGGCGTCCCGCTGGCCAGCAGGGCGGAGATGTAATCGGTCAGCACGGACTGGCTCATGGGCGGCTCTCGGGAGGAATCGCGGGTCTGGCTTCCGGGGAGGGTGGACCCGGCCGACTGGTGATACGGCCGAAAGGGGCATGGTCCGGCGCGGCCGGTTAAGACACCGCTTACGCCCGGCGTAGGGCGAACTCGATGGAGGGGCGTAGCATCGCCGCGGCGGCGTGGCCGATCTCCACCGCCTCGGCCGCGCGGTCGAATTCCAGGATGCCGATATGGGCCAGCCGCGGCGCGATCAGCACGTCCGGCGGCTCGCCGGCCAGCCGCGAGCGGGTGATGCGGTCCTGCATGATGTCGATCGACCCTGCCATCACCTCCAGCGCGTTCGGCATCTGCCGGTGGGCGCGGGCATGGGTTTGGGTGTCGTCGATCTGGTCGGCGAGGAAGCGGGTGCGCCGGCTGGGCTTGCGGCCGAGCCAGGTCGAGATCTGGCTGGTCAGTTGCGACAGGGCGGGGGAACCGGCATCGCCGCCGGCCACCACCGGCTCCGGTGGCGTCACCTTGGCAGCCGCTCCCTTGCCGCCCGTCCCCTTGCCGTTGCGGCCGCCCGGCCGCCCCAGCGGCGACAGCTCGCTGTTCAGGTTGACCGCCACCACGATGTCCGCCCCCAGCGCCCGGCACAGCGACACCGGCACCGGGTTCACCAGCGCGCCGTCGACCAGCAGATGATGGTCGCGCCGCACCGCCGGGAACAGTCCGGGCATCGCCGCCGACGCCATCACCGCCGACATCAGCGGCCCGTCGCGCAGCCAGATCTCGCGCCCCGTCGACAGGTCGGTGGCGACGGTGGCGAAGGGACGGCGCAGATCCTCGATCCGGACGTTGCTGCGCTCGTTGTCGAAGCGGCCGAAGGCCTTCTCGGCGGCGACCAGCCCGCCGCGGCGGAAGGTCAGGTCGATGATGCCCAGCATGCCGAGCCAGCCCATCTTCTGCGCCCAGGCCTGGAGCTCGTCGAGCTGGTCGGTCAGGTAGGCCGCCCCCACCGCGGCGCCGATCGACGTGCCGCAGATGATGTCCGGCTCGATCCCGATCTCCTCCAGCGCGCGCAGGACGCCGATATGCGCCCAGCCCCGCGCCGCGCCGCTGCCCAGCGCCAGCCCGATCTTCAGGTCGGTCCCCTTCGCCATCCACATCCCCTGTCACAGCCGGCCGGTGCATATCCGGCCTTGATCTTGAGCTTACCATCCGGGCAGCGCGGCCGGGTATCGGAAGCGGCCGGAAGAGGCACGCCGCCGGAGGCCGGACCATCGCCGCGTGGGAGGTGGGAATTATCGACAATTCTCCCGACCTTTGACCTGGGTCATCGAAGCCGGGTCGGCGACTGTGGCATTTCTGTGCCAGTTGGGCGGGAAGGATATCCCTATGCTGGGCGTTAACCATGCGTCAACTGGCTGGTGACTAATTTCGTTGCATTGCAGTGAAGTTCTCGAACCCGGAAGAACCGTCATGGCCGACGAACTGAAAAGCTTCAGGAAGGATTGGAAACGCTGGTCGCCGGTGGAAAGGCTGACCGCGGTCACAATCCTGCTCGTCATCGCCATGCTGTTGGCCGCGCGTGCCGCCGACGGGCTGTTCTGACCGGACCAGCCGACGCGCAACTCCGTTGCGACCCGCCGCTCCGCGGCCGAGGCCCGGGCGCCGCCCCGTGGCCGTTGCAAACCCGCCACTCCGTGGCCGTTGCATACTCGCCACTCCGTGGCGGTGGCGACATTGTCTTTACGGGCTCTTAACCCTCGCGCCATAGGCTTGGCCCGCTCGGACAGTTCCTGGGACGGTCGGGCGCCGCATGCGGCCGGAGCGTTGCAGCTCCGCCACAAGGGCACCGACGGGCGCTCGCCGGAGGGCGCCGACAGGGAAGGGTCCGGCATCTGCCCGCAAGGCCATAGCCCCTCTCGCTGGACACGCCCGATGACCTTCTCCGCCCAATCCGCCGTGACGGAACAGAAGATGCTGAGGCAGCGCCTCGACTCCGCCTTCGCCCAAGCGGCGCAGCCGCTGTCGCGCGACGAGGTGACGGAGATCGTCCGCAACATCCTGGGCAGCATGGACGGCGACATCTCCGCCACCGACCTGCGCCTGTACAAGGAGGTCGTGGACCTCGCCAAATACATCGAGACCGCCAAGCAGGAGATCGCGGCCCTCCAGCCCGCCGAGATCCGCGACGAGCACATCCGCAGCGCCACCGACGAGCTGGACGCGGTGATCGGCGCGACCGAGAAGGCGACCTTCGCCATCTTCGACGCCTGCGACGCCATCGGCGCCATCGCCGGCCAGTCGGAGGCCGCGACCTCGGCCCAGTTGAACGACCAGATCACCAAGATCTACGAAGCCTGCAACTTCCAGGACATTACCGGCCAGCGCATCGCCAAGGTGGTGCGTACGCTCAAGCACATCGAATCGAAGGTCGACATGATCGTCGCCGCCTTCGGCAGCGAGGTGCGCCAGAACCACGCCCCGCGGCTGGCGAAGCTGGCGGCGGAGGATGCGGAAGCCGCCCATTACGAGCCGATGAGTGCCGCGGAGGCGGATCAGCAACTGCTGCACGGCCCGCAGCTGCCGGGCAACGCCATGGACCAGGACGAGATCGACCGCCTGCTCGCCAGCTTCGACTGACGCCATGCGGGCCGGCAAACCCACCAGCGGCCAGACGGCGTCCGGCGCCTCATCGGCGGCCGACGCGCTGTCGAGGCTGCGGGCCGGTGGCCGCCGCATGCTCGGGTCCGGCCCCAATGCCGGGCCACCCGGTGTCGGCCCCAATACAGGCCATGCCAATCCCAACAACGGCAGCATCCTGCTGCTGCTGTCGCTGTTCCTGCTGCTGCTGGTGTTCTTCATCGTGCTGAACGCCAATTCGGTGCAGACGGCGCAGAAGGTGAAGGCGGTCGCCGCCTCGCTGGAGCGGACCTTTCCCAGCTTCGTCATCGACCCGCGGCTGCGCGACGGGACGGAACAGGTGGCCTCGCGTGCCGGGACGGTGTTCGCGGTGCAGCGGCTGGAGGGCATCGGCACCCTGTTCGCCACCGCCGTCGCCGTCGCCAAGGTGGAGGTGGTGTCCCCCGGCCGGCTGCTGGAGGTGCGGCTGCCCGCCGACGACCTGTTCGTTCCCGGCACCATGGCGCTGCGGCCCGACCGCCAGGGGCTGATCGACCGCATCGCCGATGCGTTGCGCCAGTCGCGCCAGGGCGAGCGGATGGAACTGGACGCCCTGCTCGGCATCGGCCCGACCGGCACGCCGAGCCAGCCGCCGGGCCCGGTGGCCCGGGCCGGCGCGCTTGCCCGCGCGCTGATCGCCGACGGCGCGCCGGAGCGCAACGTCACCGTCGGCATCGAACGCGGCGAACCGGGCGGGGTGCGCCTGCTGTTCACCCTGCGTTGGGACGACGAGGCGCCGGCCCGGCGCGACGGCACCAAGCCAGGGGGGCGGACATGATCCGCGTGCCGGGCACTGGCACGGGCGCCGGCGGCAGGGCCGCGGCGGAGGCGGGCGCCAGCCAGCGCAAGACGCTGTGGCTGATCAGCTTCACCGACCTGATCTCCTTGATGCTGGCCTTCTTCGTGCTGATGTATTCGATGAGCGAGCCGGAAGCGGAACGCTGGACCCGTCTGGCCAAGGGCATGTCGGAGTCGATCCCCGCCGCACGGTCGACCGCGACCGCGCCGTCGGACCGGCCGGCCGATCCGAACGCCGCCTTCAACGCCCAGGCGGTGGAGGCGCGGGTGGCCATCGACCTGTATTATCTGGCAGCCCTGCTGGGCAGCCAGCTGCGCTCCAACGCCGAGCTGTCGGTGGTCGATGTCCGGCGCGAGGACGACCGCGTGGTCATCCGCCTGCCGGGCGAGCGGATCTTCGATCCGACCGGCGCCGCCTTCACCGAGGAGGGGCGCCGGGTGTTGTTCCTGTTGGGGGCGGTCATCGGCCGCATCGGCAACCGGATCGAGCTGGTCGGCCATGCCGAACGCGAGGATCCGAGCGGCGGCGTGGCCTGGGAACGGGCGCTGACCCGGGCGGTCGCCGTCTCCGCCGCGCTGCGCGAGACCGGCTATCGCCGCGATCTGGTGGCGCGGGCGGTCATGATGCCGGCTGGCGAGACCGGCGGCGGACGGCTGCCGGTGGACATCGTGGTGCGTGAGGAGGGGGTGGATTGACGGTGGCGGGACGGTCGGCACATCGAAGGAAGCGTTGGCTGCGCGGCTGTTCCGCCGCGGCGGCGCTGCTGGCCGTGCCGGTCCTGCTGTCGCCGGGTCTCCTCGCCGGGGCTGCCGAGGCCGCCACCGTGCCGGTGCGCGCCGGCAGCCACAAGGAGTTCGGTCGCCTGGTCTTCGACTGGCCGGTCAAGGTCGATTTCACCACGTCCGTCGAGGGCGGCCGGCTGGTCGTCGCCTTCACCGAGCCGATCGACGCGGCGCTCGGCCCACCGGTGCGGGCGCTGCCCGACTATCTGGCCGCCGGCCGGGTCGAGGCGGACGGCAGGACCGTGTCCTTCGACCTGAAGCGCCCGGTGTCGGTCAGGAGCTTCCGCAACGGCAACGCCGTCGCCCTCGACCTGTCGCCCGCCCCGGCGAATGCCGCGCCCCAGAACACGCCTCCCCCGAACGCGCCGCCCAACGTCGCACCGCAACCGGCGCCTGCCGCCGCCAAGCCGGTGCCGTCGGCCGGGCGGGTGCGGGTGCAGGCCGCAGACCGGCCCGATCAGAGCCGCCTGACTTTCGACTGGCCGTCGCCGGTCGGCTATTCGGTCAAGCGCGATGGCGCCGCGGTGACGGTCGCCTTCGACAAGGGCGGCACCCCCGACCTGTCGGCGCTGGCCAGGGCGAAGCTGCGCAACATCCAGAATGTCGAGTCCTATCGCCAGCCCGACGGCGCGCTGGCGGTCACCTTCGCGGTGCCGCAGGATGCCGAGGTGACGGACAGCGCGGCGGGCAGATCGGTGGTGCTGGCGGTCGGCAATCCCGGCTCGCGGGCAGGCCTGCCCAAGACCGACACGCCCAAGACCGACGCTGCCCAGCCTGCCGCTGCCCAGCCGGCTCCGGTGCCGGCCAGGGATGCGCCGATGGTGGCGTCGACCAGCTCCGGCCGCTCGGCGACTGCCGCCAATGCAGCGGCGGCCACCCCTGCGGCAATTCCTCCGGCTGAGGCGAAGCCGGCACCCGCCGCACCGGCGGACGCCAAGTCGCAGCCCGCTGCCGGGCCGAAGGGGCCGGTGCTGACCTTTGACACCGGCGGGCCGGCCTCGATCGCCGTGTATCCGCGGGCCGGGCAGCTCTATGTCGTGTTCGACCGGCCGATGCCGATCGGTGCCGGCAAGCTGAGCGGCCCCGGTTCCGAACTGATGGGCGCGGTGGAGCCGGTGCCGGCGACCGGCGGCAGCGTGTTCCGCACCAAGATCGGCCCGATGGTGTGGCCGTCGGTGGATCGGCAGGGAACCGTCTGGCGCATCCAGTCGTCGGCCCGTCCTGCCAACATGACCAGTGCCGGCGACCTGCGGGTGGAGCCGGACCCCGATTTCCTGCTGGGTGCCCGGCTGTTGGTGCGCGCTCCCGACGCGGCCAACGTCGTCCAATTCACCGATCCCGATGTCGGCGACCGCATCCAGGTGGTGCCACTGCCCAATCCGGGGCAGGGAATGCCGGAACCCCACCGCTATCCGGACCTTGAGGTGATGCCCTCATATCAGGGCGTGGTGGTCCGGCCGGTTTCCGACAATGTCACGGTGCGGCCGGTCAAGGAGGGGGTCGAGCTGACCACTGCCGGCGGCCTGCATCTGTCCCCCGCCGCCGATGCCGGCAACCCGGCGGTCGCCCCGCCGCCGCCCGGCATGCCGGCGCCCCAATCGGTGCCCCAGCCGGTGCCTTCCCAGTTCGCCGCCGCCCCGCAGCAGGTTCCGCCACCCGGCGGCTCGTCCGCGGCGATGGAGCCGCCGCGGGCGCAGCCAGCCGCCCAGATGCAGGGCCGCCGCCTGTTCAACCTGCCGGCCTGGAAGCGCGGCGACCTCGACCATTTCACCGAGGCGCGGCAGGATCTCCAGCTCGCCGTCGTCAACGCGCCGGAGTCCGAGCGGGCCAAGGCGCAGCTGGACCTCGCGCGCTTCTATTTCGCCAACGGCTTCGGGCAGGAGACGCTCGGCCTGCTCGACGTGCTGCAGCAGAACCAGCCGGATCTGGAGGGCTGGCCGGAGTTCCGCGCCCTGCGCGGGGCGGCCCGCGTGCTGACCGGCGACCTGGACGGGGCGGAGGCCGACCTGTCGATCCCGGCGCTGGCCGGCAATCCGGAGGCCGGGCTGTGGCGCGCCGCCATCGCCGCCGACCGCCGCGACTGGCCCAAGGCGATGGCCGGGTTCAGGGCGTCGGGGCAAATCCTGAATTCCTACCCGGAACCGATGATCGGCAAGCTCGGGCTGCGCGCGGCGGAGACGGCGCTGGAGACGCGCGACACCGCCACCGCCAAGCGGCTGCTCGACCGCGTGCTGGAGCACAGCGGCCCGGACCAGGAGGAGAACCCGCAGACCCAGTATCTGCGCGGCCTGCTGTTCGCCCAGACCGGCGAGACCGACCAGGCGCGCGAGCAACTGACCGCCGCCTTCAACAGCTACGACCGCTTCTACCGGGCCAAGGCCGGGCTGGCGCTGACCAATCTGGAGCTGTCGGAAGGCAAGATGTCGCCGACGGCGGCGGCGGAGCAGCTGGCCGGCCTGACCTTCACCTGGCGCGGCGACGATCTGGAGATGCAGATCCGCGCGCGCATGGGCGAGGTGCTGATCGCCGGCGGCGAATATGCCAAGGGGTTCAACACCATGAAGGAGACGGCGGCCCTGGTCGCCGACACTCCCCGGGCGGAGGCGATCACCAAGGAGATGTCGCGCATCTTCGCCGACCTCTACAAGGACGGTGCGCAGCGGCTGCCGACGCTGGACGCGCTCCAGCTCTACGACCAGTTCCGCGAGCTGACCCCGGTGGGCGAGGCCGGCGACGAGATCATCCGGCAGCTGGCCGAGCGGCTGATCTCCATCGACCTGCTGAACCGCGCCGCCGACCTGCTGCAGCATCAGGTGGAATTCCGCCTGTCCGGGCTGGACAAGGCGCGGGTCGGCACGCGGCTGGCCTCGGTCCGGCTGCTCGACAACAAGCCGGAAGAGGCGCTGAAGGCGCTGGAGCTGTCGAACATCGCCGGGCTGCCCGCCGATCTGGCGGCCGAGCGGCGGCTGATGCAGGCCAAGGCGCTGGCCGAATTGAACCGTGGCGACGAGGCGCTGCAGATCCTGGCCCAGGACGACAGCACCAACGCCAACCTGCTGCGCGTCGACATCGCCTGGAAGGGCCAGAAATGGGATGCCGCGGCGCTGGCGCTGAACAAGGTGGTCGGGCCGCCGCCGGCCGCCGGCAAGCAGCTCGACCCCAACGCCTCGCAGCTGGTGCTGAACCGTGCGGTGGCGCTGGCGCTGGCCGGCGACGGCAACGGGCTGAACCTGCTGAAGAGGGATTTCGAGGGGGCGATGAAGGGCGGCCCCAACGAGGACGCCTTCCGCATCCTGACCCGGCCGGAACAGGCCATGGGGCTGATCGATGTCGGCACCATCCGCTCCCGCGTTGCGGAAGTGGACATGTTCAAGAAGTTCCTGAAGGAATATCGCGGCAAGCAGACCGCGGACAAACCGACATCCTGATGTCAGGCTTCCCGAGACCGGCTTCCTGAAGCGGCGGAACCTCCTCGCGGGGGGCGTGAGGCCGTCCCGCCGCCCAACTCCTGTGCCGTTACTTCGGCAGCAGCACCTTGTCGATCACATGGACGACACCGTTCGACTGCTCGACGTCGGCGATGGTGACGCGGGCCATGGTGCCGGAGGCGTCGGCGACCATCACGGCGTCGCCGGACTGGGTGACGGTCAGCGGCATGCCCTCCACCGTCTTGAGCATCGCCTTGCCGTTGCCCTTCTTGATGTCGGCCACCAGGGTCTTGGCGTCGAGCTTGCCGGGGACGACGTGATAGGTCAGCACCTTGGTCAGCTGGCCCTTGTTCTCCGGTTTCAGCAGCGTGTCGACGGTGCCGGCCGGCAATGCGGCGAAGGCCGCATTGGTGGGAGCGAAGACGGTGAAGGGGCCCTTGCCGCTCAGCGTGTCGACCAGCCCGGCGGCCTTCACGGCGGCGACGAGCGTGGTGTGGTCCTTGGACTGGGACGCGTTCTCCACAATGGTCTTGTTGGGATACATCGGCGCGCCGCCGACCATCTTTTCCATGGCGGCATTGGCGCAACCGGCAAAAAGAAGGGTGGCGATCGCCACGGTGGCAACCTTCTTCATAGCATTCCCTCTTATCGGTGAAGGTCCGCTGTTCGCGGACACATCACCATTACGGCGAGGGCCTCCGGTCAGATCACGCCGTTCCTGCGCGCGATGACGATTTTTCTTGGATCGGAAGGAGGTAGCACTTTTGGAGTGCAGCCGTTTCCCTTGCAGCTGCTCCCTTTACAGCTGGACCCCTTACAGCTGCACCTGGGTTCCCAGCTCCACCACGCGGTTGGGCGGCAGCTTGAAGAAGTCGGTGGCGCTGACCGAGGTGCGGGACATCACCACGAACAGCTTCTCCCGCCACAGCGCCATCTGCGAGTTCATCTGCGGGATCAGCGTCTCCCGACCCAGGAAGAAGGAGGTCGCCATCACGTCGAACTCCAGCCCGAAGGCTTTGCACAGCCGCAGCGCCTTGGGGATGTTCGGCTCCTGCGAGAAGCCGTAGCGCACGGTGATGCGGTAGAAGCCCTCGGCCAGCCCCTCCACCACCACGCGGTCCTTGGCCGGCACGCGCGGCACATCCTCCACCACCACCGTCACGAAGACGACGCGCTCGTGCAGCACCTGGTTGTGCTTCAGGTTGTGCAGCAGGGCGATCGGCACGGTGTTGGAACTGGAGGTCATGAAGACCGCGGTGCCCTTCACCCGGTGGATGTCGCCGGACTTGGCCTGCCGCCGGATGAAGGCGTCGAGCGGCAGCGATTCCTCGGCCAGCCGCTTGGTCAGCACGGCACGGCCGCGGCGCCAGGTCGCCATCAGGCCCAGCGTGAGGACGGCGATCACCAGCGGCACCCAGCCGCCATGCGGGATCTTTACCGCGTTGGCGGCGAAGAAGGAGATCTCGACCGTCAGGAACACCGCGCCGACGCCAAGGCAGACCGGCAGGCTCCACTTCCAGCGGCGCCGCGCCACCACCAGGAACAGGGTGGTGGTGATGATCATGTCGCCGGTCACCGCGATGCCGTAGGCCGCCGCGAGCCGGCTGGAGGACTGGAACAGCACCACCAGCCCCAGCACCGCGGCCAGCAGGCCCCAATTGGCGCGGGGGATGTAGATCTGCCCCTCCTCCTCGTTGGAGGTGTGGCGGATGTCGAGCCGCGGGCAGAGGCCGAGTTGCACCGCCTGCCGGGTCAGCGAGAACACGCCGGAGATCACCGCCTGGCTGGCGATGACGGTCGCGGCGGTCGACAGGCCGATCAGCGGGTAGAGGCCCCAGTCCGGCGCCAGCAGGTAGAAGGGGCTGCGCACTGCCGTCGGGTCGCTCAGCAGCAGCGCGCACTGGCCGAGATAGTTCAGCAGCAGCGCCGGCAGCACCAGGGCGATCCAGGCGACCTGGATCGGCCGGCGGCCGAAATGCCCCATGTCGGCATACAGCGCCTCGCCGCCGGTCACCGCCAGCACGACGGCGCCCAGCACCAGGAAGCCGGCGATGCCGTGCGCGGCGAAGAAGGAGACGGCGTAGACCGGGCTGAAGGCGACCAGCACGCCCGGCTGCTGCACCACCTCCAGCAGCCCGAGGATGCCCAGCGTCGAGAACCAGGCGAGCATGATCGGGCCGAACAGTGCGCCGACGCGCGAGGTGCCGTGGCTCTGGATGGCGAACAGCGCGATCAGGATGGCGACGGTCAGCGGCACCACCACCGATTCCAGCGCCGGCTCCGCCACCTCCAGCCCCTCGACCGCGGACAGCACCGACATCGCAGGGGTGATCATGCCGTCGCCATAGAACAGCGCGGCGCCGAACAGCCCCAGCGCCGTCAGCACCGTCAGCCTGCCCGAGGCGTCGGGCCGCGTCTTCGACGCCAGCGCCAGCAGCGACAGGATGCCGCCCTCGCCCTTGTTGTCGGCACGCATGACGAAGACCACGTATTTGATCGTGACCACCATCACCAGCGCCCAGAACACCAGGGACATGATGCCGAGGATGTTGTCGGGGGTCAGCGGCAGCCCGTGTTCGCCGCCGAAGCATTCGCGCAGCGTATAGAGCGGGCTGGTGCCGATGTCGCCGAAAACGACCCCGAGGGCGCCGAGGGTCAGCGTCGCGAGCTTGCCGGTGTCCGGCTGCGCGGCTTTCAAAGCGGTGTCAGTCATGCGGTGGTTGCGGTCCGAAGTTGGTCCGTCGGTGCGATGGCGGCGCCCCGGCCGTCCCGCGTCCCTTTCGGCGGGAGCGGGCGGTCGGAAACTTCCGGCGGTGCGGCTTTTCGCCATGCCCCGTCCGTCCCGCATCGCCTCCCTCATACGCGTTTGCCGGACGCAACGCCAGTGCCGGCTTGCATCGCGCGGGGGGGAGCCCGCGGGATGCGACGAAGTGTGCCTGGGATTCGCGCCGGACGGGCGGCCTCAGATCGTCCCGAAGCTGCGGGCCAGCGATCCGGCGATCAGGTACCAGCCGTCGACCAGCACGAAGAAGATGATCTTGAAGGGAATCGCCACCATGGTCGGCGGCAGCATCATCATGCCCATCGACATCAGGATCGACGACACCACCATGTCGATGATCAGGAAGGGCAGGAACAGCAGGAAGCCGATCTCGAACCCGCGCTTGATCTCCGAGATCATGAAGGCCGGCACCAGGACATGGAGCGGCATGTCGGCCGGCTCCGGCACCGCCTGGAGGCGGGCCATGTCCATGAACAGGCGGAGGTCCTTCTCGGCGGTGTGTTGCAGCATGAACTCGCGCAGCGGCGCCACCGTGCGGCGGAACGCCTCCATCTCGTCGATTTCCTGGTTGATCAGCGGCTGGATGCCCTGGTTGTAGCTGCGCTCGAACACCGGGGCCATCACGAAGAAGGTCAGGAACAGCGCCAGCGACATCATCACCGTCGTCGGCGGCACCTGCTGCACGCCCAGCGCGTTGCGCAGGAAGGACAGCACGATGACGATGCGGGTGAAGGCCGTCATCATGATCAGGATCGACGGCGCCAGCGACAGCACCGTGACCAGCCCGACCATCTGGACGATGCGGCCGGTCGCCGTGCCGCCTGCGTCGCCGAGATCGAAGGTCAGGCTCTGCGCCAGCGCCGGCCCGGCAGTCAGCCCGACCGCCAGCCCGGCCAGAACGCCGATGGCGAGCGCCAGCAGGAGCCCGGCGACGGCCTGCCTGCGGCCGGGCAGGGGGAACCGGGGAATGCGCAGGCGGAACGGCGTCATCGCGGCCCGGCCCCGGCCGACTCGGCGTTGCCCTGCAAAGGCGGAATGTCCGGCCGCGCCGTGCCGTCCTGCCGCTGCGCGCTCTGGACCAGCGCGCTCTGGACCAGCGCGGTGTCGAAGCCGGCGGCAGGCGCGCTGTCGACCAGCAGGTCGCCGTTGGCGCTCAGCAGGATCAGATGCTCGCGGTCGTCGCGGCGGACCAGGACGAGCCGCCGCTTGGCGTCGATCGGCAGGGCCTCCACCACGCTCAGCCGGCGCTGGCGGCCGCGGCCGCGCACCCTGCCGCCCGCCATGCCGGCGCGGCGCAGCACCCAGGCGACGACCATGATCAGCGCCACCACGAAGAGAAGCGCCATCAGGAAGCGGATATACTGGTCGAGATCCATGGGAACCGGCGGGCTTTCTGTGGTCAGGGCGTATCGTCGGACGGTGCCGGGGATGGCGCCGGTGATGGCGCCGGGGCGGCGGAGTCGGGGCGGCCATAGGCGGCGGCGGCCCGGCGGCGGGCGGTGTGCGGGTCGTCGCGGCCGTCGAGCGCGGCGGCGATGGCCTCCTCGCGCTGCGCCTGCTGGTCGGTCAGCGCCGCGGCCAGCGGATCGAGCGCCGCGACGAGGTCGCCCAGCGGGCCGAGCAGGGCACGCGCCGCGCCGCGCGGCAGCCCTTCCGCCTCGGCGCAGAGCCGGGCGACGCGATCCTCCAGCCCGGCGAGGTCGATCAGGACGCCGGACTCGGCCTCCCGCCGGGCGTCGTCGAGCGTGGCGGCCAGCGCCGCCGCCCGCTCGGCCAGCGGGGCGGGCGGAGAAGCCGTACCGGTCATGGCATGTCCTCCACTGGCTCTCCCTGTGCCGGTTCCTCGGCGTCGGGCTGCGGCTCCGGCGGCAGCGTGCCGTTGGCACGGTAGACATGGGCCAGGATTTCGGCCACAGCGGCGATGGCCTCGACCGGGATGTCGCTGTCGACCTCGATGGCCGACAGGATCTCGACCAGGTCGGCGTCCTCGCGCACCTTCACCCCGTTGGCGAAGGCGACCTCCAGGATCTGTTCGGCCACCGTGCCCTTGCCGCTGGCGACGATCCGCGGCAGCGTCTTGGTTCCCAGCTCGTATTTCAGCGCGACCGCCACCGGACGCCGGGCCGGGCGGGGCGTCTTGCCGGCGGGCGTCTTGCCGGCGTGAGCCGGGCCTGCGGGAGCCGTGACGGGGGAGCGGGGATGCGCAGACAAGAAGGAAGCCTTTCCGGGGTCCTTATCTCGGCCCGCATCCTGGACCGGCAGGCTTAACGAACTGTAAAGGACGGCATGTCCGCCGATCGGCGCAAGGGGTGATTCATCCTTCGTTAACGCAAACGGGCGACCATCGGAAGCGATGCCATCCTTCCGGCGTTCCGCTGCCCGGCTCTCCGCTGCCGCCGGGCTCTGGCGGGGCGGGCCGGGAGGAGGGCGCGCGGAACGCAGGCGGACCTGAACGGGATCTGGGCCATGGACCTCGGGAATCTCGGCATCTTCAAGCTGATGTCACGCAAGATGGACTGGCTGACCCAGCGTCAGCAGGTCCTGTCGCAGAACATCGCCAACGCCGACACGCCCGAGTACAAGAGCCGCGACCTGAAATCCTTCAGCTTCCGCGACGCGCTGAGCGACAACCGGCGGCTGACCCCGGTGTCGACCAATGCGTCCCATCTGGCCGGCACCCGCGGACCGGGCGGCATGGCCAAGGAAGAGAAGGTCCGCGACCCGTACGAGACGGCGCCGGACGGTAACAACGTCATCCTGGAAGACCAGATGATGCGGATGAGCCAGAATTCGATGGATTACCAGACCATCACCAACCTGTATAAGAAGCAGGTGGCGATGATCAAATCGGCGATCCGGACCGGCGGCTGATCCGGCTTTGCTTTGCATGCCGGCCGCCGGATGGTTCCGTTGGGCGTTTGAGGAGGCGGTGCGATGGATCTCTACCAGTCGATGGCGGTTTCCGCGTCGGGCCTGAAGGCGCAGGGCACGCGGCTGAAGGTCATTTCCGAGAATCTGGCCAACGCCAACACGACGGCGGAAACGCCGGGCGATCTGCCCTATCGCCGCAAGACGGTCATCTTCAAGAACGAACTGGACCGGGCGATGGACGTCGACAAGGTCCGCGTCGCCAAGGTCGATGTGGACAAGGGCGATTTCCAGCGCCGCTACGACCCGTCCCACCCGTCGGCCGACGCCGACGGCTATGTGCTGCTGCCGAACGTGAATTCGGTGGTCGAGGCGATGGACATGCGCGAGGCGCAGCGCAGCTACGAGGCCAACCTGTCGGCCATCGACACCGCGCGCCAGATGTTGACCCGCACCATCGATATCCTGCGCACCTGACGCGCCGTCCACCCGATCCGTATCCGTCCGATTTGCCGCCTCGCCTCCTCCTTCCCTGACCGACCGGAACCGCCGCCATGATCAATCCGCTGAACGCCGCCGCGGCCTACGCCACCACGGCATCCAAGACCACCGGTCCCGGCATGGCCGCGCGCGACGGCGTCTCCTTCGGCGACGTGCTGGAACAGGCGGCCAAGGAGAGCATCGGCACCCTGAAGAAGAGCGAGGACATGTCCGCGCTGGCCTCCGTCGGCAAGGCCGACCTGAACGACGTTGTGCAGGCGGTGACCAACGCCGAGGTGACGCTGCAGACCGTCACCGCGGTGCGCGACAAGGTGCTGAACGCCTACCAGGAAATCCTGCGCATGCCGATGTGACGGGCTTCCCGTCCCCGTCCCCCGGCTTGTCCTTCATGTCGCCGTCATGAGCGAGACCGAAGTCATCGAGCTTTGCCGCACCTCGATCGTCACGCTGGTGATCGTGTGCGGCCCGATTCTGGTCATCATGATGATGCTCGGCACCGTCATATCGGTGTTCCAGGCCGTCACCCAGATCAACGAACAGACGTTGGCGATGGTGCCGAAGCTGCTTTTGGTCTTCGGGCTGAGCATCCTGCTGATGCCCTTCATGCTGGGCAAGCTGACCGAGTTCTTCGAGCATGAGGTCGCCGACCGCATCGTCGCCATCGGCGTCGGCGCCCACGAGAATGGCGGCGCCCCCTTCACCCCCGGCACCGGCATAACCCCGGCCCCGGCCCCGACCGCCGCCGCGGCGGGCCAATGAACGTCCTCCAGCAGCTCCTGGGCGAGCAGCTCTTCGTCTGGATGCTGGTGTTCCTGCGCATCGGCACCGCCTTCAGCGTGATGCCGACCATCGGCGACGCCTTCGTCACCGCGCGTACCCGCCTGCTGCTCGCGCTGGCGGTCAGCGTGCTGGTGGCTCCGGCGATCCGGCCGCAGTTGCCGCCGATGCCGGGCAGCCCGTTCCAACTGCTGGTGCTGGCGGCCGGCGAGATGACGGTCGGCATCTTCCTCGGCACGGTGGCGCGTCTGCTGATGGGCACGCTGGAGGTCGCCGGCACCATCATCAGCCTGCAGAGCGGCCTGGCCAACGCCCAGATCTTCAACCCGGCGCTGGCGACCGCAGGCTCGCTGCCGGGGTCGCTGATGGGCTGGCTCGGGCTGCTGCTGCTGTTCGTCACCGACCTGCACCATCTGCTGATCATGGCCGTGGTCGACAGCTATGCCACCTTCGTGCCGGGGGCGGCGATCCCGGTCGACGACATGGCCAACGTGGTCGGGCAGCTGGTGTCGAAGACCTTCATGATGGGGGTGCAGATGTCGGCCCCCTTCCTGATCACCGGCGTCCTGTTCGCGCTGGCGCTTGGGCTGCTGAACAAGCTGGCGCCTCAGGTGCAGGTGTTCCAGCTCTTCACCTCGGTCCAGGTGCTGCTCGGGCTGTTCATGTTCGCGCTGACGCTGGGCGCGATGATGATGTTCTGGCTGTCGCGCTTCGAGTCGACCTTCGTCGACCTGCTGAAGCCGTTGTAGAGGGAGAAGGCCGGTGTCGGAAGAACCGGACGAATCCTCCAAAACGGAGGACCCGACCTCCAAGAAACTCGATGAGGCCCACAAGCAGGGCCAGTTCGCGATGACCCGCGAGGCCGCGAACTGGCTGATGGTCGCGGCGATGCTGGTGGTGCTGATCTCGATCCTGCCCGGAACGATGAAGGGGCTTTTCTTCCGGCTGAACTACTATTTCGAGAATGTCGACCAGTTCACCTTCGACCGCGCCGGGGTCGGGACGCTGCTGTTCCGGGTGATGATGGATTCGCTGTGGGCGCTGTGGCTGCCCATCCTGCTGTTCGTCGTGGCCGGCGTGCTGTCGACCATCGGGCAGACCGGCTTCCACGTCTCGTGGGAGCTGATCGCGCCGAAATTCAACAAGCTGAACCCGCTGCCCGGCCTGATGAACATGTTCAAGGCCAACCAGGGGGTGGAACTGCTTAAGAGCATCGCCAAGCTGGCGGTGGTCGGCGGCGTCGCCTACATGGCGCTGGCGCCGATGTTCGCCGGCATCGAGGCCTATATCGGCATCGACATCATGGCGCTGCTGAAGCAGATGGATGGTCTGGCCCACCGCCTGCTGATCTGGGTTCTGGTGGTGCTGACCTTCATCGCCGCCGGCGACTTCCTGTGGCAGAAGCACCAATTCGACAAGAAGATGAAGATGACCAAGCAGGAGGTGAAGGACGAGCACAAGCAGCAGGAAGGCGATCCCATCGTCAAGGGCCGCATCCGCCAGATCCGGTTCGAGCGCGCGCGCAAGCGCATGATGGCCGCGGTGCCCAGCGCCGACGTGGTGGTCACCAACCCGACCCACTTCGCGGTCGCGCTGAAATACGATCCCGACCAGATGGGCGCGCCGATGGTGCTGGCCAAGGGCGTCGACCAGGTCGCCTTCAAGATCCGCGAGATCGCAGAATCCAACAATGTTCCGGTCATAGAGAACCCTCCGCTCGCCCGTGCGCTCTATGCCGCATGCGATATCGACGCGGAAGTCCCATCCGAGCACTATCGGGCGGTCGCCGAAGTCATTACCTATGTCTTCAAGCTCAAGGGGCGGTCGCTGCGCAACTGATCGGCCGCTCCGGAAGCTGGCGGCGGAAGCGATCGGCGGGCATGGGCGGCGCGCGTGGGCGGCGGATGCATCCCGATGGAGGCATCATCGGTTTGCCCCCGGTTTTGGAATATGTGCGGCTTGGAGTTTCGGTGGACGAGTCAACTTCCCTTTCCGACACCGCACGCCGCAGGATCACCGGCGGCGCTCCGCCCGGCGGGGCGATGCTGCTGCTCCAGTACGGGCTGGCGCCGGCCGGGCTGCTGCTGCTGGCCGCCGGCCTGTTGTTGGACCGCGATGCGGTCGGTTGGCTGGGCGCGGCTGCGGCGGCGGCCGGCACCGGCCTGCTGATCGGCCGCAGCGTCGCGGTGGTGCGGCGATCGGCGCGCGTCGGCGCGCTGCTGGGCGGTGCGCTCGAAGGGATGCCGGCCGGACAGCTGGTCTGCGACGGCGCCGACGAGGTGCTGTTCGTCAATGCCGCCTTCCGCGAGTTGGCGGGCTGGCGCCGCGGCGAACGGCCGCTGGAGGCGTTGGCGCGCCAGTTCTCCGGCGATCCCGACAGCGCGCGCGAGTTCGGCCGCCTGCGCGACCGGGTGCGGGCGGGGGCGGCGGCGTCGGCCGAGCTGGCGATCCCGGCGCTGGACGGCCATCCGCCGGAATGGCGCAAGGTCCAGGGCCAGCCGGTCGCCGGCTTTCCCGGCTCCGTCCATTGGCGGGTCGAGGACATCACCGCCCGGCGCGAGCTGGAGCATGTCATGCTGCGCGAGCAGGCCAAGCTCGCCGATTTCATGGAGCATGCGCCGGTCGGCTTCTTTTCCGTCGACCAGAACGGCCAGTTCCTGTTCGTCAACGCCACGCTGGCCCAATGGCTGGAGGCCTCGCCGGGCGACCTGACCGACGGTGAGCTGCGGCTGCACGGCGTCCTCGCCGCTCCCCCGGCCGCCGCCCCCTACGACCTGTTCGACCATGGCGGCGGCGAGCAGCGCGGCGAGCTGACCATGGTCGGGCTGCATGGCCGCCGGTTCCAGGTGGCGGTCGCGCAGAGCGTGGTGCGGGCCGACGACGGCACCGTCCACACCCGGTCGGTGGTGCGCGACCTGTCGCCGGAACGCGAGTGGCAGGAGGCGCTGCGCCATTCCGAGCAGCGGTTCCAGCGCTTCTTCGAGGATGCGCCGATCGGCATCGCCCTGGTCGACGAAACCGGGCAGCTGACCGAATGCAACGAGGCCTTCCTGGCGCTGATCGGCAGCGAGGCGGGCAGCGTCATCGACCGGCCGATGCCCGACCTGATCGTCCCGGCGGAGCGCGAGGCGGTGACCGCCCGGCTGAAGGCGGTCCAGGGTGGCGCCGATCCGGCGACCCCGCTGGAGGTGCGGCTGTCCGGCGGGCGGGAGCTGACCGCCCAGCTCTATGCCCGGCGGCTGGTCGGCCCGGTCAAGCCGGACGGACGGCGCGACGGGGGCGGACTGATCCTTCACTTCATCGACATGACCGAGCGCAAGAGCCTGGAGGCCCAGTTCGCCCAGTCGCAGAAGATGCAGGCGGTCGGCCAGCTGGCCGGCGGCGTCGCGCACGACTTCAACAATCTGCTGACGGCAATGATCGGCTTCTGCGACCTGCTGCTGCTGCGGCACAAGCCGGGCGACCAGTCCTTCAGCGACATCATGCAGATCAAGCAGAACGCCAACCGCGCCGCCAATCTGGTGCGGCAGCTGCTGGCCTTCTCGCGCCAGCAGACGCTGCAGCCGCGCGTCATCAACGTGACCGACGTGCTGGCCGAGCTGGCGAACCTGTTGCGCCGGCTGATCGGCGAGAACATCGAGCTGAAGATGATCCATGGCCGCGACCTGGGGCTGGTCAAGGTCGACCAGAACCAGCTGGAGCAGGTCATCATCAATCTGGTGGTCAACGCCCGCGACGCCATGGCCGGCGGCGGCAAGCTGACTGTCAACACCACCAACCTCGTCCTGGACCAGCCCGAGCGGCGCGAGCATGAGACGATCCCGCCCGGCGGTTATGTCTCCATCGAGGTGATCGACACCGGCTGCGGCATCGCGCGCGAGAACCTGCAACGCATCTTCGAGCCCTTCTACACCACCAAGGAGGTCGGGTCGGGCACCGGTCTGGGGCTGTCGACGGTCTATGGCATCGTGCGGCAGACCGGCGGCTTCGTGCTGGTCGATTCCGCGGTGGGGGAGGGGACCACCTTCACCATCCTGCTGCCCCGCCACCAGGGCGAGCTGCGCCCGGTCGACACGGCGGAGCCGCGCGAGCGGCGCGGCAGCGACCTGACCGGCACCGGCATCATCCTGCTGGTCGAGGACGAGGACGCGGTCCGCGTTTTCTCCGCCCGTGCGCTGCGCAACAAGGGCTATCAGGTGCTGGAGGCCAAGAACGGCGAGGCGGCCCTGCAGCAGATCGAGACCAACGGCGCCTCCATCGACCTGCTGATCACCGACGTGGTGATGCCCCAGATGGACGGCCCGACGCTGGCCCGCCATGTCCGCCGGCTGCGGCCGGAGATGCGGGTCATCTTCATTTCCGGCTATGCCGAGGACCGGCTGGGCGAGATCGACGGCGTCGAGGTGGCCCATTTCCTGCCCAAGCCCTTCTCGCTGAAGCAACTGGCCTCCAAGGTGAAGGAGGTCATCCGCGACAGCCGGTGAGGGCGCGTTTTCCCCGCCCCCTCCCTAACCCTCCCCCACCTGCGGTGGGAGAGGGAACTGCCGCTGTCCTTTGTATGACCTCCGCAAGCGTCCAACCCCCTCTCCCGCAAAGCGGGGGAGGGATGGGGAGGGGGCAGCGCGGAGAAGCAGCGGGGAGAGACACCGGGGGAGTGGGAAAAGCGTCCTCCGGCAAACCCCGGAAAACAGGAACACACCAGAAACATCGGCCCTTGCAAACCAGAACGAAAAGAGTACATTCAGCTTCGTTGCAAGAGCGCCGACCGTGTGTTCTAAGAGAGGGGTACCGGGCATGTCGTCCGCACAGCTTCGTTTGGTCGAGAAGGATTCCATGGACAAGCAGAAGGCGCTGGATGCCGCCCTGAGCCAGATCGAACGTGCGTTCGGCAAGGGCTCGATCATGAAGCTTGGCACCAAGGAGAATTTGGTCGAGACGGAGGTGGTGTCCACCGGCTCGCTCGGTCTCGACATCGCACTGGGCATCGGCGGCCTGCCGCGCGGCCGCATCGTCGAAATCTACGGGCCTGAAAGCTCGGGCAAGACCACGCTGGCGCTGCATGCCATCGCCCAGGCACAGAAGGCCGGCGGCACCTGCGCGTTCATCGACGCCGAACACGCGCTCGACCCGTCCTATGCCCGCAAGCTCGGCGTCAAGGTCGACGACCTGCTGATCTCCCAGCCCGATGCCGGCGAGCAGGCGCTGGAGATCGCCGACACGCTGGTGCGCTCCGGCGCTATCGACGTGCTGGTGGTCGACTCGGTCGCGGCGCTGGTGCCGCGCGCCGAACTGGAAGGCGAGATGGGCGACAGCCATGTCGGTCTGCATGCCCGCCTGATGAGCCAGGCGCTGCGCAAGCTGACCGGCTCGATTTCCAAGTCGAACTGCCTCGTCATCTTCATCAACCAGATCCGCCTGAAGATCGGCGTGATGTTCGGCAATCCGGAGACGACGACCGGCGGCAACGCGCTGAAGTTCTATGCTTCGGTCCGTCTCGACATCCGCCGCATCGGCGCGATCAAGGACCGCGACGCCGTGGTCGGCAACCAGACCCGCGTCAAGGTGGTGAAGAACAAGATGGCCCCGCCGTTCCGCGTGGTCGAGTTCGACATCATGTATGGCGAGGGCGTGTCGAAGGTCGGCGAACTGCTCGATCTCGGCATCCAGGCCGGGGTGGTGGACAAGTCCGGCGCCTGGTTCAGCTATGACGGCACCCGCATCGGCCAGGGCCGCGAGAACGCCAAGAATTACCTGCGCAACAATCCCGAGATGGCTGACGCGATCGAGGCCAAGATCCGTGGCAACGCTGGTCTGGTCGCCGACGCCATGATGGGCACCCCGGAAAGCGACGCCGAAGCCTCCACGCCGGAGTGATCGCAGAGGGTATGTGTGATGATAAAAGCCCCGCCTTCCGAAAGGGAGGCGGGGCTTTTTCGCATTTTCAGGCTGACAGGAAATTTGCGGGCGGCGGTTGCCTCCTCCCTAACCCTCCCCCTCTTCGAGGGAGAGGGAACCCTGCTGCCTGGGCATTTACGCTACGCTTACAAGCGTCCTACCCCCTCCACCGCCAAGCTCTCGCACAAACCTTCGGTTTGTGCTGACGCGACAGGCGGACCGAAGGTCCGCTGAGAGCGGGGGAAGGGATGGGGAGGGGGCATTTGGCGGCCGGCTCCTCACACATCCACCACCATATGCGGCCTGAACGCGCCTTCCAGCGTCAGCAGCAGGTGCAGGTAGACCGCCACCTTGCGGGCGCGGTCGGTGTTGCGGGCGAGGCAGTCGCGCAGCTGTTCGGCCAGACGCGCGGTTTCCGGGTCCGGCTCCGACATTGCGGCGGCGGTGGCGGCCTGGACGATGTGTTCGGGGTCGACGGGGAGTGGCGCGGCCGGGTCCTTCAGCAGCGCCTCGGCCAGTGCCTCCTCGTCATGCTGCGGCGCCAGGGCGGCGCCCGGCGGGGAGGGCGGCACGCGGCGGGACAGGTGGCTGCGCAGATTGTCCTTCAGCCGGGCCCGCTGATGCTCGTCGAGCCCGTCGAACTGGTCGACCTCGTCGAACAGAAGATCATAGAGACGGCGGCGCTGCGGGTTGGGCGGATGCTGTTCCCGCCGCTCCTGCTCGCGGTCCCGCTGTTCCCGACGCGGGTTGCGCTGGTGGTTGCGGTCGGTGGCGCTGCCGGAGCGTTCGACCCCGGCGGTGGTGCGGACGCTGAATTCCGGCGGGCCGATGCCGCGGCCGGACGCGAGATTGCCGGACATGAGCCGCCTCCCCGGGACCGTGTCTCCCAGTGCTCAACTCTGGCATAGCCGGCGCTTCCTTCCAAGCCGAAGCGCCGGCCTATGACCATCAGTCGGCGGCCCCGGCACCGACGGCACCGTCGGCCGGGGACGGCTTGCTCTTGCCGAAGCCGATGGTCGGGAAGACGTTGATCAGCGCGGTGATGAAGGCGGCCAGATAGGGCAGCGACTGCACCACCAGCAGGCCCGACCACATGAAGGCGTCGCGGTTCTCGTGGCCGAAGACCATGACGATGGCCAGCGCCGCGCCCCACAGCGACACCAGCAGCACCAGCTCCTCGCGCGCCATCAGGAAGGCCTGCATCAGCGCCGGCTGGTTCTCGCATTTCGGCGTGCGGACGAAGGGCCGGCCGGAGGTGAAGATGCCCAGCCACATGGCGCGGCCGACCGTGTGGGTCAGCGCCATGCCGGCGACCGCCGCCCCGACCTTGTCCCAGAAGCCGCACTTCACCCGCGCCTCGTAGAGCCACAGCGACGCGCCGACCTTGAAGGCGAAGACGCTGAGCGTCGGGATCATGAAGACGTTGGGCGGGAACTCGAAATATTTGGGGAAGGCCATCAGGCCGATCGACCACAGGATGCCGGCAATGCCGAAGATCATATGGGCGGCGTCGGCGAACCAGGGCAGCCAGCCGGTGATGAAATGGTACTTCTGGCCCGAGGTCAGTTCCTTGGCGCCCGGCGCCAGCTGGCGCCAATGATGCTTCAGGATCTGCACCGCGCCATAGGCCCAGCGGAAACGCTGCGTCTTGTAGGCGGAGAAGCTGTCGGGAACCAGCCCCTTGCCGTAGCTCTCCGGCATATAGACCGCCTCATAGCCATGCTCGAACAGGCGCAGGCCGAGATCGGCATCCTCGGTGATGCACCATTCGCCCCAGCGCCCGACCTTCTCCAGCGCCGACTTGCGGATGATGGTCATGGTGCCGTGCTGGATGATGGCGTTGCGCTCGTTGCGCTGGATCATGCCGATGTGGAAGAAGCCGGCATATTCCCAGTTGGTCATGCGCTGGAACAGGTCGTGTTCCCACTCGCGATAATCCTGCGGCGACTGGACGAAGCCGACCTCCGGCCGGTTGAAGTGCGGGATGGTCGCCTTCAGCCAGTCGGGATGGACCTGATAGTCGCTGTCGATCACCGCGATGTGCTCGGCGTCCGGCGCGGTCTGGGCCAGCCCGAAATTCAGCGCGCCGGCCTTGAAGCCCGGCCAGTTGTCGAGGTGGAAGAAGCGGAACTTCGGTCCAAGCTTCTTGCAATACTCCTCGACCGGGCGCCAGACCGCCGGATCCTTGGTGTTGTTGTCGAGCAGCAGCACCTCGTAGTTCGGGTAGTCGAGGGCGGCCAGCGCGTCCAGCGTCTGCATGACCATGTGCGGCGGCTCGTTGTAGCAGGGCACATGGATCGACACCTTCGCCGCATTGGGCAGAGGTGCTGCGGAGCAGGGGATGAACTTGCGCTTGAACTTGTGCTGCCAGACGACCTCGGTCAGCTCCATGCCGTCGATCAGCATCACCGCGAACAGCACGAGCTGGCAGAAGATCAGCAGGCCCCAGGCGATCTCGGTGGTGACGGCGAGTCCGGCGGCCGATGCGGCGCTGACGGTGAAGACCAGGACGGAGGCGACCGCCTGGATCAGCGCGCCGTAGAAGATCTGGCCGCCGATCTTCAGGTCGCTGCGCCGCCACAGGAAGAACACCAGCGGCAGGAAGCCCAGCGCCACCGCGGTCGCGCACTTGACCTCCCAGTTGCGGATCTCGTTCACCCCGCCGATCATCGGGAATTTCGGGTTGCGCTGATAGTCCCACAGGCCCCAGCTGGTGCCGGCGGTGCCCTCGATCTCCCGCTTCCAGGGCTGGTCGAAGGCCTCCATGATGAAGTAGTCGAGCTTGTTCTGGGCGGCGACGTTCAGGAAGTTGCGGATGAACTTGGCCTGGTTGACCTGGCTGGCCTCGGCGCCGCGGCGCCACGGGCCGTCGGCCGGCCAGCCGATCTCGCCGATCAGGATGTGCTTGTTCGGGAACTTCGCCTTCAGCTCGTTGTAGCGGAACATGGCGTAATCGACCGACTGGTCGACCGGAACGCCTTCCCAATAGGGCAGCAGGTGGACGGCGAGGAAGTCGACCGCGTCGGCCAGCTCCGGATTCTTCAGCCAGACGTGCCACGGCTCGGCGATGGAAACCGGCACGTTGACCTTCTTCTTCACCCGCTTGACGTAGTCGATGGCCTGCGCGACCGTCAGGTCGGCGCGCAGGATCGCCTCGTTCCCGACCAGCACGCGGCGGACGTTGCTGTTGGCGCGGGCCAGCTTGATCAGTCCGGCCAGTTCCGGCTCGTCGATCTCGGGCTTGCCGGCGGTCCAGGCGCCGGCGGTGACCGGCAGCCCGTGCTTGGCGGCGATGGCCGCGACCATCTCCGAGCCGTCGGTGGTGGAATAGGTGCGGACCGCCTTCACCGCGCCCTCCAGCGCGTCCATGTCCTTCTCGATGTCGTCGGCCGACGCCTTGTCGCCCTTGGACGGGCTCTTGTCGGAATGGAAGGGGGTGTAGGCGACGCCGGTGATGGCGCCGGCCCAGGACCGTTCGTCCACCGGGCGGTTCCACAGCGCCCAGAAGGCGATGTTGCCCAGGATCACCAGGATCAGAACCGCGAAGGCCGATTTACGCATGTGGGTCGTTCTCGCTCGCCGCACCGGAAAAAACCGAAACGGCCCGTGGGAATGGCGCAGCGCGGCCAGTGCCGCCCCGACCTTCGCCTCGGACCGAACTCAAAACCGTTCCACCATCCAACGAATGCCGCACCGGCCTTTGCCCGGCGCGCTGGGGCATTCTATACAGGCTTCCCGGTTGCTCCGCCACTGGCGGCTACAACAGACCAGCCTCCGGTTCATTCCACCCCAGGATCCGGTCCAGCAGGAGAGAAGCATGTTTTCCCTTAACGAACGGCTGCAAGCCGACACTTATCCTGTCATGGACCTGGATCTTTGCCGGGTGTTGCTGATGAACAACGCCCTGTGGCCCTGGTTGATCCTGGTGCCGATGCGCGATGGCGCGGTCGAGATCCACCGGCTGGACGAGGCAGACCAGATCACCCTGATGCGGGAGACCGCCCGCGCGTCCCGCGCGCTGGAGACGCTGTTCGCACCGGACAAGATGAATGTCGGGGCGCTGGGCAACATGGTGCCGCAACTGCACGTCCATGTGATCGGGCGGACGCGCGGCGACCCGGCATGGCCGGGGCCGGTCTGGGGCTCCGGCCATGCCGAGCCGTACGAGCCGGCCGCCGCCGCGGCGCTGGTGGAACGTTTGGCGGAGGCATTGCAGGCGGGCGCGTGAACTTTGCCGGTCCGCCGGTGTTTGAGTGGTCAACCATCATTTGGGAGACTGCCGCCATGACCGCTCAGGACCGCTCCAAATCCGTGACCTCCGATGCCCCGTCGGACGCCGCCCAGCAGATCGAGGACAAGCTGGTCGAGGAGACCGGCAAGGCGTCCGGCGATCCCGACAAGCCGGTCCAGAAGAAATGGGACGAGATGGGCGAGCGGGAGGACATCGCCGAGCAGAGCCGGCGGGAGGGCGGCGGGGTCTGAGGGCAGCCATTTGCCCCCTCCCTAACCCTCTCCCGCTCTCGGTCGGCCGAAGGCCGGTCCGATCGCGGGAGAGGGGACTGCCGCCGCTCCAGCCAACTTCCCCTCTCCCGCGAAAGCGGGGGAGGGAGGGGCCCACGCGCCAGCGTGGGAGGGTGGGGGCCGACGACTCTACCGGTTCACCGTGCAGGTCAGCGCCAGCACGTCGGCCGCCTTGTCGAGGTCGTCGGCCTTCACCAGCACATAGTCGGTCTTGTAGGTCGAGATCGCGAAGATCGGCACATGGGCCTGGGCCAGAGGCACGGCGATGCGGGCCAGGATGCCGAACAGCGTGAAATCCACCGTGCCTTCGACCCGGAAGGCGCGCCAGCCGCGTTCGGCCTTCACGCCGTCGGGTACGCGTTCCTCGCGGCACAGGATCGATAGCTCGTCGCCGGAGCGGGTGGCGCCGACCAGCGGGTCGGTCCAGTCGAGCCAGTCCGGCAGCCCATCGCCGGGCGGCAACTGCGCCACCGCCAGCCGGTCGGGCAGCACCGACAGGGCGAGGCCGGTCTGCTCGCGCACCAGTGCCGCGGTCAGCGTCGCCTCGTCCACCTCGAAGGGCTTCAGGATGCGCTTCGCGCGGGCGGCCAGAGACGGCACGCCGGACCGCATGGCGCGGCCCAGCATCTCCGCCGAGGTGGCGCGCAGCGCGGCGTCCGATTCGGCCAGATCGACCACCGCCTGCAGCGCGCTGGTCTGGACGATGCGGCTCGGGCTGTTCTCGAACCAGTCGGCCAGCAGGACGGCGGCGCGGCGGCGCTGCTCCTCGCTCATGCTCAGGCGCGGCACGATCTGGGCGATGTGCCAGCGCACCTCCACCTGTTCGATGGCGACGGCATCGGTCAGCAGATGGTCGACATAGGCGTCGAGCCAGCCGGCATTGCCGCGCGACACCCGTTCCAGCGCGTCGGCGGCGCGCATGCGCACGCTGGCATCGCGGTCGAACAGGCAGCCGACCAGTTCGGCCAGCTTGCCGCGGTCGGCCACGATCTCGGCGGCGACGGAGGGGGCGTCGCCCGCGCTCCGCCGGTCGCCGCGCGCCAGCCGCAGGGCCAGCGGGACGTTACGGATCCTGTCGTCCATCTCACCGGCGTCCGGTCGGACGGCCGAAGCGCGTGTTGTTGCCCAGGCGCGACACCAGCTTGGCGCCGGTCGGCTTGGGCGGTGGCGGGGGAGGGGGCGGCGGCGGAGTCTCGCCGCGCGGCACGCCGCCGCCGGACGCCATCTCCGCCAGATCCTTCACCAGCTTCTGCACGCTGCGGACGCGGGCCTGCGGATCGGGCCATTCGCGGCTGTAGACCAGCTTGTGGTCGGGCCGCAGCTTCATCAGCGTCAGGTGCTGGGCGATGTAGGTCAGCAGCTTGGCCGGCTCGGCATAGACATTGTCGTGGAAGGCCAGCACCACGCCCTTCGGCCCGGCATCGACCCGGTCGAGGTTGGCCTGTTTGCACAGCCGCTTGATGGTGACGACGTCCAGCAGGTTCTCGACCTCCTCCGGCAGCTTGCCGAAGCGGTCGATCAGCTCGGCGGCGAAGCCGTCGACCTCCGCGCGGTCGACCAGATCGGCGATGCGGCGGTAGAGCGACAGCCGCACCGTCAGGTCGGGCACATAGGCCTCGGGGATCAGCACCGGCGTGCCGAGATTGATCTGCGGCACCCAGTCCTGCGCGGCGGCCGCGGCGACGGCGCCCTCCTGCATCGAGGCGCGGGCGTTGGCGACGGCGTCCTCCAGCATCTGCTGGTACAGCTCGACGCCGACCTCGCGCACCTGTCCCGACTGCTCCTCGCCCAGCAGATTGCCGGCGCCGCGGATGTCCATGTCGTGGCTGGCGAGCTGGAAGCCGGCGCCCAGGCTGTCCAGCGTCTCGATGACGTGCAGGCGCTGCTGGGCGGTGGCGCTCAGTGGCTTGTTCGGCGCATAGGTCAGATAGGCGTAGCCGCGCTTCTTCGACCGGCCGACGCGGCCGCGGATCTGGTAGAGCTGGGCCAGCCCGAACAGGTCGGCGCGGTGGACGATCAGCGTGTTGGCATTCGGGATGTCCAGGCCGCTCTCGATGATGTTGGTGGCCAGCAGCACCTCGAACCTGCCCTCGTCGAAGGCGGTCATCACGTCTTCCAGCTCGCTGGCCGCCATCTGGCCGTGGGCGGTGACGATCTTGACCTCCGGCACCAGCTCGCGCACCCGCTCGGCGACCTTCGCCAGATCCTCCACCCGCGGGCAGACGTAGAAGGACTGGCCGCCGCGGTAATGCTCGCGCAGGATCGCCTCGCGGATCACCACCGGGTCGTAGGGCAGGACGAAGGTGCGCACCGCCAGACGGTCGACCGGCGGCGTCGCGATCAGCGACAGCTCGCGCACGCCGGAAAGCGCCATCTGCAGGGTGCGTGGGATCGGCGTGGCGGTCAGCGTCAGCACATGGATGTCGGCGCGCAACTCCTTCAGCCGTTCCTTCTGCTTGACGCCGAAATGCTGCTCCTCGTCGACGATGACCATGCCGAGCCGCTTGAAGTCCAGCCCCTTGGCCAGCAGGGCGTGGGTGCCGACGACGATGTCGGCGGTGCCCTCCGCCAGCTCCTTCTTGACCAGGGTCTGCTCGCGGGCGGTGACCATGCGCGACAGCTGGACGACGCGCACCGGCAGGCCGCTGAAGCGGGTCGAGAAGGTCTTGAAATGCTGGCGGGCCAGCAGGGTGGTGGGCACGACGACGGCGACCTGCTTGCCGCTCATCGCCACCATGAAGGCGGCGCGCAGCGCCACCTCGGTCTTGCCGAAGCCGACGTCGCCGCAGACCAGACGGTCCATCGGCCGGCCGCTGCCGAGGTCGGTGAAGATGTCCTCGATCGCCTTCAGCTGGTCGTCGGTCTCGGGGTAGGGGAAGCGGGCGGCGAACTCCTGGTAGACGCCCTCCGGCGTCAGCACCGGATCGGCCTTCTTCAGCATGCGCTCGGCGGCGATCCGCAGCAGGGCTTCCGCCATGTCCTTCAGCCGCTTCTTGACCCGCGCCTTGCGGCCCTGCCAGCCGGCGCCGCCCAGTTTGTCGAGCTGGACGTTGGCATCCTCCGAGCCGTAGCGCGACAGCACCTCGATGTTCTCGACCGGGACATAGAGCTTGTCGCCGCCCTCATAGACCAGGCGCAGGCAGTCGTGCGGGGCGCCGGTGACCTCCAGCGTCTCCAGCCCGTCATAGCGGCCGATGCCGTGGTCCATATGGACGACGATGTCGCCCTCGTGCAGCGCCGAATGCTCGGCGATGAAGTTGGCGGCCTTGCGCTTCTTCTTGTGCGGCCGGACCAGACGGTCGCCCAGGACGTCCTGCTCGGTGATGACCGCGAGGTCGGGCGAGGTGAAGCCGTGCTCCATCCCCAGCACGATGGTGCCGATGATGCCGCGGTCGAAGCGGCGGACCTCCTCCATGCTCTCCGCCGGCTCCAGGCCGGGGATGCCGTGGTCGGCCAGCACGTTGGACAGGCGGTCGCGCGACCCGGCGGAATATCCGGCGATCAGCACCCGCCGGCCGTCGGCGCGCTGGGCCCGGATATGGTCCTTCACCGCGTCGAAGACGTTGATGTCGGGGCGGTTGCGCTCCTCGGCGAAATCGTGGCCACGCTTGCCGCCGGCATCGACCGTGCCCTTGATGCCGGGGGGCGTCGAGAACACCTGCAACTGCGCCACCGCGCGTTCGCCCATCAGCGCGTCCCAGCCGACGGCGTCGATGAACATCGAGGCGACCGGCACCGGCTTGTAGACCGGCGATCCCGCCCGCTTCTCGATCGACATCATCGACAGGCGCGAGGCATGGAAATCGACCACCTGCGCCATGCGGGCGTCGCGCGCCTCCGCCGCCTGATGGTCCAGGCTGACGATGCCGCGCGGCAGGTAGTCCAGCACCGTGTCCATGCTCTCGTGGAACAGCGGCAGCCAATGCTCCATCCCGCCATAGGACCGGCCGGCGGAGATCGCCTCGTAGAGCGGGTCGTCGTCGGTCACCGCGCCGAACAGCTCGCGGTAGCCGGAACGGAAGCGGGCGATCCCCGCCTCGTCCAGGAACACCTCCGACATCGGCTTGAGCTCGACCCGCTCGCGCTTGTCGGTGGTGCGCTGGGTCATCGGATCGAAGGCGCGCACCCCCTCCAGTTCGTCGCCGAACAGGTCGAGGCGCAGCGGCTCGTCGGTGCCGGGCGGGAACAGGTCGACGATGCCGCCGCGCACGGCGAACTCGCCCGGCTCGCGCACCGTCTGGGCGCGTGTGTAGCCGTTGCCGGCGAGGTAGCGCTGCAGCTTCTCCAGGTCGATGCGGTCGCGCAGTTTGGCCGTGAACAGCGCGTCCTTGAAGGCGCTGCGCGGCGGCACCTTCTGCACCACCGCGTTCACGGTGGTCAGCACGATCAGCGGGGCCAGCCCGTCGCGGTTCGCCGCGGCGTCGCGCCGGGCGATCAGCCGGGTCAGCGTGTCGATGCGCCCGGCGACGATGCCGCCGTTCGGCGATACCCGGTCATAGGGCAGGCAGTCCCAGGCCGGGAAGGTCATCACCTCCAGCTTCGGCGCGAAGAAGGCCAGCGCTTCGGCCAGCAGGGCGGCGCGGGTGTCGTCCAGCGCCACATGCAGCAGGCCATAGCCCCCGGCCTTCTGCGCAAGCTCCGCCAGGATGCGGGCATCGTGACCCTCGGGCGCGCCGCCGATCAGGAGACGGCCGGCGCGGCCGGGCTGGAGATCGAAACTGACCAAAGGAAAATGCCTCGGGGATGCGGGGAGAGGGTTTGGAGCCTTGGGCCGGCTCCGTCAGGAGCCCTGACGTGGTGTGTATTGGAACGCCGTCAACAGGCGCATCACATCGCCGTCATGCTCGGCCGGCACCGGCTCGCGGCCCGACATCCAGTCATAGAGGTCGGGATCGCCCAGTTCCAGCAGCGCCTCGAAGCGGTCGAGCATGTCATGGTCGAAGGTCACGACATGGGCGTCGGCGAAGCTGCCCATCAGCAGATCCATCTCGCGCGTGCCGCGGTGCCAGGAGCGGAAGCGCAGCCGCTTGCGCCGGTTCTCGAGCGATTCGGCAGTCTCGGGAGCTGCCGTCTCGGGAGCTGGTGGGGTGCCGTTTTCGGTCATTGCAGTCCAACGTCGAAAGCCCCCGACGGCGCCAGAGGCGAAGGGAGGGCGAAGGAGGGAACCATTCAGGAACCCCATCCTGCACGGGCCGGGCCGGCGATGCAACATTGGCCGCCCGCCTTGACCGCCCGCCTTGACCATGGGTGTAGGATGTCCTATCTGCCCTGTGGCCCGCGGGGACGACCCCGCCGCTCGACGATGGGCAACCGGGTGGGGACGACCCCGCCATTCCAGGACGGAGTCGCCGTCATGGCGTGGGTCACGCTGTTCTTTGCCGGATTGTTCGAGATCGGATGGGCCGTCGGCCTGAAATACACCGAAGGCTTCACCCGCCTGATGCCCAGCCTGCTGACCGCGGCGGCCATGCTGGCGAGCCTGGTGCTGCTGGGTTATGCGCTGAAGACGCTGCCGCTTGGAACGGCCTACGCGGTGTGGACCGGCATCGGCACGGTCGGCACCGCCCTGCTCGGCATGTGGCTGTTCGGCGAACCGGCCGGCGCGCTGCGCCTGCTGTGCATCGCCGCCATCGTCGGCGGGATCGCGGGGTTGAAGCTGCTGCACGGGTGAGGGATCGCCGGGTGCCCCCACCCTCTCGCATCGGCGGTTTGTCCCCTCTCCCCCCCGGGGAGAGGGTTAGGGTGAGGGGGGCGCGTGGCGGCCCTCCACCAAAAATCCAGCATGTGCATCCCCCTCACCCCGACCCTCTCCCCAGGGGGGAGAGGGGGAGAGTGCCGCGAGGGGGAAACCGTATCTGCCACCCCTCACAGCGCCTCCGTCCGGCAGGTCAGCGCCAGCGTCTCGGCGGTGTTGGCGATGGCGGACAGGCAGACCTCCGCCCGTTCCGCCGGGATCGAGACGGAAAAGCGCAGCACATAGCGCTCGCCGCTGCGGTCGGGCAGGGTCTGGGCGTCCAGCCGGACGATGTTGGCGTCGAACTGGGTGAAGATCTCTGACAGCCGCGCGACGAGGCCGGGCTGGTCGCCGCCCGACACCTCGACCCGGTGGGTGATCAGCGCCTGCGGGCCGGGCTGCGGATCGAAGGCGAAGGGGGTGACCTTCACCTCGGCGCCGGCCAGCACCGGCAGCGACGACAGGCTGTCCTGCACCTCCGCCACCGTCAGTCCGTCGGGCAACTCGCAGACGGCGGAGAATTCCGCACCGCTGCCGAGCGAGGCGAAGGTGGCGTCGCGCAGGTTGATGCCCTGCTCGAACAGATGGCTGGTGATGCCGGATACCAGCCCGACCCGGTCGGGGCAGAAGGTGGAGACCAGGGCCAATCCCGTCATGGCGTTCCTCCCTAGACGATGATGATCGTGCCGCCGTGATGCGGCCGTTATACGCGATCATCGAAGCGGTCTATCGGGAACTCCAGCGGAAAAACAGCCCTCAGTCCGCGAACAGCCGGCGGGTGGCGGCGCTGATGGCATGGAGCTCCGCCGCCAGCGCCGGGTCGACATCGTCGACATAGTGGGAGGCGAGCAGGCCGAAATTCAGGTCGTCGGCGCGGTCCAGCCGCTTGGCGCCATCCCGTGCCGCACCGTCCACATAGTCGAGCTGGCGCTGGATGCTGGTCAGCCAGCCATTCTCCGGTTCCCGCCCTGCCAGTGCGGCAACCCCGGCGGAGGCGCGGGCGATGCGTTGGCGCAACTCGTCGGTGGTGGCGATGTCGGGCATGGCGGGACTCCGTTGCAGAGGGACGGCGGCCGGTCACGGCCTTACTGGACGGGGCCGCCGCTGGTCACGCCGGCCTTGACGCTGTTGGGGATCACGACCTGGGTGCAGCCGCCCTGCGTCTGGACGCTGGTGCCGGGGGTGCTCCAGCTGTCGACGATGGGGGCCGCGATCGACTTCAACCCCTGGCCGGCGGGTAGCACCGCCTTGTATTCCGCGCGGCCTGCGCCCGAGATGCCGAGGCAGTCCGGGGTGGCGGTGACGACGGGCGAGAAGAAATTGCCGAACCGGATGCTGTCGTAGCCGGTGCGGACATACTGGAACCATGCGGTTCCGGCCGGAATGTCGATCACCTCCAGCGGCTTGGAGAAATCGATGCCCTTGGAGTCGTCGCCATAACGGGCAGAGGTGAGGTCGGTCGAGGCGTAGAAATAGCTCGCCACCACCACACGTGCGTTCAACTGGTCGGCTCTGGCGCCGTTGGCCTTGGCGACGGCCGCCTGCTCCGGTGTCGGCGCGGACTGTGCATGGCCCTGGCCCGGCAGTGCGGTCGCCAACGCCAGGAAAAACGCGAATATCACTCCGCTCATGGAGCGGAAATGAAAGGTCTTCATGGTCGTTCAATCCAGTAGGTTGAAAATATCCGGAAGAACGATACCGATGAAATCGAGAGTTCCAAGCCCCGAATGCGGATGGGGCCGGACCGCAACGGCGGCCCGACCCCTTTCCGATGGCTGGGAGCTGCGGTGCCCGGGCCGCCGTCAGGCGGCGGTGCCGCCGACCGTCAGGCCTTCCAGCTTCAGCGTCGGCTGGCCGACGCCGACCGGCACGCCCTGGCCGTCCTTGCCGCAGGTGCCGACGCCGGGGTCGAGGCGGCTGTCGTTGCCGATCATCGACACCTTGGTCAGGCTGTCCGGGCCGTTGCCGATCAGGGTCGCGCCCTTGACCGCCGGGCCGAGCTTGCCATCCTCGATCAGGTAGGCCTCGCTGGCCGAGAAGACGAACTTGCCGTTGGTGATGTCCACCTGGCCGCCGCCGAAATTCTTGGCGTAGATGCCCTTCTTGACCGAGGCGATGATCTCCTCCGGGCTGTGGTCGCCGTTGCGCATCACCGTGTTGGTCATGCGGGGCATCGGGTGGTAGGCGAAGCTCTGGCGCCGGCCGTTGCCGGTCGGGCGCATGCCCATCAGGCGGGCGTTCATGCGGTCCTGCATGAAGCCGACCAGGATGCCGTCCTCGATCAGCGTGGTGCACTGGCCGGGCGTGCCCTCGTCGTCGACGCTGATCGAGCCGCGCGAGTTCTCGATGGTGCCGTCATCGACGATGGTGACGCCGGGGGCGGCGATGCGCTGGCCCATCAGGCCGGCGAAGGCGGAGGTCTTCTTGCGGTTGAAGTCGCCCTCCAGCCCGTGGCCGATGGCCTCGTGCAGCAGGATGCCGGGCCAGCCGCTGCCCAGCACCACCGTCATCTCGCCGGCCGGGGCGGGGACGGAGGCGAGGTTGACCAGCGCCTGGCGCAGCGCCTCGTCGACGAAGCCGCGCCACGTCTCCGGCTGGATGTAATGCTCGTAGGTGACGCGGCCGCCGCCGCCATAGCCGCCGGTCTCCATCCGGTCGCCCTCGGCCACCACGACGGAGACGTTGAGCCGCACCAGCGGGCGCAGGTCGGCGACGCGCACGCCGTCGGCGCGCATGATCTGCACCGCCTGCCATTCGCCGCTGATCGAGCAGCTGACCTGCCGAACCCGCTCGTCCTTGCCGCGGGCGTAGGCGTCGATGTCGGCCAGCAGCTTAACCTTCTCCTCGAAGGGGACGAGATGCAGGGGGTTGTCGGGCATGTAGAGCGCCCGGTTGGTGCCGGCCGGCGGCTCGGCCAGCGTGCCGGTGTGGCCGGACTGCACGGCGCGCACGGTGGCGGCTGCGCGGCGGATCGCCTCTTCCGACAGGTTGCTGGCATGGGCGAAGCCGGTCGCCTCGCCGGCGATGGCGCGCAGCCCGAAGCCCTGGGTGGTGTCGAAGCTGGCCGACTTCAGTTTCCCGTCGTCCCAGCCCAGCGACTCGCTCTGGGCATATTCCAGATAGAGCTCCCCATCGTCGGCGTTGTGCAGGGCGTCCTGCACGACGCCTTCCACGCGGGCGCGGTCCATGCCGGCGCGGTTGAAGAAGAGGTCGTCGGTGACGGCAAGCGCGCTCATGGAAACTCCGAACGTCTGATGGGGCCTGGTTCCAAGGTAGGACACAGTGTCATAGCGGGCGGTCTCGCGCCCTGCCTTGCGATGTGTTCTAACGGACTGACTATAGTGTGGCGACGCGCGAGCCGTCCGGCAAGCTTTGGCGGCAAGGTTCGGCGGCGAGGTTCGGCGATGCGCCGCCGGTCCGGCCGGGCACGAGGGGCAGGCAAGGCCAGCGAAGTGGGGGGAGGGGCGACGATGAACGACGGTGCGGTGCGGACGGCTGCGGGGATGCCGGTCGGCGGCGGTCCTGCCGTGGCGATGGCCGGGGCGATGGCCGGGGCTATGGCCGGCGCGGTGGGCGGTTCGCGGACCCTGCGCGACCATCCGTTGCGCCAGACCCTGACCAACGAGGTCCATGCCCGTCCGCCCGAATCGCTGAACGCCCCGGTGCGGGCCACCATGCTGGCGATGCTGTCGGGCGAGGGGGCGGCGGAGGCGGAGCGGCTGCACCTGGAGGCCCTGTGCGACTGGGCCGGCGTCGTCCACCCGCCGCAGGGGGCGACCCACCACAGCGCGTCCTTCGGCAGCTTCCACCTGAAATGGGAGCGCCACACCGAATTCTCGACCTGGACTGTCTTCCGGCCCAGCGCCATGGTGGCGGGCGCCCTGGCCGACCCCTTCGTCGATCCGGCGCTGTCGGCCTTGCCGCGCGACTGGCTGGCCGGGCTGCCCGGGGATCTGCTGGTCGGCATCCATGTCGCCGTGCTCGACGCCGACATGCCGGAACCGTCGGCCAACATGATGGCGGCGATGTTCGGGTCGGAGAGCTATGTCGGCTCGCGGATCGCCGGCCGCTCCGCCACCGCCTGGACCGATTTCCGCATCCATGGCGACGGCTTCTCCCGCATGCTGGTCGCCGACCATTCGATGACGCCGCGCCAGACCGGCCGGGTCGTCCAGCGCCTGCTGGAGATCGAGACCTACCGTGTGCTGGCCCTGCTGGCGCTGCCGATGGCACGGGGGGTGCTGCCCCGTCTCGGCCCGATCGAGGCCGGGCTGTCGGAGGTCACCACCCGCATCGCCGGCCTGCGCGGGCTGGAGGACGAGCGCGACCTGCTCGACCGGCTGACCCTGCTGGCGGCGCAGACCGAGCAGATCGCCGCCGAGACCGCCTTCCGCTTCGGCGCCGCCCGCGCCTATTACGAGCTGGTCGAGCGGCGGATCGAGGAACTGCGCGAGATCCGGATCGAAGGGTTGCAGACCGTCCAGGAATTCATGGACCGCCGCCTGACCCCGGCCATCCGCACCTGCGAGGCGGTCGAACAGCGCATCGAGTCGCTGTCGCAGCGGGTGGCGCGGGCCAGCACCCTGCTGCGCACCCGCGTCGAGATCGCGGTGGAGGGGCAGAACGCCGAGCTGCTCCAGTCGATGGACCGCCGCGCCCAGCTGCAGCTGCGCCTGCAGGAGACGGTGGAGGGGCTGTCGGTGGTGGCGATCAGCTATTATCTGGTCGGCATCGTCGGCTATGCCGCCAAGGGCTTGAAGGGGTTCGGGCTGAAGGTCGATCCCGACATGCTGGTCGGGCTGATGATTCCCATCGTCATCGCCTTCGTCTGGTCGGGGGTGCGGCGGATCCGCAAGGTGCTGGTCGGCGGGCATTGAGGGGAGCCTGCCCTTATCCGGGCGGGTCACGGTCTCGAACTTCAGCCGGCGGCAGGGTGCTATGCATGATGTCAAGGCAATGGACGCGATCTTTCCGGTCGGCGAAATGTTTCGTTCGCTTCATGCCCCTCTGTTTCGTTTCTCTGGAAATCCTTCCGCTGTTTGACGGAGATGTCAGGAATGTTTCCGGGCATTAACGCACTGTCACAAAACATCGGATTTGCCCCAATAGTATCCACTACTGGAGTATGCATAATCGACCTGAATTGAGTGAACGCGGATGGAGCGGGCGATGTTCGGGCGGGGGAAAAACAATCGGGTGCTGGCGCAGAAGATGGCGGCGCTCGACGCGCTGCGGGCGAAGGTGATGATTGCGGACGAGAATTTGACCATCGTCCATGTCAACCCCGCGGCGGCGGCGCTGCTGCGCGAGGCGGAAGCGGACCTGCGCAAGGAGTTGCCGCGGCTCGACGTGAGCCGGCTGGTCGGCAGCAACATCGACATCTTCCACAAGAATCCGAGTCACCAGCGCGGAATGCTTGGCGCCCTCACCAAGCCGCACAGCGCCACCATCAAGGTCGGCGGCCACCAATTCGACCTGCTGGTCACGCCGCTGACCGACAATGGCCAACGCATCGGCTTCGTGGTCGAATGGGCCGACGCCAAGGAGCGGCTGGAGAATGTCGATTACGCCAGCCAGATGGTGGCGATCAGCCGGTCGCAGGCGGTGATCGAGTTCACCACCGACGGCGTCATCACCAAGGCCAACGAGAATTTCCTGAAGGTGATGGGCTACCGGCTGGACGAGGTGGTCGGCAAGCGCCACGGCATGTTCGTCGAACCGGCCTATCGCGACAGCCCGGACTATGCCCGTTTCTGGGACACCCTGCGCCGCGGCGAGTTCCAGGCGGCGCAATACAGGCGCATCACCAAATCCGGCAAGGACGTGTGGATCGAAGGCGCCTACAACCCGATCTTCGACGAGAAGGGACGGGTGACGAAGATCGTGAAGTTCGCGGTCGACGTCACCGCGCAGGTCTCCCTGCTGAACAACCTGAAGGGCATGATCGACCGGAATTTCGGCGAGATCGACCAGGCGCTCCTCCTGTCGAACGAGGAGGCCGGCTCGGCCAGCGCCGCCGCCGAGTCGACGTCGGCAAGCGTGCAGATGGTGGCGGCCAGCGCCGAGGAACTGGTGTCCTCCATCGGCGAGATCTCGCAGAGCATGAGCCGCGCCCGCGCGGCGACCGACGGCGCCTTCGACCGTACCGTTGCGGTCGGCGCGAGCACCGAGCGTCTGGCGGCGGCGGCCCAGGCGATGAACGGCATCGTCGGGCTGATCAACAGCATCGCCGGCCAGATCAACCTGCTGGCGCTGAACGCCACCATCGAGGCGGCGCGTGCCGGCGAGGCCGGCAAGGGCTTTGCCGTAGTGGCGAGCGAGGTGAAGAACCTCGCCAATCAGGCGGGCAGGGCGACCGAGCAGATCTCCGCCGAGATCGAGGGCATCCAATCGACCTCCAGCGAGGTCGCCAACGCGCTGACCGCGATCCGCGAGGAGGTCACCGCCGTGCGGGAGCATGTGACCGGCACGGCGTCCGCGGTGGAGGAGCAGAGCGCCGTCACCCAGACGATGTCCTCCAGCATGCAGACCGCATCCGCCGCGGTGGCGACGGTGACCGCCAACATCACCGCCATCTCCGCCACGGTGGAACAGGTCAGCAGTGCCGTCGCGCGAACCAAGGAGGCGGCGCTGGTCCTGGTCCGTTGAGAAGGGGGCCGTTGAGAAGGGGGCCGCCAGGATGGGTCAGCGCCGGTGGAATTCCGGCGGGCGCTTCTCGAAGAAGGCGGTGATGCCCTCCTTGGCCTCGCCATGGTGCAGCGCCTCGACGAACAGGTCGCTTTCGCGGGCGAGCTGGGTGGCGAAGCTGCCATAGGCCAGTTCCATCAGCTTCTTGGCCCGGCCCATGGCGCCGGCGGGTCCGTCCGCGATGATCGCCGCCCAGTCGATCGCCGCGGTCAGCGCCCGGCCGGGGGCGGTCACGCGGTTGACGACGCCGGCGGCATGCAGGCGCGCCGCATCGACCGGTCCGCCGGTCAGCATCAGCTCGGCATAGAGCTGCGGCGGCAAGGCCCGGGCCAGCGAGGCCGAGGCGCCGCCGTCGGAGGTCAGGCCGACCTTGACATAGGCGGTCAGGAAGCGGGCGTCCTCGGCCGCGACGATCAGGTCGCAGGCCAGCGCCAGCGAGAAGCCGGCGCCCGCCGCCGGCCCTTCCACCGCGGCGAGGATCGGCTTGGGGCATTCGCGCATCGAGCGGACCCAGCCGTGGAAGCGCTCGATCCCGTCCCGGTTCTCCGAGCGCGAGCGGCTGCCGTGGTGATAGAGGTTGTTCAGGTGCCCGCCGGAGCTGAAGGCCCCGTCTGCACCGGTCAGCACGATGGCGCCGATGCCGGGATCGTGCGTCGCCTCGTCGAGCGCGTCGCGGCCGGCCGCCATCATCCGCAGGCCGAGCGCGTTCCGGGTGCCGGCGTCGCTCATGGTCAGCACCATGACGCGGCCCTGGCGTTCAACCGTCATGCTGCCGGTATCCTGACGTTCGTTCATGGTCGTTTCATCCCCGGTTGTCGTTGTCCGGCGGAGTGCCCGGCGGAGGGAACCTCGCCGACTGGTGGAGGCATTGTGTCAGTGGCGCGGTGCGGCTCCAATCCGTCCGACCGGTATAGGAAGCGGGCGGCATGCGCGGGAAGCGCCTGTTTTTCCGCAATACCCCGTCCTACCTTGGGGTGAGGCTTATCGACGCGGAGATGGCGGGGGATGGCTCTGGCACTGGGCGGGCAAGGACAAGGACAGGGACAGGGGAAGGGACGGGGAAGTGGGTACGTGATGGCGGCGCCGGTGCCGCCCTATGCCAACCGTGCCGTCATCCTGCTCTGCGTCCTGGCCTTCGTGGCACGGCTGCCGCCGGAATCCTTCGCCTTCGTCCCCGCCTATTTCTTCGGAACCGTCGAGCTGGCCGGCCCGTTGCCGACCGCGGCGCTGTGGCGGGGGCTGTTCGGCCATGTGCTGATCCATGGCGACCTGACGCATCTGGCCTCCAACATGGCGGTGTTGTGGCTGCTGGGCGACGCGGTCGAGCGGGAGGCCGGGCATGTCCGACATCTGCTGCTGTTCACCGGCGGCACCGTGGCGGCGGCCTTGACCGAGGGGGTGCTGGCGGCCGACCGCATGGCGCCGCTGATCGGGGCGAGCGGGGCGATCTGCGCGCTGATGGGCGCCTTCCTGTGGCTGCGTCCGCGCCGCGGTCCGCTGGCCCGGCGCTGGCTGCGGCGGCTGGTCCAGGGAGTGATCGCGGTCTTCGCGCTGCTGAACGCGGCGATGATGCTGATGCCGCCGCCCGCCGATTCGCCGCTGTCGGAGGTCGGCTGGGGCGCCCATGCCGGCGGGCTGGCCGCCGGGCTGCTGCTGGGGGCGCTGCTGTGCCGGCCGGGACGGTCGGGCCGGCCGGCACCGGGCGGCACCTGAACGGTTGCAATTGCTGGACATGACCGGAATACTCCCGCGGATTTCAGCGGGAGGCGGTGAGGAATGAGCGGCGATACGGTCCTGGGCGTCATCGGTGGCAGCGGTCTCTACGACATCGACGGGCTGGAGAACACCCGATGGGTCGAGGTGGCGACGCCCTTCGGCGCCCCATCCGACGCGCTGCTGACCGGCGAGCTGGCGGGCCGGCGGCTGGTCTTCCTGCCGCGCCACGGCCGCGGTCACCGCATCCCGCCGTCGGAGCTGAACTTCCGCGCCAACATCCACGCGCTGAAGCAGCTGGGCGTGACCGACATCCTGTCGGTGTCGGCGGTCGGCTCGCTGAAGGAGCATCTGCCGCCCGGCAGCTTCGTGGTGATCGACCAGTTCATCGACCGCACATTCGCCCGCGAGAAGAGTTTCTTCGGCAGCGGGCTGGTCGCCCATGTCGGGCTGGGTCATCCGGTCTGCGGCCGGCTCGGCGACCTGATCGAGGAGGCGCTGGTCGAGCTGGACATCCCGCACCAGCGGCGCGGCACCTACATGGTGATGGAGGGGCCGCAATTCTCCACCGTCGCCGAGTCGAACCTCTACCGCAGCTGGGGCTGCGACGTCATCGGCATGACCAACATGCCCGAGGCCAAGCTCGCCCGCGAGGCGGAGATGTGCTACGCGACCGTCGCCATGGTCACCGACTATGATTGCTGGCACGAGGGTCATGACCATGTCTCGGTCGATGCGGTGATCAAGGTGGTGGTCGCCAATGCCGGCAAGGCCCGCTCGCTGGTGGCGGCGCTGGCCCCGAAGGTCGCGGCGCGCGACGGGCTGTGCGCCCAGGGCTGCCATACCGCACTCGACAACGCCATCATGACCGCGCCCGCCCACCGCGACCCGGCGATGCTGGAAAAACTGGCGCTGATCGTGAAGCGGGTGCTGGGCTGAGCCGGAGCGCCGCGGTGCCCGGAGATCTTGCGGGACATTGCCGACAACGCGGAAAAGCACTATTTTCGGGGAAGGCGTGACGGGGTCGTTACCCCCGGCACGCCCGCCCGATCAGCGGTTCAGATACTCGAGCACCAGCTTGAGCAGCTGCAACAGCAGGATCAGGAGAGTGAGGATCTGATTCATCCTCGTTCCCTCCGTCAGAGCGGCGCGGGCGGTGGCCGGTCCACCGCCCCGACCGCCCGGCAACCATGCCAAGCACCCCTGCCGTTTGCACGACGTAAGTTGCATGTAATTTTGCATGCTCGCTTTTGTGCGCGCGGAAAACACTTGCCAATGGCAAAGGTCTTGGCGAGGGCGCCTGACGGGCCGGCGGCCTGCACCCCCTGAACGAAAGTAGGGGTGTGACCCTCACCGGACGTCGCATATATCATCGGTACACGTAACCATTCGGGCAACGGCAAGACGGTTTTGCGGTTGATCGATGCGGCAGATGGCGGTTGTCCGGAACAATCGCCAATGCTCGCGCCGGCCTGCGATGCAATGCTTCTGTAATTCCGGGAAGCGGCGGCGGCGATCCGTTGCCGGTGCTGTAATGCGTCCAGATGGTCTTTTCCACGGAATGGAAAAGCTGCGGACCGGCTGTGGAATGGAAGCCATGCAATTTGAAGAATTGCCGGATGCCCGCTTCGATTTCTAGGATTGTTCGGCCACTATAGTGTCCGCTGTTCGGCAAATGGCGCCATCCGCAACAGGCGTCATGGCCATAACGATGAGGAAACGTTCATGAAGCGTCGTTCCTTCCTGACCTCGGCCGGCGTCGGCGTCGCCGCCAGCACGCTGGCGGCTCCCGCCATCGCGCAGTCGCAGCCGGAGATCCATTGGCGCCTCGCGTCCAGCTTCCCCAAGAGCCTGGACACCATCTATGGCGCCGCCGACACCATCGCCGCCCGCGTCGCCGCGGCGACCGACGGCAAGTTCACCATCCGTCCCTTTGCCGCCGGCGAGATCGTCCCCGGCCTGCAGGTGCTGGACGCGGTGCAGAACGGCACGGTCGAGTGCGGCCACACCGCCAGCTATTACTATGTCGGCAAGGATCCGACCTTCACCTTCGACGCGACGGTGCCGTTCGGCCTGAACGCCCGCCAGCAGAACGCCTGGATCTACAATGGCGGCGGCATGGCCCTGCTGCGCGAGTTCTTCGACGGCTACGGCGTCATGAACTTCCCGGCCGGCAACACCGGCGTGCAGATGGGCGGCTGGTTCCGCAAGGAGATCAAGACCGTCGAGGATCTGAAGGGCCTGAAGTTCCGCATCGGCGGCTTCGCCGGGCAGGTGCTGGCCAAGCTGGGCACCGTGCCGCAGCAGATCGCCGGCGGCGACATCTATCCGTCGCTGGAAAAGGGCACCATCGACGCCGCCGAATGGATCGGCCCGTACGACGACGAGAAGCTGGGCTTCAACAAGGTCGCCAAATACTACTACTATCCGGGCTGGTGGGAAGGCGGGCTGAACGTCTCGCTGCTGGTCAACAAGCAGCAGTGGGAACAGCTGCCCAAGCAGTACAAGGCCGTCCTGGAGGCCGCCTGCTTCGAGGCGAACCTGACCATGAACGCCAAGTACGATGCCGAGAATCCGGCGGCGCTCCGCCGTCTGGTCGCCGGTGGCGCCCAGCTGCGCCCGTTCCCGCGAGACGTGATGGAGGCTTGCTACAAGGCCGCCACCGAGCTGTATGAGGAAACCGCGAAGACGAACCCGAAGTTCGCCAAGATCTACGAGCCGTGGAAGAAGTTCCGCGACGAGGAATATCTGTGGTTCCGGGTTGCCGAGAACTCCTTCGACAACTTCGCCTTCACCGCCGGCCTGAAGCGCTGACGGCAGGCGCCGGCGAAAAAGCCCCGCCCAAGACCCCCGCGACCCGACCGGTCGCGGGGGTCTTTCCTTTCAGGCCATCTTCTTCAGGCGGGGCGGCCGGGCGCCAGCAGGTTGGCGATCATGGTCTGCACCACCTCGCCGTCCTGGTTCAGGGTGGTGGTCTTCACCCGCAGGATGCCCTGGTCGGGCCGCTTGGCCGAGCGCCGGGCTTCCAGCACCTCCATCTCGATGCGCAGCACGTCGCCGGGCCGGGTCGGCCGCGGCCAGCCGATCTGATCGACCCCCATGCCGATATAGCCGCCGGCCAGCCGGGCGTCGCTGCCGACGATCATCCGCATGGTCAGCCCGGCGGTGTGCCAGCCGCTGGCCGCCAGCCCGCGGAACAGCGTGTCCTTCGCCGCGTCGGCATCCAGGTGGAAGGGCTGCGGATCGAACTGGCGGGCGTAGGCGACGATCTCCGCCGCATCGACGGTCAACGGTCCGCCGGTGAAGCGGTCGCCTACCGTGACATCCTCGAAATAGCGCATCCCCCGGGCTCCGTTCGTCATTGTGGTCAGGCCTGTGCCGACGGTCTATGATACAGACCTGTCTCATCACAGTCAGAGTGAGACAGGTCTGTATCATTGTCAACCGCCGGCTTGGCCGGGCCGGCTGCCACAGGGCGGGGATTGGAATGGAAGAGACCGTGACCGTGAAGAAGCCGGCGCGCGAGCGGATTCTCGACGCCGCGGCGGAGCTGTTCTACCGCGACGGCATCCGCGCGGTCGGAGTCGATACGGTCATTGCCCGGTCCGGCGTAGCGAAGATGAGTCTGTACCGGAACTTCGCATCGAAGGATGAGCTGGTCTGCGCCTATCTGGAGCGCAACATCGCCCAGCATGCCGCGTGGTGGGACAGGGTGACCGCCCGCCATCCGGATGACCCGCGCGCCCAGATGCAGGCGCTGTTCACGGCGCTCGGCCACTGGATCGACCATCCGAAATTCCAGGGCTGCCCCTTCACCAGCGCCGCCGCCGAACTGCGCGATCCCGCCAATCCGGCGCATGCGCTGGCGGTGGCGCACAAGCGCATGGTCCGCGACCGCCTGCGCGCGCTGGCCGCCGCCGCGGGCGCGGACTGTCCGGAGCGTTTGACGGCGCAGCTGCAACTTTTGATGGAAGGCGCCTATGCCGCCGGCCGGGCGTTGGATCTGGGGGCGGGCAACGGGGCGGTGGCGAGCGCGGCGGCGGCCCTCATAGACAGGGCCTGTGGCGCGGGACCTGCCGGCCGGAAAATCCTGAACGCAGGCCAATAAACGCAGGAACGCCGCAGGCGGATCTGCGGCGTTCGGTCGGCGCTGCTCCGCCTGTTGCGCTATTCCGCCACGGTGAGGCGGTCGCGGACGGGCTGCTGGCCGGGACGGTAGTCCTGCAGGCGGGTGGCGCGCAGGCCGCGCATGCCGTGGCTGTCGATCAGCCGCTGCCAGGACAGGAATTCCTCGACCGACAGGGTATAGCGGCGACAGGCCTCCTCCAGGCTGATCAGGCCCGAACGGACGCCGGCGACCACTTCCGCCTTGCGGCGCATCACCCAACGCTTGGTGTCGGGCGGGGGAAGGTCGTTTTCGGTCATGGGACGCCCTTCGGGGCCAATGACCGATGCACCGGCTGCGCTGTCGTCGCCGATGTCGAGTTCTACGAGTGCCATGCGCGGACGCTCCAACCCAAACTGTGGATTCCACGATTTCGGGGTACTCTAGGCGCCGGCACTTAACAAATGGCTAAACGATAGAGTTAATGATTTATTGTGGATAAGGCCTCCTCCGGAAGGTTATGACAGGGCGGGGCAGGGGGCAGCGCGGGACGGGGCCGACCCTGCCGTCCCCCGCATCCCGGTCAGTAGACCGTCGTCAGCTTCGACAGCGGGACTTCGCTGGCGCCGATGTTCAGCACGGTTTCGCCGTCCTTGTTGCTGCCGATGCCGGCGACGGTGCCGAAGGTGTAGGTGGTCGCCTTGATGGTGTCGTCCTTGTTCTCCGCAACCGGGGCGACGTTCATGCGGTAGCTGCCCGGCTGCACCGCGCGGCCGTCGTTGTCCTTGAAGTCCCAATTGACCGAATGCTTGGTGCCGGCCGTGGACTCGCCCTTCATGGAGCGGATGATGTTGCCCTTGGCGTCGAGGATGTCGACGCGGACCGACTTGGCCGAGGTCTCCAGCTCGTAGCCCAGCGGGGCCTGGGTCATGCCGTTGGTGTACTGGAAGGTGTCGCCCTGGAAGGCGACCAGGCGGCCGAGATAGGCGAGGTTGGTGGAGGCGGTGCCGGCGCCCTGCAACTGCACCAGCTTGTCCAGGCGGCTGTTGGTGCCGATGTTCTGCTCGACGTTCGCGAAGTCGACCAGCTGCTTGGTCAGGTCGTTGGTGTCGAGCGGCTTCAGCGGATCCTGGTTCTTCATCTGCGTGGTCAGCAGGGTGAGGAAGGTCTGGAAATTGTCGCCCAGCCCTTTGGTCGCCGAGGCGGTCTTGTCGGCATCGGTCTGGGGCGCCTTGGTGTTGGACGTCGTCGACCCGGTCGACTTCCCACCCGAATAGGTGCCGTACTGGTTCAGGGTCGGGGTGGTGGGATCGGTCGTGGTCATGGCGGTCGTCCTCTATGGCCCTTCTGGCCTTGTGTCTCGGTTGCGCTCGCCGGCCGTGGCCGGGATGAGGCGTCAGGCGCGGATGTCCAGTCGCCCGTTGCCGAGCGTGGCGGTGTAGGCGGCACCGTCGGCCACCTCCTCGTCGCCGCTTCCGCCGACGCCGCGGCCGCGCCGGCCCGACCCTCCCCGTCCGTCTCCCCGCCCGTCATTGGCGAAGGGGTTGCCTTCGCCGCGCAGGCTGAAGTTCAGGCTGTTGGAGTCCGTCTGCAGTCCAGCGTCTTGCAAGGCCCGTTCCAAGCCGCGGCTGTCACGCTGCAGGAGTTCCAGGGTCTGCGCCTTTTCCACCGCGACCATTGCGCTGACCCGGCCGTCGGCGCCGATGTCCAGCTTGATGTCGATCCGCCCCAGTTCGGCCGGGTGCAGGTTGATGGTGAACTGGTCGATCTCGTCGCCGACATTCTTCTTGATGTGGACGGCCATCTGGTCCTGGACGCCCAGCGGCATGCCGGCGCTGCCGCGCGACGGGCGCAGGGTCGCCGTGGCATGGGGCTGGTCGATGCCTGCCGCGATGGTGTGGACGCCTTCCATCGCCGCCAGCGCCGGATGGAGATGCGGCCCGGCCGCGGTGGTGGAGCCGCTGCCGGCCGTGGCGCCGGCCGCACCGACCCCCTCCAATCCGCCTTCCAGCGCGCCGGCCTCCCGGGCCGCGGCGATCGCCGCTGCAGTCGGGGCGGCCGGGGTGGCGAGCGGGGCCGGCTGCGCGGCCGGCTGGGGGATCGCCTGGGGCTGGGCATCGCCGCGCCCGCCGCCATTGGTGCCGCCATTGCCGCTGCCGTCGGAACCGCCCTGCCTGGCGCCGCCGCTCTTTGCCTTGGCGGCGGCGAGCAGGTCGGCGAAGCGGTCGGGCAGCACCCCGTCCTCGGTCGGCAGGGCTTCGGCCGACGAGCCGTCGGCCTCGGCAGCATCGGCTTCGGCAGTTCCGGCCAGGGCAATCCCGGCCTGGGCGGCGACGGCGCCCTGGCCGGCGGCGGTCTGGCCGTCGACCCGGCCGGCGTCGCCAGCCGCGGTCTTGGCGGCCTGGCCGGCGGCGGCCTGCGCCTGCGCCTGCGCCTGCGCCAGTTGGGCCGCCGGATCGACGGCGCCGCCCGCACCGCCGGCCGCGTCGCCGCCCGGACTCCCGGCATCGGCCGCATCTCCGGCCGCGGACTTGGCTCCCGGCATCAGCGCGGCGAGGATCAGGTCGCTGGCCTGGGGGACCGGCGGTTGGGCTGGCGGCTGGGCCGTCTGCTGGGTCGGCTCGGGTTCGGCCGGTGCCGCGGCCTGTTCCTCGGCGGCACCGTCCTGCTTGGACGGATCGCCGTTCCCGGCCACATTGGCGGCGGCGTCCGCCTCCTGCTGTCCGGTGCCGTCGGCAGGCGCCGCATCGGCGTCGTCGCCGGCCGCCTTCCCGGCAGCATCCGTGCCGTCGGCGGTTTTTGCCGCGTCGGTTTTTGCCGGGGCCTTCGCCGGCTTGTCGGTCGCGGCCGGCTTGCGGTCGTCGCGCCGGGCCTGGGCGGTGCGGTCGTCGGTTCCGTCGGCTTGCCGTTTGGTTGCGTCCGGCATGCGGGCGGCGTCCGCGTCGTCAGCATCGGAACGGGCGGCCTGGAGAGCCCGGTCACGGCCCGGATCGTTGCGTGGCTCGGCCCGCACCGCGGCCTTGCGCTGCGCGTCGGCTGCGCGGGCCTCGCGTGCGTCCCTGGCGTCGTCGGCGGCGGTGCGGGCTGCATCGCGTGCGGCCGTGCTGCGGGCTGCGGCTGCGTCGCGGGCTGTGTCCTCGGCCTGTTCGCGCTTGCGCGCGGCGGCGTCGGTCAGCATGCGGTCCATCATCTTGGAGAACTGGTCGCTCTTGGCCGTCGTCGCCTGGGTCTGCTGGGATTGGGCGAGACCGTCGAACAAGGAAGCGGCGATGTTGTTCGATTGGATGTCCATGGAACGGCCTCTCGGGGACGGCGGAGCGCACCGACGGCGGTGCGACAGGACCAATGCAACCGGCGGGCCAATTCGGGCGTCCATCCTGGCGCCATGCCGGAGCGCCGCCGGGGGGCTCTCCGGCCCGGGCCGGTCGGCAGTTCCCGCCCCGTCGTGCCGGCCGGACCGGCAAAATCCGCCGGGTTCCCCGGCCTTTCTTGCCGCGCCGTCATGGGCCATGCCGCGGCGGGCGAAGAAAAGGCCGCCCCGATGGTTGGGGGCGGCCTTCCGAAACGGTTCGGCAGTCACGGATGAAGGGGGGCGGCGTCCCGGTCCAAGCCTTCAGGTCCAAGCCTTCAGGTCCGGGCCTCCCGGTTCAGAGCCGGGTGTTGAGCGCGGCGGAGGTGCGCGGCCCGCTGGGCGGCGGGGAATAGCCGCGGCCGCCGCCCATATGCGCGGCATAGGCGGTGGACGGGGCTTTCTGCTGGCGGCTGATGACGCCGACGACGGTGTCGACCATGATCTTCTGGGCGGCGCCGCCGACGCGCAGCGCCTCGGCATTGTCGGCGGTGGCGGCGTAGAGCTTGGCGGTGGCGTCCTTCAGCGTGGTCTTCAGCTCCACCGGCAGGGCTATCAGCCCATCGCGGTCGACGCGCAGCAGGCGGGAGATTTCCTCGTAGACCAGCGTCATCGGCTGCTTGTCCCGGCCGATCTGGGCCAGCTCCTTGGCCGGGCGGCGGGCGCGGACGGCGGCGGCCTCGCGCTCCAGAACGGCGGTCAGGCGCCCCATCAGGTCGACCAGCGCGACCGCGCGTTCCTGCGCGTTCTTCGGCAGGTTGGCGGCGGGCTTGGCCTGTTGGGGAAAACGGACGTCGACCTTATCCATGGCTGGCCTCCTGGGCGCGAAGAAGCTCTTGGTAAACCTGATTGGCGATGCCGAAGCCGCCGCGTTGGGTGATCTGCTTGCCGAACTGCTCGATCAGCATCGGCCGGAACATCTCCTCGCCGCGGCCGCCGCCGAAGGTCTCGTCGGTGCCGATGCCTTCGAACATCGGGCCGAGCATCTGCGACACGAACTGGCTCTCGAATTCTGTGGCCGACTTGCGCAGCTGGGCAAGCTTTGCCGGGTCGACCTTTGCCTCCAGGTCGGAAATCCTTGCCAGGGTCCGCACGCCATATCCGGCGGCCTGGGCGCGCTCCACCAGCGAGGGCGGGGCCGAAGCGGCGGAAATGGCGGGGCTCATGGTCATCAGATCACCTCGATCTCGGCTTGCAGGGCTCCGGCGGCCTTGATCGACTGGAGAATGGCGATCATGTCCCGCGGTCCCACTCCAAGCGCATTCAAGGATTGTACCAACTCCTGCAGCGTCACCCCGGCATTCATCACGGCGAGGCGGTTGTTGGACTGCTCGTCGACCTGGATGTCGGTGCGCGGCACCACCGCGGTCTGGCCCTGGCTGAAGGGGCCTGGCTGGCTGACCTGCGGCGTCTCGGTGATGCGGATGGTCAGGTTGCCCTGGGCGATGGCGACGGTGGAGATGCGGACATTCTCGCCCATCACGATGACCCCGGACTTCTCGTCCACCACCACGCGGGCGACCTGGTCGGGGGTGATGCGCAGCTGTTCGATCTCCGTCACCAGCCCGACGATGTCCCCGCGGCGCGCGTCCGGCACGTTCAGCAGCACCGACGCCGGGTCAGTGGCCTGGGCACGGTTGCCGCGCAGCTGGATGTTGATGGCGGTCGCCACCCGCTGGGCGGTGGTGAAGTCGGGGTTGCGCAAGGAAAGCCGCAGCACCGGCAGCTCGGCCAGCGAGAACTGGATCTCGCGCTCGACGATGGCGCCGGAGGAGATGCGGCCGGCGGTCGGCACGCCGCGGGTCACGCTGGCGCCCTGGCCCTGGGCGGAGAATCCCGACACCGCGATCGGCCCCTGGGCGACGGCATAGACCTCGCCGTCGGCGCCCATCATCGGGGTGACCAGCAGGGTGCCGCCGAGCAGGCTCTTGGCATCGCCCATCGCCGACACGGTGACGTCGATCCGCGTTCCCTGCGCCGCATAGGCGTTCAGGGTCGCCGTCACCATCACCGCCGCCACGTTCTTGGTGCGCATGTTGGTGCCGCGGGTGTTGACGCCCATCCGTTCCAGCATGCCGGTCAGGCTCTGTTCGGTGAAGGGCGAGTTGTTCAGGCTGTCGCCGGTGCCGTTGAGGCCCACCACCAGCCCGTAGCCGATCAGCATGTTGTCGCGCACGCCCTCCACATCGACGATGTCCTTGATACGGGCGGACGCGGCCTCGGCCGGTGCCGCCCCCGCGAGGGAAAGCGCCAGCAGGGCGGACAGCAGCGAGACAAGGACGCGGCGGCCGGCAAGGCGAAGGGCGGTGGGGGTCATGACGCGGGCACTCCTGAACTCGTGCCCATCCCTATACAAACGCCGTGCCAGTGGCTGTGGATGGCGGCTTTCCGCCCTTGCCCTGAAAAACGCCCGCAATATGGCGCCTTTCGGTCACAGCCGGTCGGCAATTTTTGCCCGATTGCGGCAAGCCTTGACCGGATGTTAAGGTTGATCCATCTACAGTGCGCGCGTTTACGCATCCTTTACTGCAAACGGTTGCACGGATCATGAAAGTCGAAGGCACCGGAAACATACGCGGCAGCGGTTCGGTCCGCCGCACCGGCAAGGCCGAAGGCTCGTCCGGCGCCGCGTTCTCCAAGCAGCTGGTGGGAGACTCCGGCTCCGCCCACGGCGTCAGCGGCACCGCCGCCACCGGCGGGGTTTCCGGTGTGCTGGCCGTGCAGGAGGTCGATGCGACCGACGACGCCACCGCGCGGGCGTCGCGCGGCAAGATGCGGGCGGAGGAGATGCTGGACCGGCTGGAGGAAATCCAGCACGGCCTGCTGTCCGGCACGCTGTCGGTGCAGAAGCTGACCGATCTGGCCAAGGTCATCCAGACCCGCCGCGCCCAGGTGGACGACCCCAACCTCGCCGAGATCCTAGACGAGATCGACCTGCGCGCGCAGGTGGAGCTTGCGAAGCTCACCTCCTGACCGCCGGGCGGCCGCAATGCCGTCAGGCGCGCCGCCAAGCGCGCGGCGGTTGCGGCGGCGGATTTGCCGCGGTCACAAATCTTTTTTATTCCAAGGGCTTGTTCGGTCGTTCCGGGGGCGAACCATAGGGTTGCGGTCCCGACCTTGCATCCCTATACTCCGCGCCGCCCGGATCACCCCTTTTTCGCTGGATGCTTTCGGATGACGTCGCCGCTTCTGCCCCAGAACTATTCCCCGTCGGAAGACGAGGAGTTCATGAACCCGATCATGCGGGAGTATTTCCGCCAGAAGCTGCTGCGCTGGCGCGCGGAACTTCTCGCGGAATCCACCGGCACGCTGAACAGCCTCCAGGAAGGCGGTATCCAGGAACCGGATATCGCCGACCGCGCCTCGGCCGAGACCGACCGCGCGCTGGAACTGCGCACCCGTGACCGCGAACGCAAGCTGATCTCCAAGATCGATGCGGCGCTGGAGCGTCTCGTCGACGGTAGCTTCGGCTATTGCGAGGAGACCGGCGACCCGATCTCCGTCCGCCGGCTGGACGCCCGCCCGATCGCGACGCTGAGCCTGGAGGCCCAGGAGCGTCACGAGCGGATGGAACGCACCCAGCGCGACGACTGAGGCCGCGCCCGGCCGGGCGCGGTCCTGCCATGCCGACCCGATCCCCCGATATCCATCGTCGGGGGGAAAGGGGTTGTGCGTTCACGGTCGACGGCATCGACAGGGCAGGCGGCCGGCAGGGCTCCCTCCCGCCGCCTTGTATTCCGGCCAAATCCCACCGAATCACAGGTTTGATCACAGGCTTGCCACGGGGCGATTGTCCGGTCCCTAATCCAATCCGGTCCGGCAGGACGATTGGCGGAACGGGAGCAGGCGCCGGTGCGCATTCACATCATCAACCCGGCGGCGGATTTCCCCAGCTATCACACCGCCGACGTCTTCGCGGCCTGGGGGCTGGGCGGGCGCACCAGTGTGGCCGACCTGTCGACCGCGACGCTGGCCGCCTTCGTCCCGGCGGGCTGGGACATCCGTCTGACCGACGAGGCGCTGACCCCGCTGCCGGAGCATCCCGCGGCCGGTGATGGCGGCGGTGATGCCGACATCGTCGCCATCACCGGCAAGGTGTCGCAGCGCAACCGTATGCTGCAGCTGGCCGACCGTTACCGCGCGCTGGGGCGGCGCGTGGTGATCGGCGGCTCCTATGCCTCGCTCAGCCCCGACGACGTGCGGCCCCATGCCGACGTGCTGGTGACCGGCGAGATCGAGGACATCGCCGAGGAGCTGTTCGCCGATCTCTCCGCCGGGCGTCCGCGCGACCGCTACGAGGGGACGCGGCCCGACCTGCGGCGGTCGCCGGTGCCGCGCTGGGATCTCTATCCCAACGATCGCGCCAATCTGGGCGCCATCCAGACCTCGCGCGGCTGTCCGTTCCAATGCGATTTCTGCGACGTCATCCAGTATCTCGGCCGCAAGCAGCGCCACAAGGATCCGGAACAGGTGGTTGCCGAGCTGGAGGTGCTATACCGCCACGGCTACCGCCGGGTCTTCCTGGCCGACGACAACTTCACCGTCTACCGCAACCGCGCGCATGACATGCTGGCGGCGCTGCGCCGCTGGAACGAGGCGCATGCCGACGCGCCGGTGCGCTTCATGACCCAGGTGTCGATCGATCTGGCCCGCGATGCCGACCTGATGGCAGCCTGCAAGGCGGCCGGGCTGGACAGCGTCTTCATCGGCATCGAGACCATCAACGAGGACAGCCTGCGCCAGGCCGGCAAGCGCCAGAACCTGTACCAGTCGACCGCCGACTCGCTGGCCGCCATCCTGTCGCAGGGCATCGCGGTGTCGGGCGGCATCATCGTCGGCTTCGACGCCGACGGGCCGGACATCTTCGAGCGGTTGGCCGGCTTCATCCACGATCAGGCGGTTCCGGTGCTGTCGGTTGGCGCCCTGGTGGCGCCGCCGGGAACGCCGCTGCATGACCGGCTGGCGGCGGAAGGGCGGCTGACCGGCGCCGACTGGCAGAGCGCGGCCAGCCCCTTCACCACCAATATCCGCCCGGCGCGGATGAGCCGGCGGCAACTGCTCGACGGGCTGTCGCGGCTGTGCGACGACATCTACAGCCCGGCCGCCTACAGCCGGCGGATCGCCAATTTCCTCTCCGCCTATGGTGGAGGGGGGGCGGCTTCCGCTCCGGTGCCGCATCCCGTGCCGTTGCCGCCCCTGCTGCGCAGCGTGCTGAAACGCCTGTCGGGACTGGGTGCGGCGGAAAAGCGGATGATCCTTGGCGCCCTGTCCGCCGCGCAGTGGCGTCCCGACGCCCAGGCGGAGGTGGTGGAGGCGCTGGTCCGCTACGCCCAGATCCGCCACATGCTGAGTGCCGCCGCCGGCCAGCCTGCAGCCGATCCGCTCGCCGCCACCGGATGAGGCCGGGCGGCCGGAGCGGAGATGGAGCGGAACCATTGCCTTCCCCCGGGGGTTCCGGTTTGCGGTTCCAAAACTCCCGGAGGAAAAGCCATGGACAACGAGACCTTCAACCTCGACCTGCGCAAGTTCCTGAAGCAGGTCGGCGTCACCTCGCAGCGCGAGATCGAGCTGGCTGTCGGCCGCGCCCTCGCTTCAGGCCGGTTGGACGGGGTCGGGTCGCTGCCGGTCCGCATGGTCCTGACCGTCGACGGCATCGGCCTGACCCACGAGGTTACCGGCGACCTGTCGCTGGAGCGGGAGAGCGGTCAGCCGGGATGAAGCTGCGGCGTGATGCTGATGATCGCCGCGGTCATCCGGCGCTCGTTCCACGGCACGTCGTGGTAGGCTTCGGTCAGATAGCGGCTGTAGGGGTCGCGAATCCATTCCGCCGGGAACAGGGCCACCGTCTTCCGTCCTGCCGGATCGGCGGTCCCGGCGGCAACGGGTTGGCCTGTCAGCGCCGAGGCCATCGCCCGGCACAGGTCCGCCCCGGCCAGCCGGCCGAGATGGGTGGTCTGGGTCGGGCGGCCGTTGAACTCCAGGAACACCGGCGGTCCGCCATCCTCGGGCAGGATCGCGTCGATGCCGCCGAAGCCGGAATAGCCCGCCAGTTCCACCACCCGCCAGGCGGTCTCCAGCAGTGCCGGCTCATGGCCCAGCTCGATCACCGATGCGGGGCCGAAGGGGGCCGGCTGCTGGTGCAGGACCGTATAGGTGAAACCCGCCAGCATCCGCCCGTTCAGTGCGGCGAACGAGACCGAGGCCGCGCGTCCACGCACGAACTCCTGCGCGACGAGGCCGCAGTCGGCAGGCAGCGGCGTACCGTCCTGAGTATGGAGCGCCGGATCCATCGCCCGTTCGATCGCCTGCCGCGCGTCTGCCACCGGCACCACGCCGCGTCCGGCGGAGCTGTAATCGCGTTTCAGCAGGAGAGGCGTGCCGAGCCCGGCGAGATCGGCCGCGGCGGTGCGGCCCGGTTCGATCATGATCTGGCGAGGCGTGCGGATGCCGGCCGCTGCCGCCCGCTCGACGCAGCGCGACCGCAAGGCTTCCCACGGCGGGCCGCCGTACCATGCCCCGATGGCGCGCAATCCCCAGGCATCGGCGCCGGTCGCCGGAACGCGGTCCAGCAACCGCCCCGCACCGGCGAGTGCCACGGCGGCACTCTCCTCGCAGGCGATGACGATGTCGGCCCGTGCCTCCGCCGCGGCGCGCGCCGCGGTGATGGCGAGATCGTCGGCTGTCAACGATGAGGAAAAGCTGACCCCGCCATCGAGGAAATCGCTGAACAGGAGCAGAGAGTTCTTCGGGCAGACCACATGGACGCGAAAGCCTGCCGCTTTCAACGCGGCGGGCATCCGGGCGGTGCCGAATCGGTACATCGCGCTGGACACGAGCAGTGCCGTGGGCATTCGGGGGCTTCGGGCTGGTGGAAGGACGGCAGAGGTCTAGACCGCCGGACCGGCGACGGCAACCACCTCCGTTCCATCGAAGGCAGCCACGCGCCCGCCGGAGCCGCGGCCATCGAGGAGGGCATTGAGCGGCCCCCGCCTTTGGTCTAGGGATGGCACCGTCGATTACCGTCCGCCAGGGGAGCCCCACCGCATGAGCGACGATCCGGATTGCCTTGGCATGTGCGCCATCGACGGCGACGTCTGCACCGGTTGCGGCCGCACGCTCGATCAGATCAACGCGGCCCGCGGCGACGAGGTCGGCGGGGAGGATGAGGGCCAGGGTGAGGGCAGGCGCCCGGCCGGCTGACGCATCCGCCGCAGGGCGGCGGAAACGGCCCGGCAAAACCGCCCGGTCGGCAGAAATGTCCCGTCGTCCGATGAACAGCTTGACGGCCCGGCTCCCCCTGCTGCGGGATCCGGGCCGCCGCCTGTCCGTCAGGCACGTCCTCAGAACGGCATGATGATGTCGTAGAGCTGCTGGCCGTAGCGCGGCTGCTGGACGTCGCTGATCTGGCCGCGGCCGCCGTAGGAGATGCGGGCCTCGGCGATCTTCTCGTAGCTGATGGTGTTCTGGGCGGTGATGTCCTCGGGGCGGATCACGCCGTGGATCTGCAGGTCGCGGACTTCGAAATTGACCCGGACCTCCTGGCGCCCCTGGATGACCAGATTGCCGTTGGGCAGCGACTGGGTCACCAACGCCGCCACCTTCAGGTCGATCTGCTCGTTGCGGTTGACCGAGCCCTTGCCGTCGTTGCTGGTGTCGCTCGACAGGTCGACCAGGCTGGAGGCCGAGGCGCCGGCCGGCAGCACGCGGCTCAGCGTGCCGGCCTCCAGGCCGAACAGGTTCGGCATGCCGGCCTTTTCGCTGTTGGCGCGCGAGCGCTTGCTCTCGTTTGCGACCTTGGCGCTGTCGTCGATCGAGATGTTGATGGTCAGGATGTCGCCGACCTTCGCCGCGCGCTGGTCCTTGAAGAAGGCCTTGGCCCCGGTGCGCCACAGCGAGTTCGGGTTGCGCTCGGTCGGCAGCGGGGTCGGCATCGGCAGGCTGACCGGCTGGTAGCCCGCCCTGGCCTGCGGATCCTGGATGGAGGACAGCTCCGGCGCCTTGCCGATGTCGGCGATGCGCGAGGCGGCACCGCAGGCGGTCAGGGACAGGGCGGCGGTCGTGACCATCGCGACGCGGAGCAGGCTGGTGGCGTAGGTGGCGGTCATTGGAGATTTCTCCTCACTGCGCGATGGTGCCGGGCTTTGCCACGGCGACGACGTTGGGGCCTGCGACCGTCGCTTCGACGATGCGGTTGGACTGGATGTTGACGACGCGGATGACCTCGCCCCGGCCGCCGTCCTGCAGGGCCTTGCCCTGGGTGGTCAGCGTCATCGCCGGTGTGGTCAGGGTGATGGTGACCAGCGAGCCCTTGTCGATCATGCGCGGCGACTGCAGGTCGCGCAGCCGCACGGCCTGGTTGGTGGAGATGCCGCGCCGCGGCGTCATGCCGATCAGCTGGGCGTCGGTGGCGGCGGTGTCGCTGGTGGTCATGTCGGCGCGCACGTCCTGCCAGTCGACGTCTCCCGGCCCGATGATGTCGCCGGGGATGACGCGGCGGGTCAGCACCGGGATCTGCACCACGCCGAAGGCGCGGCCCGACACCGGCAGGCGCACCGCGGTCCCCGTCACCACCACCTCGGCGGCGAAGCGGCCCTGCACCGGGCTGTAATAGAGATTCTCGACCGCCAACCCGCCGCCGCCCTGGGGGGCGCGCAGTTCCGCCACGCGGGTGTCCAGCTCCATCTGCAGCCGGCCGAGCGTCACCACCTTCGACAGCGCGTCGGACAGCACGGCCTCGACGTGCGGCATCCCGTAGACGAGTTCGGGGGCCGGGGCGGCGGCCACGCCCGCCGCGGTGGCGGCCAGCCCGGCGACCGGAGCGGTCATCAGGGCGGCGCCGAGCAGGAGGGCGGAGAGGCTGCGGGTGGCGAAGCTTCTGGCGGGGCGGTTGGCGGGGCGGATCATGGCGGCAATTCCCGAGTTGAGGCCGAGAGGAAGGACCGGGGACCGGCGTTACTTCATCTGGCTGGCTTGCTGCATCATCTCGTCGGTGGTCTTGATGACCTTGGAGTTCATCTCGTAGGCGCGCTGCGCGGTGATCAGGGTCGTGATCTCCTGCACCACGTTGACGTTCGAGGTCTCCAGAGCGCCCTGGGTGATGCGGCCGAAGCCGGGGGCGCCGGGGTTGCCGGTCACGGCCTGGCCCGAGGCGCCCGTTTCCAGGAACAGGTTGTCGCCCGTGGCCTCCAGGCCGGCGGCGTTGGCGAAGGTGCTCAGCTGGATCTGGCCGACATTCTGCGTCGCCGTCTGGCCATCCAGCTTCACCATCACCTCGCCCGAGGAGTTGATGGCGATGTCGACCGCATCGGTCGGGATGGTGATGTTGGGCTGGATCGGATAGCCGTCGGCGGTGACGATCACGCCTTCCGGCGACAGCTTGAAGTTGCCGGCGCGGGTATAGGAGGTGTCGCCGCTGGGCAGCGTCACCTGGAAATAGCCCGAGCCGTTGATGGCGACGTCCAGCTTGTTGTCGGTGATGTTCAGGTTGCCCTGTTCCAGCACCCGGGCCACCGCGGCGACGCGCACGCCGGCGCCCACCTGCACGCCGGTCGGCACCACGGTGCCGGCATCCGACGAGGTCGAGCCGATGCGGCGGAAATTCTGGTACAGCAGGTCCTGGAATTCGGCCCGCTGCTTCTTGTAGCCGGTGGTGGTCGAGTTGGCGATGTTGTTGGAGATCGTCTCGACGTTGAGCTGCTGGGCGATCATGCCGGTGGCGCCGATGGCGAGGCTGCGCATTGTGGTCTTCTCCTCTCGTCGTCGGTCTGGTTCAGACGCTGCGGCCCAGACGCTGGATCATCGTGCGGATGCGCTCGTGCTCGTTGTCCATCATCCGCTGGGCGGACATGTACTGACGCTGGACCTCGATCATCTGCGTCATCTCGACCACGGGCTTTACGTTGGAACCTTCAAGCAAACCCTGTGCCACTTTCGTCTCGACCGGGGCGGGCTCGGGCTGCTCGTCGGTGACGTACAGGCCGTTGCCGACCTCGGTCATCAGCTGCTCGTTCTTGAAGGTGACGATGTTCAGCTTGCCGACCGGTCCCAGCTCGGTGGCGACGGTGCCGTCGCCGCTGACCTTGACGTCGCTGGTGCCGGCCGGCATGACCAGCGGCTGGCCGTTGTTGGCCAGGACCGGCAGGCCGCCGGCATCGACGATCTGGCGCTGGTCGTTCAGGCGGAAATTGCCGGCGCGGGTGTAGCGAGGGCCGCTGGCGGTATCGACGGTGAAGTATCCCTGGCCGGTCAGCGCCAGATCCAGCGGGTTGCCGGTCTGGGTCATGGCGCCGTTGGACAGGTCGCGCACCACGGCGCGGTCCTGGACGAAGCTGACCTTCTCGTGCAGGCCCGGCCTTTCGACGAATTCGGTGAACAGCATCCGCTGGTTCTTGTAGCCGGCCGTGTTCATGTTCGCGATGTTGTTCGAGGTGACGTCCAGCTGGCGTTGCAGTGCCATCTGGCGCGACATGGCGACGTAGATCGAATTTTCCATCTTGCGGCCTCTTCACCTTGCGAACTGATCGGGCGGAACCGTCCGACCGGCGAAAGGGACAATGCAGGCGGCGTGCCAGTTCCGTCGAAGCTCCCGGACAGCAGGAAACCGGGCAAGGACGGGGCGTTCCCGCCGGGTGGGGCAGGGGATGCCGGGCAGAATCTGCCGGGGGACGGGATGTCCTTGCCGGGTCCGGCCGGGCAAGGACATCCCGTTCCCGCCGCAACGGGCTGCGGCGGGGCGATGACGGTCCGGCCCGCCGGCCCGGGAAGGGCGGCGGGTCGCGGAGGCGGAGTCCGGGCGTCGCGGCGGCCGGTCCGGGAGATGAGGCCCGGGAGATGGAGTCCGGGGGATCGACAGGCGCCGCGCAGGGACTGCCGGGCAGCCCCAATCAAGAACCGTGCCGAAACCGCAACGGATGGTGCAAACCTGTCCGCCCGGGGCGGTCCACCGGCCACTCGAAAGGAGTTATTAACTATCCCAAAAGTAGCTTTGACCTGGACAGGCGGGGGATGCCCTGTGCCCTTGCGTAGCTCGAACGATTCCAGGATGTCATGGCTGCCGAATCCAATGCCGGCGAACTTTCGACCGACGGCCTGCCCCGGAAGAAATTCAGCGGCAAGAAGCTGGTTCTGTTCGTCGTCCTGCCGCTCGTCCTGCTGATCGGCGCCGGTGCGGGCGTCTATTTCTCCGGCCTGCTCGACAGCCTGCTGGGCAAGGAGGAGCCGGCGGCGGAGGGCGAGCAGGCCGCGGCGGAGGGCGAGCATGGGGCCGAGCCGGGCAAGGCCGATCCGCATGCCGCCCCGGTCTTCTACGACCTGCCGGACATGCTGGTAAACCTGAACACCGGCAACAAGCGGCCGGCCTTTCTGAAGATCAAGATCTCGATCCAGCTGTCCAAGCCGGAGGATGTCGGCGCGGTGGAGCATGTTCTGCCGCGCATCATCGACAATTTCCAGGTGTATCTGCGCGAATTGCGGCTGGAGGATCTGCGCGGGTCGGCCGGCATGTACCGGCTGCGCCAGGAACTGCTGCTGCGCATCACCGCCGCGGCCTTTCCGGTGAAGGTGAAGGACGTGCTGTTCAAGGAAATGCTGGTCCAGTGACGGCCGTGCCGGTTTGGACGGCGGCCCGGTCGGGTGGGGGTTGAGGCCGATGAGCGACACCGAAGAGCTGAGCGAAGAGGAAAGGCTTGCCGCCGAATGGGCGGCACTGGCCGAGGACAGCGGCGACGTCGGCGACATGGGCGGCGGCGGGTCGACCCGTGTCCTCAACCAGGACGAGATCGACAGCCTGCTCGGCTTCGACCAGGGCGGTGCCGGCGACGGCGACAATTCCGGCATCATGGCGCTGGTCAACTCGGCGCTGGTCAACTACGAACGCCTGCCCATGCTGGAGGTGGTCTTCGACCGCCTCGTCCGCATGATGTCCACCAGCTTGCGCAATTTCACCTCCGACAATGTCGAGGTCAGCCTCGACCAGATCTCGTCGGTGCGCTTCGGCGACTATCTGAACTCGATCCCGCTGCCGGCGATGCTGTCGGTCTTCAAGGCGGAGGAGTGGGACAATTACGGCCTGATGGTCGTGGACTCGGCGCTGATCTATTCCATCGTCGACGTGCTGCTGGGCGGCCGGCGCGGCACGGCGGCGATGCGCATCGAAGGGCGCCCCTACACCACCATCGAGCGCAACCTCGTGGAACGCATGGTCCATGTGGTGCTGTCCGACCTGTCCGCCGCCTTCGACCCGCTGTCGCCCGTCACCTTCCGCTTCGACCGGCTGGAGACCAACCCGCGCTTCGCCACCATCGCGCGGCCCGCCAACGCGGCGGTGCTGGTCAAGCTGCGCATCGACATGGAGGATCGCGGCGGCCGGCTGGAGCTGATGATCCCCTATGCGACGCTGGAGCCGGTGCGCGAACTGCTGCTCCAGATGTTCATGGGCGAGAAGTTCGGCCGTGACTCGATCTGGGAAACCCACCTGGCCTCGGAGCTGATGGTGACGGACGTCGATCTGTCCGCCGTGCTGGACGAGGTGACGATGACCCTGCACGACGTGCTGAACTGGCGCGTCGGCACCCGTATCCTGCTGAACGCCACCCCGGACGGCGCCATAGAGCTGCGCTGCGGCGACGTGTCGATGTTCCAGGGGCGGATGGGGCGCAAGGGCGGGCACATCGCCGTCCGGCTGGAAAAGGAACTGCCCAAGCAGGAGGTCATGAGGCTATGAGTCCGCTGGTCTCCATCATCATCGATGTCGTGATGGTCGGCCTGCTGGCGGCGACCATCGCCTACGCGATCATCCTGAACCGGCAGATCATCGCGCTGCGCGAAAGCCGCGGCGAGATGGCCGAACTGATCCGGGGCCTCAACGAGGCGATGGGGCGGGCGGAGACCGGGGTGCGCACGCTGAAGAAGGCGGCCGGCGACACGGGCGAGGAGCTTCAGCGCACCGTCGCCAAGGCTCAGGCCCTGCGCGACGAACTGCATTTCATGATCGAGGCGGCCGACACGCTGGCGAACCGGCTGGGCGGCGTCGGGGGCCGCGACGGCCTGCGCGGCGATGCGGCCCGGGATATGGGCCGTGAAATGGGACGCTCTGCCGCCGTCGCCCCGCCGCTGGCGGCGCGCAGCCCGGCCCGGGCGCCGCTGGTGGCGCCGCGACCCGCCCTGCGCAGCTTCCCGGCCGAGGACGATGACGACCATCACGACGCGCCGCCGCCCGCCCGCCTCGACCCCGGCCGGTCCGATGCGCCGCCGCGCCGCGCCGTCGCCCGGGCGGAGCCGGCGGGCGAGCCGCGCGACCCCATGCTGCGCGACGGCGAAAGCCTGTCGCGGGCCGAACGCGAACTGCTGCAGGCGATCGAGAACGCCGGTAAGGGGCTCGGATGAGCATGCGCACCAATGACGGACGGCCTGCCGCGGCGGCGGGCGGCACTGCGGAACCCAGGGTGGTGATCCGTCCGGCCGGCGCCGCGCCGACCGGCGTGCGCACCTCCCCCACGCTCGCCGCGCAGCAGGCCCAGCAGGCGCAACTGCCGGCCGTGCGCCCAGCCGGCAAGGCTCCGGTGAAGAAGGGCAAGGGCAAGGCCAAGGCGCGCAAGCCGGCGCGGCCGCGCGTGCCGCTGACCGAGCGGCTGCGGGCTCGGATGCGCGGTTTCCGCTTCCGCTTGCTGCCGCTGACCATCTTCGTCGCGGTGATGATGCTGGGGGTGCGGGTCGGCGATCTGTGGCGGCTCGCCACCCATGACGCCCGCCTGCCCGATTTCCCGGTCAGCCTCGCCCAGGGGCCGCAAAGCAACACCCCGGCGACGCCGCCCGGCCAGACCCCGCCCGCCGCCACCACCAAGCCGATGGCGAACGCGACCGGCAAGGAGCCGCCGCCGGCCCCCGGCGGGGCGAGCGCCGCGGCCGGCGCCCCGGCCGCCAATGCGCCGCCGGCCCCGCTCGGCCCGATCGACAACCAGGAACTGCTCCAGCATTTCGCCGACCGCCGCGCCGAGATCGAGCGCCGCACCAAGGAGATGGAACAGCGCGAAGCCCTGCTGGCCGCCGCCGAGAAGCGGATCGACCAGAAGGTGGCGGAGATGGAGAAGACCCGCGCCGACATCCAGAAGCTGATGGCCCAGGGCGACGACAAGCAGTCGGCGCAGCTGGAAAGCCTGGTGAAGATCTACGAGACGATGAAGCCGAAGGAAGCGGCCCGCATCTTCGAGGAACTCGACATGCCGGTGCTGCTGGGCGTCATCCAGAAGATGAAGGAACAGAAGACCGCGCCGATCCTGGCCGCCATGGACCCGGTGAAGGCCAAGGAGGTCACCTCGGCCCTGGTCGAACGCCGCGTGCCGCTGACGGCGACGGTCACGGTTCCGAAGTAGGGACGATTTTACTTGGTGGGGCACTCAGCGGTGCCCCCTCCCTAACCCTCCCCCACCTTCGGTGGGAGAGGGGACTGCCGCCGCATTGCGAATTTGCCCTCTCCCGCCGAAGGCGGGGGAGGGAGGGACCCGCGGCGAAGCCGTGGGAGGGAGGGGGCACCAGAAAGCACCCCCAAACCCCCTGTCACATGAACCGGTTGTTCTTCGGGAAGCCGTTCGGCGGCATCTTGCCGATGCCGGCGCGGTCGCCCATCCAGCCGGTCAGGTCGCTGACATTGAAGTTGCGCTCGCCGTTCCGCCAGCTCAAGCCCTCGGCCAGCGTGAAGGTCTTCACGTCGGTGACGCTGGCGTCCTTGTATTTCTGAAGCTGCACGCCCTTGCCGCGGGTCATCACCGGCACCTGCTCCAGCGGGAAGACCAGCATCTTGCGGTTGTTGCCGATGATCGCCACCGTGTCGCCGCTGACCGGATGGCACAGGCGGGCCGACTTGCCGTCCTCCAGGTTCAGCACCTGTTTGCCGCTGCGGGTCTGGGCCAGCACCTCCGCCTCCTCGACGCGGAAGCCGCGGCCGTCCTCCGACACCACCAGCAGGGTGCGGCCGGGCCGGTGGCGGAACAGGTCGACGATGTCGACGTCGTTGCCGAGGTCGATCATCAGCCGCACCGGCTCGCCGAAGCCGCGGCCGCGCGGCAGCTTGTCGGCGCCGATGGTGAAGAACTTGCCGTTGCTGGCGAAGACCAGCAGCTTGTCGGTCGTCTCGCAGCGCTCGATGAAGCCGCGCTCGTCGCCGTCCTTGTATTTCACCTCGTCGGCTTCCGCGTCGGTCAGATGGCCGCGCACCGTGCGGATCCAGCCCTTGGCCGAGCAGATGACGGTGACCGGCTCGCGCTCCACCAGCGCGTCCAGCGGCACCTCGATCATGGCAGGCGCGTCGGCGATGTCGGTGCGCCGCTTGCCGAGCGCGCCGGCGCCGAACTTCTTCTTGATCTCGGCCACGCTCTCGGCGATGCGCTTCCAGCGCAGGGTCTCGTCGCCCAGCAGCTCCAGCAGGCCGTTCTTCTCGGTGGTCAGCGCCTCGTGCTCGCGGCGGATCTCCATCTCCTCCAGCTTGCGCAGGTTGCGCAGGCGCATGTTGAGGATGGCGTCGGCCTGGACATCGGTCAGGGTGAAGGCGCGGATCAGCTCCTGCTTGGGCTCGTCCTCCTCGCGGATGATGCGGATGACCTCGTCGAGGTTCAGGTAGGCGGCGAGATAGCCGCCGAGAACCTCCAGCCGGTGGTCGATCTGCCGCAGCCGGTGGTTGGAGCGGCGGACCAGCACCTCGTGCCGGTGGTCGAGGAAGGCCTGCAGCACCTCGCGCAGGTTCATCACCCGCGGCACATGATCGGCGCCCAGCACGTTCATGTTCATCGAGAAGCGGATTTCCAGGTCGGTGGCCTGGAACAGCGAGGCCATCAGCACCTCGGGATCGACGTTGCGGTTCTTCGGCACCAGGACGAGGCGGACGTCCTCCGCCGATTCGTCGCGCACGTCGTCCAGCAGGATCAGCTTCTTGGCCAGCAGCAGCTCGGCGATCTTCTCGACCAGCCGGGCCTTCTGCACCTGATAGGGCATCTCGGTGACGACGATCTGCCAGGTGCCCTGGCCCAGCCGCTCGACCTCCCAGCGGGCGCGCAGGCGGAAGGCGCCGCGGCCGGTGCGGTAGGCCTCGATCACATTCTCCCGCGACTCGACCAGCACGCCGCCGGTGGGGAAGTCGGGGCCGGGCATGAAGCCGACCAGCGTCTCGATCGGCGCATCGCGGTGCTTGATCAGGTGGCGCAGCGCGTCGCAGATCTCGCCGACATTGTGCGGCGGGATGTTGGTCGCCATGCCGACCGCGATGCCGCTCGACCCGTTGGCCAGCAGGTTGGGGAAGTTGGCCGGCAGCACCGCCGGCTCGTCGCCGTCGCCGTCGTAGGTCGGGCGGAAATCGACGGCATCCTCGTCGATGCCCTCCAGCAGCGCCTTCGCCACCTCGGTCAGGCGGGCTTCGGTGTATCGCATCGCCGCGGCGTTATCGCCGTCGATGTTGCCGAAATTGCCCTGGCCGTCGACCAGCGGATAGCGGACGGAGAAATCCTGCGCCAGCCGCACCAGCGCGTCGTAGACCGAGCTGTCGCCGTGCGGGTGGAACTTGCCGATCACGTCGCCGACGACGCGGGCCGACTTCTTGGGCGGAGTCGTCGGCTCCAGCCGCAGCTGGCTCATGGCGAACAGCAGGCGTCGGTGCACCGGCTTCAGCCCGTCGCGCACGTCGGGCAGCGAGCGCGACATGATGGTGGACAGTGCATAGCTGAGATAGCGCTCGCCGAGCGCGTCGGCCAGCGGCTTTTCCAGGATCTCGGAGGCGGGGTTTTGCGGCTTCATGATCAGGGGGGTTTAGCAGTTTAAGCCGGCGCGCGCTACCGCGTTCGCGTAACGTTCCCTCAAGCGGTCGCGCGCCGGCGGCAGGGGGCCGTTCAGGACGTGGCGCTCCAGGAAATGCGCGGTCAGCCGCAGCCCGTCGGCGACCGCGGCGGGGCCGCCGCCGCCACGCCCGGCCAGGAAATCGGGCAGGGGAAGCAGCCGGTCGCGGTAGGGCTCGCCCACCGAGGCGGTCACCGCGCGGCCGGTGCGCGGGCTGACGAAGGCGAGATAGTCGTTGGCCCCCGTCACCGCGCAACGGTCGAGGTCGAGCCCGAATCCAAGCTCGGCCAGCAGCCCGATCTCCCAGCGGACATAGGTCTCGGCCCAGGCCGGGCCGTCGAGCAGACCGAACAGGGTGAGCAGCCCGTCGAACAGCGCCGGGTGCGGCTCATGCTCGGGCAGGGCGGCCTCGACCAGGGCGCAGGCACTGATCAGCGCCGCCAGCGCCTGCGCGTCGTCGAAGAAGCCGGCGGCATAGCCCTTGACCGGCTCCAGGGTGAAATGGCCGAGATGTTCGGGCAGGCGCCCGCGCCAGCGGACGGCGACCAGGGTTCCCGGCTCCAGCGTGCCGCGCTGGCGGGCGGAGCGGCCGCCCATCACCATGCCGGCATGGCGGCCGTGATCGCGCGTCAGCAGCGTCGCGACGGCGGAGCCTTCGCCTTGCGGGCGGGACGACAGAACGATTCCCTGATCGGACCAGTCCATTGGGGGCCGTTCGCAGGTGGAGGCAGCGGTTTATCCTAATATAGGAAAAAATTTCTCGAAGGGAACCGTTCGTGACGCTGCCGGGTTGGGGCAAGCGGATGCATTCGCGGGGGGCATTCATGTTTTCTTCACCAGACTCGCCCTAGAATTGCACCTCGCTGGTGGGTCGCCCCGCCAATCGCTGATCGCTGATCGCAGACCGGGGCCGACGAGGGGTCTTTGAACACCAACATCGACCGATATCTGCTGGCGGAAATGGCTGGCTCCGAAGGCGTCTGGGATTGGGATCTGCGCAGCGACACGCTGTATCTCTCCCCCCGCTTCAAGGGCTTTCTCGGGCTGGCCCCGGGCGACACCGGCCGCGACGCCAACCGGCCGAACGACTGGCTGTCGCTGGTCCATCCCGAGGATGTCGACTGGCTGCACGCCTCGTTCGAGGCACAGATGGTCGGGCTGTCGGTTCCCTTCCAGATCGAGCATCGCGTCCGTCGCGCCGATTTCTCCGCCCCTTCCGCCAATGGCGCCAAGCCGCGCTGGCGCTGGCTGGTCTGCCGCGGCATGGCGGTGATGGACGATGCCGGCATGCCGGTCCGGCTGGTAGGCTCCGTCGCCGACATCACCGACCGCAAGCATGCCGAGCAGGAGCTGCGCCGCAGCGAGGAGCGCTATTCGCTCGCCGCAGCCGCCAGCAACGACGGGCTCTATGACTGGGATCTGGTCACCGACCGCGTCTATTACTCTCCGCGCTGGGCCTCGTTGCTGGGGCTGGTGCCGGGGGAGTTGACCGACCATCCGCGGGAATGGCTGGGCCGCATCCATCCGGCCGACCGGAGGATCCTGACCGATGCGCTGGCCGGGATGGCGGCGGCCGATCCGGACACCGATCCGGACGGGGAGCCGGCTGCGGACGCGGCCTTCCAGGTCGAATACCGCATGCGCAACGCCGCCGGGGCCACCCGCTGGATGGCCTGCCGCGGCATCGCCGTGCTTGACGATGCCGGCAAGCCGATCCGGCTGGTCGGCAGCCAGGCCGACGTGACCGACCGCAAGACCGCCGAGCAGCGCCTGCGCCAGAGCGAGGAGCGCTATGCGCTCGCCGCCGCCGGGGCGGCCGACGGGCTGTGGGACTGGCATCTCGACAGCGGCGAGGTCTATTACTCGCCGCGCTGGAAAGCGATGCTGGGCTTCGACGATGCGGAGATCGCCGGCACCGTCGACGAATGGTTCCAGCGTGTGCTGCCCGACGACCTGGACGGGCTGCGCACTGCCATCAACCTCCATGTGGCCGGCGAGCGTCCCCACCTTCAGCACGAGTTCCGCATCCGCTGCAAGACCGGCACCGAGCTGTGGATGCTGGTGCGCGGGCTGGCGGTGCGCAACGACAGGGGCTGCGCCGTCCGTATGGCCGGTTCGATGACCGACATCACCGCGCGCAAGCAGGCCGAACAGCAGATCCTGTTCAATGCCGTCCATGACAGCATGACCGGCCTGCCGAACCGCACATTGTTGCTCGACCGCATCGGGCAGGCGCTGGACCGCAACCGCCGTGCCGGCGCCCGGCCCTTCGCGGTGATCATCGTCGATCTCGACCGCTTCAAGGCGATCAACGACGCGCTCGGCAGCAGCACCGGCGACCGTGTCCTGCGCGTCGTCGCCCAGCGGCTGGACGTGAACCGCCGCGTTGGCGACACGCTGGCCCGCCTGTCTGCCGACGAGTTCGCCGTGCTGCTGGACGAACTGGACGATGCCGGCGACGCGCTGGAGGCGGCCGAGCGCATGGCCCGCGCCATCTCCCGCCCGGTCCCGCAGGAGGAGGGGCGCGACATCGTGATGACCGCCTCGATCGGCGTGGCGCTCAGCCAGACCGGCTACGAGCGGGCGGAGGACATGCTGCGCGACGCCAGCCTCGCCATGTACCGCGCCAAGAGCGGCGGGCGGGCGCGCATCGACGTGTTCGACGCCAACCTGCGCCGGCAGGCGATGGCGGCGATGCGGATGGAGGCCGACCTGCGCGCCGCGCTGGAGCAGGGGCAGCTCTGCCTGCACTACCAGCCGATCGTGCTGCTGGAGACCGGCGCCATCGCCGGGTTCGAGGCGCTGATGCGCTGGAACCATCCCGACCGCGGGCTGGTCTCGCCGGTCGAATTCATCCCGCTGGCGGAGGAGACCGGGCTGATCGCGCCGATGGGCCGCTGGGCGCTGGGCGAGGCGGTGCGGCAGCTCGCCGCCTGGCAGGCGCGCTTTCCCCGCGCGGTGCCGCTGTTCATGAGCGTCAACGTCTCCACCCGCCAGTTCCGCGACGACGATCTGGTGGGCGCGGTGCGCGACCTGCTGGACTCCGTGCCGATCCCGCCGTCGAGCCTGAAGCTGGAAGTGACCGAAAGCCTGCTGATGAAGGATCCGGACGAATGCCGGATGCTGATGCAGAGCATCCGCGACATGGACGTGCGGATTTCGATCGACGATTTCGGCACCGGCTATTCGTCGCTGGCCTACCTGCACAAGCTGCCGGTCGATGTGCTGAAGATCGACCGCAGCTTCGTCCGTGCGGTGTCGATGGGGGAGAGCAACGCCGCCATCGTCCAGGTCATCGCCGGGCTTGCCACCATTTTGCGGCTCGACACCGTGGCGGAAGGGGTGGAAACGGCGGACGAAGCGGTGTATTTGCGCGGCATCCTGTGCAAATACGCGCAAGGCTTCCATTTCGCCCGCCCGGCCCTGCCGGAGGCGGTGGAGCGTCTGCTGGCCGCCGAGGTCTGCGCGGCCCTGCCGGCGCCGGCCTGACCTGTTTTTTGGAGATCCCGTTATGTCCGACCGCGATTGCGGGGAATGCACCCTGTGCTGCAAGCTGATGGGGGTGCCGGAACTGAAGAAGCCGTCGGCCAAATGGTGCGCGTCCTGCGACCAGGGCAAGGGCTGCTCGATCTACGAGGACCGGCCGCAATCCTGCCGGAACTTCCAGTGCTTCTGGCTGATGGACGAGAATTTCCCCGAGGAGTTCCGCCCCGACCGCATCCACGCGCTGGCCGCCTTCAACGACGTCAAGGACAGCTGCGTCCTGCATGTCGACCCGGCCAAGCCGCGTGCCATGGGCAGCCCCGAGGTCCAGGCGCTGACCGACGCGCTGCTGAAGGTCTATTCGAAGGTGTTCTTCCTCTGCGGCAAGGAAAGCGCCCTGATGCAGCGATAAGTGTTGCAGCGGTGGGCGGCGCGTCCTACCGCGCCAGCCCGCTGTTGTGGACGCGGACGGCATCCTCGATGCCGACCGCCAGCATGCTGGCGACGCAGTCGTAGCCGCCGTCATTCTGGTGCACGCCGTCCGGCCCGATCAGGTCGGTGACGGTCATCCGGCGCGAGTCCACCAGGGAGCGCATGACCGCGAAACGGTGGAACAGCCCGACGCGCTCGTCGGCGGCGATGTCGGCGATGCGCGCCAGCATCGGGGCGACGCCGGCCTTCTCCACCATCCTCGGGGCGTATTGCAAATCCATCAGCACGACGTCGATGCCGACGGCGCGCAGCCGCTCGACCCCCTGGCGCACCGAGCGTTCGCTAAGCCCCTGGTCGCCGTCGCGCAGCACCGTGTTGGCGCCGACCTGCCAGATGACCAGATCCGGCCTTGCCGCCAGCGCATCGGCGTCGATCCGCTTCTCGGTCTGGTCGTCGGTCTCGCCGTTGATCCCGCGGTTCAGCACCGCGATGTCGGCCATGCCGAAGCGGTTGCGCAGGTGATGGGCGAGGCGGGCCGGATAGGTCTTGTCCGGACCGCTCGCCCCCGCCCCGGCGGTGGAGGAGGAGCCGATGGCGACAATCCGGATCGGCTCGCCGGCGGCGATGCGCCGCGACAGCAGCGGCAGCGGCGCCGAGAGCGCCGCGGCGCCGCGCGGAAGCTGGCATTGCACCGGCGGCGGCGCGGCGTCGGCGGCCCGCGCCGCCGGAGCGGCGGAGAGGGTGGCGGCAGACAGGATGGCGGCGGCGATCGGCGCGAAGGCACGGGCGCGGGCACCCGATCGGGCGCTGGATCTGACGGGCTTAGGCAGGGCAGGGCTCAATGACCGGCTCCGTTGCGTCGGTCGACCATCGTGGCGACGCTTTCCGCCAGCAATTGTCCGATGCAACGGTGAACGAAATCATAAGAACGGCGCTTTGCCTCGTCGCCTTCGTCGGCGAAGTCGACCCGGCCGTCCTCGACCCAGTGCCGCATGATGTCGTAGCGCGGGAAATGGAAGACGTCCGAGCTCTGTGCCAGCCAGGACATGTAGGAGACGTAGGGGGCGAAGTCGATCAACTGCGCCGTGTGCATGCTGTATTGCATGTCCATGATGACGATATCGGCGCCGCGCCGCTGTACTTCGGCGATGCCGTTCTGGAGCGCGATGCCGAAACTCTCCGGATCGAGGCTGCGCATCGCGTCCACGGTGCCGGTCTGCCAGACCACCAGCGCCGGCCGCCGCTCCTCCACCGCCCGGGCCAGCGGCGCGACCATCGCCGGCGCCGCCTCGCCGGGCAGGCTCAGCACGGAGATGCGGATGTCGAGGCCGGGCAGGCGGCGCTTCAACTCCTCCTCCAGTCGGACCGGATAGCCGACGATGCCGGGCTTCGGGTTCGGCTTGGCGGAATGGGCGATCAGGATGGACAGCGTCCGGTCTTCGGCCAGCCGGGATGCGACCCGTGGCAAGGCTTCGCCGGGGGCGAGGACGCTGTCCGGCACGGCGCAGGCTGGATCGGCCGGCATGCCGGCGCGGGCCTCGGTACGCGCGCCCGCCACCATCACAGCCAGCACCATGGCCGCCAGCAGCATGGCCGCAGCGGCCGGCGACCGCCGAACCTGTCGTCTCATCCGTTCCCCATGCGCTCCCTTACGCGCGCGCTCCTGGCACCGCTCATGCGCTCAGCTTTCCGGCGGACGCGGCCTTGGGGCGGCGGACCCGTCCGGCAGAGCGGTACCAGCCCAGGAAACGGGCCAGCAGCACCATCGCGGCGATGCCGAGCACGGTAACAAGGAACTGGGCGGAAAGCGAGCCGCTGACATGGACGAGCACCGTCTGCCCGGCGAAGGACAGCAGCACGCCCAGGCAGAACACCGGCAGCGACTGCCGCCCGCAATCGAGCACCGGGGCGGCCAGCGTCCCGCCCAGCCAGGGCGCGTCGGCGGGCACCAGCCGGAGGACGAGATAGGCCAGCGCGAAGAAATGGAGCAGCCGGAGCGGGTCGAGGTCGGTCTTGCTGATGGGGTAGAGGATCTCGGTCAGCGCGACCGGGATCAGCGCGTGGAGCGGGGCGAACTTCCAGGACAGCGCCAGGAACAGGCTCGCCAGCAGGACCGCCGCCGCCGCCAGCGCCACCGGCCGGCGGAAGCGGGTCGCCGCGGCGCGCAGGTCGGGCCGGCCCTGCAGCACGGCGCCGAGCACGAACAGGAACTGCCAGGTGAAGGGGTTGAAGTACCAGACGCCGCCATCCGGATAGGTCGGCAGGTTCCAGCCCCAGTGCCGGGCGGCGCCATAGAGCGCGGCCGACCCGGCCAGCACCGCCAGCGGCCGGCTGCGCAGGGCCGGCAGCAGCAGCGGGAAGGCCAGCAGCAGCACGATGTAGAGCGGCAGCACGTCGAGGTTCGCCGGGCGGAACTTCAGCAGCAGCGCCTGGGTCAGGGCGCCCACCGGATCCTGGAAATAGCCTGCGATGCCCATCTCCTCGGCGAACAGCGGGCTGTCGAAGGCGCGGGCGGTGTAGGCGATCTGGGCGGTGAAGGCGAAGAACAGGATGATGTAGGTGACGTAGAGCGACCAGCAGCGGTGCAGCACCTGCGCCCCCGCCATCGGCAGCCCCTGTCCCTGCAGTGTCCGGCCATAGACCAGGGCCGCGGTGTAGCCGGAGATGAAGACAAAGATCTCGGTGGCGTCGCTCAGCCCGAAATTCCGCGGCGTCGCCCATGAGATCTGGTTCGCCGGGATGTGGTTCACGAAGATGAACCACAGGGCGAGCCCGCGGAAGAAGTCGAGCCGCAGATCGCGTGCCGCCGCCCCCTTCGCCTCGTCTGCCATGCTTGCGTCGGTCATGGTCGTTCAACCTGCGAATGGCCGCCCTGTCATCGTCAACACCCCGGCCCGGTCCCGGTTTCATCGCTTCCGGCCGGGGCACGGCGTTTTTCCTGCGCCGCGGCGGATGGCTGCCGGGAGCAGGGTTCGCCGGTGCGAAAGAGATGGGGAGCCTGCCGGCGATTGCGAGCGCCCGGCGGGTTGTACGGAGGCGGCGGGGCGGGCGGGACGCGCCGTCGCGCCGGCCGTGCGCAGCATCGGGGCCGATGCCCTGCCGCGGCTTCGCGTCGCAGCCTTAAACCTCTGAAATACTATATTCAATTCCGCTTCGTGCTTGATTGCGACCATTTGCTTCCTGCATAATCCGGCAAGCAAAAGAAAGCTGGGACGGATCGGCCGACAAGGCCGGCGGCAAGCCCGGATGGACGGGAGGAAACGCACATCGACGTCGGAAACCGCGTGACCGGTGGGGGTGCCCTTGCGCTGGCGCCCGCCCGCCCGTCCGCGGTTTCCCTCGGTGCGCCGTCCGGGTTGGTCGAGCGTGCATTCCAAACCATTCCCACTTTCCCCGCTCACCCGGCGCTGTCCGGTCCCGTGAGGGATTTGGTGCGGCCGGGTCCGGGCCGGCGAACAGCCGGGCCGGCGCTGTGAATGCAAAGCGATAAGAACGCATAACGACAAAAACGCTGAACAGAGAATGGACAAGGGAGCTTCTTGATGAAACGTCGTGCATTTCTGACCTCCGCCGGTGTGGGCGTCGCTGCCAGCACGCTCGCGGCCCCCGCCATCGCGCAGACGGCGCCCGAAATCAAGTGGCGCTGCGCCTCCAGCTTTCCCAAGAGCCTCGACACCATCTATGGCGGTGCGGAGTTCGTGGCCAAGCGCGTGGCCGAGCTGACCGACGGCAAGTTCCAGATCCGCGTCTTCGCGGCTGGCGAGATCGTGCCGGCGCTCCAGGTGCTGGATGCGGTCAAGGACAACACGATCGAGTGCGGCCACACCGTCTCCTACTATTATGTCGGCAAGGATCCGACCTTCGCCTTCGACGCGGCGATGCCGTTCGGTCTGAACGCCCGCCAGCAGAACGCCTGGATGACCCATGGCGGCGGCAAGGAGCTGATGGCCGAGTTCTTCGCCGGCCATAATCTGGTCGCCATCGGCGCCGGCAACACCGGCACCCAGATGGGCGGCTGGTTCCGCAAGGAAATCAAGACCGTCGACGACCTGAAGGGCCTGAAGTTCCGCATCGGCGGCTATGCCGGCACCATCATGGCCAAGTTGGGCGTCGTGCCGCAGCAGATCGGCGGCGGCGACATCTATCCGGCGCTGGAGAAGGGCACCATCGACGGCGCCGAGTTCGTCGGCCCCTATGACGACGAGAAGCTCGGCTTCCACAAGGTCGCCAAGTATTACTACTATCCCGGCTGGTGGGAAGGCGGCCCGCAGGTCTCCATGCTGTTCGGCAAGGAGAAGTACGAGTCCCTGCCGCCGGCCTACAAGGCGGCGCTGCAGGCGGCCTGCGCCGACGCGACGCTCGACATGCTGGGCAAGTACGACGTCCAGAACATGACCGCGCTGAAGCGTCTGGTCGCCGCCGGCACTCAGCTTCGCCCCTTCCCGAACGAGGTGATGCAGGCCTGCTATCAGGCCGCCATCGAGGTCTATGAGGACGAGGCCGCGAAGAACGAGAAGTTCCGCAAGGTCTACGAGGCGTGGAAGAAGTTCCGCGAGGAGGAATATCTGTGGTTCCGCGTCGCCGAGTACAGCTTCGACCGCTTCATCTACGCGGCCCCGCCGCTTGAGAGGAAGAAGTAAGGGCAGTCTGCTTCAGGTTTTTGCCCCCTCCCTAACCCTCCCCCGCCTTCGGCGGGAGAGGGAACTGCCGCCGCTCTCTGCTCTCCTCCCTCTCCTGCCGAAGGCGGGGGAGGGAAGGGGCCCATGGCATCGCCATGGGAAGGGTGGGGGCATCCCCCTTCACACCTCGATCACCAGCCCGTCGTAAGCCGGCTCGACACCCGCCGGCAGGATGCGGCGCAGGCTGTCGTAATCCATGCTGTTGTCCATGTGGGTCAGGTAGGCCCGCCGCGGCTGCACCCGCTCGATCCACTCCAGCGTCAGCGCCAGATGCGCATGCACCGGATGCGGCGGCTCCAGCCGGCCGCAATCGACCACCCAGGTCTCCACCCCGGCCAGGGCCTCGAAGGCCCGCTCGTCCAGCCGCACCACGTCGGTCGAATAGGCGAAGCCGCCGAAGCGGTAGCCGACCGTCCGCATATAGCCGTGGTCCTGCTCGAACGGCGTGATCTTTAGCCCCTTCACCGTGAACGGCCCGTCGATCCGGTGCGCCTTCAGCACCGGCCGGTAGAAGGGATAGCCGTCCGGCAGCGGGTCGAAGCAATAGGGAAAGCGGACCTCGATGTCGCGCAGATGCTCATCCCAGCCATAGGCGTCGATCGGGGCATGCATCTGGCGGCAGATCTCGCGCAGCTCGTCGATGCCGTGGCAATGGTCGGCATGCTGGTGGGTCCACAGCACGGCGTCCAACCGGGCACAGCCGCTGTCGAGCAACTGCTGCCGCAGGTCGGGCGAGCTGTCGACCAGGACGGAGACGCCGCCCTGGTCGACCAGCACCGACGGGCGCATCCGCCGGTTTTTCGGATTGGCCGGATCGCAACGGCCCCACTGGCCGCCGGGCACCCCGGCGATCACCGGCACCCCGCGCGACCCGCCGCAGCCAAGAATGGTCACGCGCATCGACCCACCGCCGTCCGGGCCGGGTGATGCGCCGTCCACACTCATGCAGCCGCCGTGTCGATGGTGGCCTTGTCGAACAGGCGGAAGAAATTCTCGGTGGTGGCCCGCGCCAGTTCCGCCGCCGTGACCCCCTTCACCTCGGCGACGCAGGCCGCGGTGTGGGTGACATAGGCCGGCTCGTTGCGCTTGCCGCGGAAGGGGATCGGCGCGAGATAGGGCGCGTCGGTCTCCACCAGGATGCGGTCGAGCGGCACGTCCTTCACGATGGCGCGCAGTTCCTCCGACTTCTTGAAGGTGACGATCCCCGACAGCGACAGGGTGAAGCCGTACTCCAGCGCCTCTTCCGCCAGGGCGCGGCCGGAGCTGAAGCAGTGCAGCAGCCCCTTCACCGTCTGCCCGGCGGACTCCTCCTTGACGATGCGCATGGTGTCGTCGTCGGCATCGCGGGTATGGACGATCAGCGGCAGGCCGGTTTCCAGGCTGGCACGGATGTGCCGGCGGAAGCACTCCTGCTGCTGGTCGCGCGGGCTCTTGTCATAGAAGTAATCGAGCCCCGTCTCGCCCAGCCCGATCACCTTGGGGTGGCGCGACAGCTCCACCAGCCTTTCGGTCGTGGTGATGGCGAACTCCTCCGCCGCCTGGTGGGGATGGACGCCCACCGTGCAGAGGATGTCGTCATAGCGCTCCGCCACCGCCAGGATGCGGTCGAAACGGCTGATGTAGGTGCAGATGGTGACCATCCGTCCGATGCCGGCCTGCCGGGCGCGGTCGACGACCGCGTCCAGCTCCTCGGCGAAATCGGGGAAGTCGAGATGGCAATGGCTGTCGACGAGCATTCCGGAACTCAGGCCTTGGGTTCTTCGACGTAACGCGGGAAGACGCCCTGCGGCGACGGCAGCGGCGTGCCGGCGGCCAGCGCGCCCGACGGCCCGAAGCTGCCGAAGCCACGCGCGTCCGGCCCCAGCGCCAGCAAATCGAGGATGCGGGCAGAGGCGTCCGGCATCACCGGCTGGGTCAGGATGGCGAGATGGCGGATCGTCTCGGCCAGCACATAGAGCACGGTCGCCATGCGCGCCGGGTCGGTCTTCTTCAGCGCCCACGGGGCCTGTTCGTCGACATAGCGGTTGGCGTCGCCGACCACCGCCCAGATGGCGTCGAGCGCCTTGTGGAAGGCCTGCGCCTTGATCTCCGCCCGCACGATGTCGAGCATGCCGTAGGCGGCGCCGAGCAGCGCGTTATCCGCCTCGGTGAAGGCGCCCGGCACCGGCACGGCGGCACCGCAGTTCTTGCCGATCATCGACAGCACGCGCTGCACGAGGTTGCCGTAATCGTTGGCGAGGTTGCCGTTGATCCGGTTGACCATCTGCTTGTGCGAGAAGTCGCCGTCATTGCCGAACGGCACCTCGCGCAGCAGGAAATAGCGCGTCTGGTCGAGGCCGTAGGTGTCGACCAGCGTTTCCGGCGCGATGACGTTGCCGAGCGACTTCGACATCTTCTGGCCTTCGATCGTCCACCAGCCATGGGCGAAGACGCGGCGCGGCGGCTCCAGCCCGGCGGCCATCAGGAAGGCCGGCCAATAGACGGCGTGGAAGCGCAGGATGTCCTTGCCGACCATGTGCAGGTCGGCCGGCCAATACTTGGCATACTCGCCGGTCGTGTCGGGATAGCCGACGGCGGTGATGTAGTTGGCGAGCGCGTCGAGCCAGACATACATGATGTGGGCGTCGTCGCCCGGCACCGGGATGCCCCACTTGAAGGTGGTGCGGCTGACCGACAGATCCTTCAGCCCCGACTTGACGAAGGCCATCACCTCGTTGCGCTTGCCGGCCGGGGCGATGAAATCCGGGTTCGCCTCATAGAACGCGATCAGCCGGTCCTGCCAGGCCGAGAGCTTGAAGAAGTAGGACGGCTCCTCCACCCACTCGCATTCGGCGCCGGTCGGGGCGATCTTCTTGCCGGCCGGGCTGGTGGTCAGCTCGTCCTCGCCGTAGAAGGCCTCGTCGCGGACCGAATACCAGCCGGCATAGGAACCGAGATAGATCTCGCCCTTGTCCTTCAGCACCGTCCACAGCGCCTGCACCGACGCGACATGGCGCGGCTCGGTGGTGCGGATGAAGTCGTCGTTGGAATAATTCATCAGCGACACGAGATCGCGGAAGTTCTGCGACACCCGGTCGGTGAAATCCTGCGGCGGGATGCCGGCCTTCTCCGCCGACTTCTCCACCTTCTGGCCATGCTCGTCGGTGCCGGTCAGGAACTTCACGTCATAGCCGTCGAGCCGCATGAACCGGGCGAGGACGTCGCAGGCAAGCGTCGTGTAGGCGTGGCCGATGTGCGGCACGTCGTTCACGTAATAGATCGGCGTCGTCAGGTAGAAGGTCTTCGGCCCGGCCATTTGCGGCACTTTCTTTCCAATCAAGGTTACCCGGCAGGTGGACCGACGCTAGGCGGCGGCCGTTTCCAGCGCCGCCAGGGCGTTCAGGAGCACCTGCTTGCGATCCAGGTTCGCGGATTCCGCGCGCGCGAAAAGACGCTGAACCTTTTCCCACACCTCCACCCAACGTTCAAGACCGCGGGCGTTGGCCAGCCGGGTCATCAGCGCGGCCTCGCCCGCCACCACCTCCGCCGGCCAGGCCCCCCGGGCGAGCGAACGGGCGAAGCGGGCCAGCCACCAGACCAGCAACTCGGTTGCCGTCTCGTACAGCCCGTCATCCTGCTTGCGGGTCAGCTTGTCGGCGAAGGCGTGGGCGGCGGCGATGTCGAGGCGGGGCAGGGCGGAGAGCAGCCCGACCATCTCGCGGTAGAGCGCCAGCCCGCCGGCATCGGCCAGATCGATGGCGCGGCCGACGCTGCCCTCCGACAGGCGGGAGAGCGCGGCGCGGTCCTCTTCGGCGATGTCGGGGCGGTGCTGCCCCAGCAGCGCGACGACGGCGTCCTCTTCCAGCGGCTTCAGCGTCAGCTTGCGGCAGCGCGAGCGGATGGTCGGCAGCATGCCGCCCGGATTGTCGCTGACCAGCAGCAGCAGGGCGCCGGGCGGCGGCTCCTCCAGGATCTTCAGGATGGCGTTCAGGCCGCTCAGGTTCATGCGGTCGGCGCCATCGATCACCGCAACGCGCCAGCCGCCTTCCGAGGAGGTGCGGCGCAGGAAGGGGCCGATCTTGCGCACGTCGTCGACGGCGATGTCGCGTTTCAGCCGGTCCTTCTTCTCGTCGCGCTGGCGTTCCACCGTCAGCAGGTCGGCATGGCCGCCCGACGCGACCCGGCGGAACACCGGATGCTCAGGCGGGATGTGCAGCGACGTCACCGGAGCGGCCCCGCCGAACAGGCTGTCGCCATGCGGTTCCTGCGCCAGGACGAAGCGGGCGAAGCGGAAGGCCAGCGTCGCCTTGCCGACGCCGGGGGTGCCGCCGATCAGCCAGGCATGCGGCAGCCGGCCGGAATTCCAGGCCTCCAGCAGCAGCCGTTCGGCCTCGTCATGGCCGGCGAGGTCGGGATTGCGGCGCGGGGCCAGCGTCTCCTCCGCCTCCGGCGCGGCGGCCGCGGTGCCGCGTGCCTTGCTCACGACCGCAGCCCCAGCCGGGCGGACACCGCGTCCCGGATCCGCGCCTGGACGGTGTCGGGATCGGCATCGGCGTCGATCACCGCGCAGCGCTCCGGCTCGCGGCGGGCGATGTCGAGGAAGCCGTCGCGCAGCCGCTGGTGGAATCCGATGTCCATCCGCTCGTAACGGTCCTCGCCGCCATGGCGCGACGCGGCGCGGCGCAGTCCCGTCTCGACCTCGATGTCGAGGATCAGCGTCAGGTCGGGGCGGAAGCCACCCAGCGCCGCCCGTTGCAAAGTCTCCACCAGCTCGCGCCCGAGCCCGAGCCCGTAGCCCTGATAGGCCATGGTGCTGTCGAAGAAGCGGTCGCACAGAACCCAGCGCCCGGCCTCCAGCGCCGGCCAGACGGTGCGCTCCAGATGGTCGCGGCGGGCGGCGGTGTGCAGCAGCGCCTCGGTCACCGGGCTCCAGCGGCCGGTTTCGCCGGTCACCAGCAGGCCGCGGATTTCCTCGGCCCCCGGCGACCCGCCCGGCTCGCGCGTCGTCACCAGATCGGCGCCGCGGGCACGCAGGGTCTCGCGCAGGGAGTCGGCCAGCCGGCGCAATTGCGTCGACTTGCCCGCACCCTCGCCGCCTTCCAGCGTGATGAAGCGGCCACGGTCCGCAGAGGCCGCGGAGGCGGTCATCGTCGTCCCGGTCACAGGCTGTTGCCGAACACGAGATACTTGGCGGCGGCGAAGGCGCGGCCGAAGATGCCGGCCTTCGGCACGTCCTGGGCGGCCACCACCGGCACCTCCTTGCCCGGGAAGCCGGGGGCGGAGATCACCAGCTTGCCGACGGTGTCGCCCTTCTTGATCGGCGCGGCCACCGGGGAGTTGCTGATCAGCGACACCTTCATGCCGGGGCGGTCGGTGCGGGCCATGGTGACGCTCAGATTCTGCGGCACGGTGACCGGAACCGTCTCGCGCTCGCCCAGCCAGACGGGGATCTGCTCGATCGTCTCGCCGCCCTTGTAGAGCGTGTAGGACGCGAACTCGCGGAAGCCCCATTCCAGCAGCCGGGCCGATTCGTCGGCGCGCGCCTGCATGCTGGGCAGGCCGTTGACCACCAGCAGCAGCCGGCGCCCCTCGCGCTCGCCCGACGCGGTCAGGCCGTAGCCGCCGGCATCGGTGTGGCCGGTCTTCATGCCGTCGACATCCATGCCGCGGTACAGCAGCGGGTTGCGGTTGCCCTGGTTGATGCCGTGGTACTTGAACTCCCGGATCGAGTAATACCGGTAATATTCCGGGAATTCCTTGATCAGATGCTCGGCCAGGAGCGCGAGGTCGCGGGCGGTCATATAGTGGTTGGGGTCGGGCCAGCCGGTGGAGTTGGCGAAGTTGCTGGCCTTCAGCCCCAGCTCCCTGGCCCGGCGGTTCGCCTGCTCGGCGAAGGCGCTCTCCGAGCCTGACAGCCCCTCGGCCAGCACGATGCAGGCGTCGTTGCCGGACTGGACGATCATGCCCTTGATCAGGTCGTCGACCTTGATGTTGTTGTGCAGCTCCACGAACATCTTGGAGCCCTGCATGCGCCAGGCGCGTTCGCTGACCGGCAGGGTGCTGTCCAGCGACAGGCGGCCGCTCTTCAGCGCCTCGAACACCATGTAGCCGGTCATGATCTTGCTCATCGACGAGGGCGCCATGCGCTCGTCGGCGTTCTTCTCGAACAGGACGGTGTTCGAGGTCAGATCGAGCAGGATCGCCTGCTTGGCGATGGTGTCCAGCGTCGCCGCCCGGGCGTCGGCGGCGCCGGCGGCTATCGTGGCCCCGGCCATCATGGCTATCCCGGCCGCGGCGGCGACGGAACGGCCGAAAACGGCGCACAGGCGGACGACAACAGCGTTCATGGCAACAATCCTCCAAGGACACTCGGTAACAGGCGCTCCGCTATGGGCGTCGGGCCATCGGCGCCGGGTCATCGGCGTCGGGCCATTGGCTTCGGGCCATGGACGTCCGGCGGAGCGGTCGGGTGGGACGGGCTCGCCCGGATCAATCCACCACGATTTTGGCCTCCGTAAGGCCGGCCTGAATGATCTGGTTGAGCAGGGCGTCGGCGCGGTCCACGCTGTCGAGCGGACCGACCCGGACGCGTTGAAGGGTCATTCCGGCCGACCGCGTCCGGCTGATGCTGGCGCGTTGGCCGATGGCGGACAGCCGGGCGCGGGCCTTGGCGACATTCTCCTCGCTGCCATAGGCGCCGACCTGAACATAGATGGCGTCGTGCCCCTGCACCGGCAATTGCGCCACCACCGGGGCCGGCACGAAGCGGCCCTCCGACATGCTGCCGGCCAGGGTCGCGGGCGGCGGCACCGGGGCGCCGACGGTGGGCGGCCGGGCGGTCCCGGTCGAGCCGCCGGGCATCGTCACCGGCCCGGCCGGGCCGCTGACCTCGATCCGGCCGCGCGGGGCGGCCTTCGGCGGCGGGCCGTCCAGCTCCGCCAGCAGCGGGGCGGGGGTGCCCTGGCGCGCGGCGGCGGCGATGGCGCGGCTTTCCTCCGCCAGGATCTGCACGCGGACCTTGGCGGTGCCGGGGCCGTCGAAGCCCAGCAGCTGGGCGCCGCGGCGCGACATGTCGATGACGCGGCCGTTGGCATAGGGGCCGCGGTCATTGATCCGCACCACGACGGCGCGCCCGTTGTCCAGGTTGGTGACGCGCACCAGGCTCGGCATCGGCAGGGTCCGATGGGCGGCGGTCAGCTCGTTCTGGTCGTAGATCTCGCCGTTGGCGGTGGTCTTCTCATGGAAGCCGGGGCCGTACCAGGACGCGATGCCGGTCTCGTCATAGCCGTAATCTTCCTTGGGATAATACCAGACACCGTTGATCTGGTAGGGCTTGCCCACCTTGTAGATGCCGCTGGTCGGCAGGCCGGTGTTGGTGCCGGCGGGCTTCTGCGCGCAGGCGGCCAGCGCCGCCACGCCGATCAGCACGACCACCCTGCTCACCCCGCGCCAGCGACGCATCCGCCAAACCCCTCGTTCCCCGGACCGTGCCGTACGCCCCGGACGGACCGCCGGAGCGGCGGCACTCTAGCGGAGTGGCACGGCCACGCCAATGGCTGCGAACGGGTCGCGGACACGATGACACAGCCCGGCCGCCGCCTCCCGCCCCCGTCGGCCCGGCTGCCTCAGGGAGCCGGGAACAGCTCGCCGGTGCGGCCCATCAGCCGGTAGGCGGCGAGGCCGATCCACTCGCGCACCGCATCGTCGAGGATGACCAGATTGTGCGCGAACTCGAACCGCAGATAGGGCTTGGCATCGTGCCGGGTGCGGTAGTCGACCGGATAGGGCACGACCTCCCAGCCGACCGCGCGGAAGATGCCGACCGACCGCGGCATGTGCATCGCCGAGGTGACGAGGATCCAGCGCTCCCCCGCTGCCGGCTTCACCATCTCCTTGGCGAACACTGCGTTTTCCCAGGTGTTGCGCGACATCGCCTCGTAGACGACGCGGCCCTCGGGAATGCCGGCCTGGAGCAGGGCGGCGCGGGCGGAGATGTCCTCCTTGTACTCCTGCCCGAGCAGCCGGCCGGAGCCGCCGGTGAAGACCGCCTTGGCCTCCGGATGGCGGCGGACCAGATCGGCGAAGGCCAGCACCCGCTCGGCGGCGTCGTTGAGCGAGGGGTCGCCGCGGTCGGCGGTGATCGGCGGGTTGACCGCGCCGCCCAGCATGACGATGCCGTCGATGCGGCCCTCCGGTTCGCTCCGGGGAAAGCGGTTCTCCAGCGGCAGCGCGACCAGGGCGCCGAGCCCGGTATAGGTGACCAGCAGCAACGCCATCGCCGCCAGCGTGACCAGCCGCCGCCCGGCCCGCTGCCAGCGCCGCGTCCGCAGCAGCAGCGCGCCCAGCACCACCGCCAGCACCAGCGCATTGCCCGGCGCCACGAGTCCCCACAGCAGCTTCGACAGGATGAAGGACAGCACCGGGAGTCATCCTCGGCCGTGGACGGGAGGGGCGAGCATAGGCGGGGCGGTTGACGTCGGGCAACGGTGTCAGCCCGGAGATTTGGTCAGCCGCCGACCGGCGTGCACAGCTCGACCAGCGTGCCGTCGGGGCAGCGGACGAAGGACACGACCTGTCCCCAGGGCATGGCCTTGGGCGGCGCCAGTTCGGTGGCGCCAGCGGCGAGCGCGGTGGCGTGCGCCGCCTCCACGTCGCCGGTGACCAGGGCGATTTCGACGCCCAGCGGCCTGTCGCTGGCACTGGCGAACACATAGCCGGCGGGATGATGCGACAGGGCCAGATCCTGGCTGGCGAAGGACAGCGTGGTGGCGCCGGTGTCCAGTTCGCCGTAATCGCCGGTCTCGGCGAGGAAGCGGCGGGTCAGGCCGAACGCCGTCTCGAAGAAGGCGAGCGAGGCGGCGACGTCGGGGACATAGAGGATGGTGTAGCCGAATTTCATGGGAACTCCCGATGGGTTCGGGTGACGGGGCGGGACACCTTATACCAGCGGTGATTGATGATGACCGCTGCTATCCGCGCCGACCGGCGCGGCGGCGGCCCATGCCGCCAAAGCTCTTGGCCAAAGCTCTTGGCTTCGGGGCTGACGGGGCCGTGGATGATGTGGCAAATACGGCCAATGTTTGGTTGTATCTCGCATTTAATTATGAGACTAAGAATCATTTTCAATATTGTAATTCAGGCGTGCCCGAGTATGTTGCGGGTCAACCGCTGTATATCGTTTTTGGGCACCAATCCCGCTTTGGATGTGTGAAATTGCATGGGCTGATGCCGATCAGTGTTTGCCATGTGTCATCAACGATGAAGAGCGACACTCGATCTGGCCGGCCTATAGACCGCTTATCCGTCGGATGGCGGGCAGGGGGGGATGGAGGGTAGCAAGGTCGATCGTCATGCCCATATCGGGCGCGCCTGGACCGATATGCTGCCGCTGAGCCTGCGCAACGTGCTCGACGCCGTTCAGTGAAAAGGGACGACAAGGGCTGGCGCGGACATGCCGGCCACCGGATCTGTGGGGGATTCAGTCGCCTATAACGCGATTAATTCTGAATCGCATTTTGATTGTGCAACCGATGCCGTGTGCCTATGGGGGGCGTTAAGATGACGTGGAGTGTGAAGGGGCGTATGCATCCACCGGAAGCCGGTTCCGTGTGGGGCGGGCTGAAGGGCGGCGCATCGCATGCCGTGCTGCTGTGGGCGATTGCGCTGACCGGACCGGTCGCGCTGGCCGGCGATGCCGCGGCCCAGACCGCAGGGGCGACGGCGGCACCGTCCAAGGCGGGCACCGCCCAGGCCGACGGCGAGGCGCCGGTGGTCCTCGACACCCTGATGGTCGGCGGTACGCCGCAGGCCCGCTACGACAGTCGCCAGACCGACGTCGGCGGCCGGCTGAGCAGCGACATCACCGAGATCCCCCGCACGATCGACGTGGTTCCCGAGCAGCTTCTGCAGGACCAGCATGCCCGGGAAATGGAGGAGGTCTACCGCTACTTCCCCAACGTCGTGAACAACGACGGCTATGGCGGCACGCGCGAGGACTACATCATCCGCGGCTTCCGCCGCCGTGACGACGTCTACCGCAACGGCGTCCGCCTGAAGAGCAACAGCCGCATCGATCCCAGCACCATCGAGAGCATCCAGATCATCAAGGGGCCGGTGTCCGACATCGGCCAGATGACGCCGGGCGGGCTGGTGAACATCACCACCAAGAAGCCGAGCTGGAAGGCGCGCAACCATCTGGAGGTCAACGTCGACTCCCATGGCGAGCGGCAGACCATGTTCGACAGCACCGGCCCGCTGTCGGAGAATTTCGCCTACCGCATCGTCGGCAGCGCTGAGTCGAGCAACAGCTTCCGCGACGACACCCTGGTCCAGCGCCAGTTCTTCGCCCCGACCATGAGCTGGGTCGGGTCGAGCGGCGCCAGCGTGACCGTGGGCTACGAATTCAGCAAGGACAAGCGGCCGCTCGACCGCGGCTTCATCACCTACCCGGCCGGCGGCAGCCTGCGCAGCGTCGCCGACGTCTCGCGCTCGACCCGCTACGACGCCGACTTCACCAAACGCGATTCGACCTACCATCAGGCCGAGGCGGACATCTCGATCCCGCTGCATTCCGACAAATGGACGTTGGAAGGCAAGCTGTTCTACAACCACGAGCGCACCGACGAAATCCACACCGAGGTGCGCAGCATCCGATCGAACGGACTGCTGGTCCGCCGGGTCGAGGGCAACGACGACCGCAACCTCGACACCGTCTTCGGCCGGCTGCAGACCAAGGGTGAGTTCGAGGCGCTGCTGCCGGTCAAGCTCGCGACCGGCATTGAGTACCGCACCCAGAAGGAAAGCTGGATCAACTATGTCGGCGCCGATCAGGTCGGCGGGACCGTGTCCAACCCGGCGAGCTGGCAGCTGACCGACAACAGCGCCCGGCCGACCGCGAGGACGGCGCGCCGGGTCGAGCAGACCGACTTCGGCCCCTTCATCCAGGCCGACATCAGCCTGCTGCCGACGGTGACCCTGACGCTGGGCGCCCGCTACGAGCTTTCCAAGGGCAGCGCCCGCGTCGAGAACCTGCTGGGCCGCGGCACCACGGTCGGCTCCTACCCGGTCGACCGCAACCTGACCAAGACCGCAGGCGTGATGTGGAAGGCGTTCGAGGAGGTGTCCTTCTTCGCCAACTATGCCGACACCTTCCAGCCGCACAATTTCTACAATGGCGACACCCAGGTCTTCCCGGCCGAGAAGGGACGCCAGTACGAGGTCGGCTCCAAGGTCAACCTGATGGGCGAGCGGCTGTTCATGACCGCATCGCTGTTCGACATCAAGCAGAGCAACGTGGTCGAGTCCGTCAACGGCGTCGCCGTGCTGACCGGCGGGCAGAAGTCCCGCGGCGCCGAGCTGTCGGTGGTCGGCAACCCGGCGGAGGGCTGGAACATCCGCGCCGCCGTCGGCTATGTCGATGCCGAGCTGGAGAGCGCCGACCGCAGCATCGACGGCAACCGCCCGACCAACGTGCCGACCCACAATGCCAGCCTGTGGTCGAGCTACGAGTTCAAGGATCCGTCGAGCCCGCTGGTCGGCCTCGGCTTCGGTGCCGGCGCGACCCTGGTCGGCAACCGTTACGGCGATGCCCAGCATACGTTTGAGTTGGGCAGCTACACGCTGATCGATGCCGGCGCCTGGTACTACATCCCGGTCGGCGAGAAGAAGATCCGCCTGGATCTCGGCGTCAAGAACCTGACCGACAAGTCGTACCTGACCGCGTCGGGCGGCACCTACCGCGTGTCGGTCGGCGCGCCTCGGACCGTCTATGGCGGCATCAGCCTTGATTTCTAGGCGGCATCCGCTCGACCGGCGCGACCGTCGGCGGCTGTGGGGCGTCTTCTGGGCGCTCCAGGCCGTCCTGCTCGCCCTGGCGGTCGCCAGCCTGGGCGGTGAGGCCGGCCTGCTGCTGGCGGTGATGGAGATCGGGCTGACCGGCAGCCTGCTGACGGCCCATCTGCGCGAACCACCCAGGCCGGAGCGGCGGCGATGACCAGGCAGGCCTTCCGCGTGTTCCTGATCTCGCTCGCCAGCCTGCTGGCCGGGCTGCCGCTGTCGCTGGCGGCGGTTTCCGGCCTGTGCGCGCTGGCCGGCGTGGGCGGGGTCGACCGAGTCCACATCGTGATGGTGGCCGGGCCGGTGGTCTGGACCTGCCTCTGGTTCGCCATGCTCTGGGTCGCCGGTCCGCGGCCGGGCCGGTCAGGAAACGGCCAGCCGGGAAATCGCCAGACTGGAAACAGCCTTTAGGGACGGTTCATGCCAAGCCAGTCGACCTCCGCCCGCCTGCTGTCGATCCATCGCCTGATCAGCCTGGTGTTCTGCCTGCTGATCTCCTGGTCGCTGTGGACCGGGCTGCTGGCCTTCTATGCCGACTTCGTGCGCCCCTGGATGATGCCGGGTCTGGCGGAGGCCGCCGGGCGGCCGATCCCGACCGCCGTCGAGGCACTGCGGGCGGTGGCGTCGCGCCATGCGGTCGGCCTTGACTGGACGATGATGGCGCCGACGCCGCTGCGGGATTTCTTCATCTTCTCTGGCCGCTTCGGAGAGGGGGCGCCCCTGACGAACCTGATCGTCAACCCGGCGGTCGACGTCATGGCGCAGTGGAACAGCGTGCTGACGGATTCCCTGTTCCGCCGCATCCACACCGACCTGCTGCTGCCCAAGCCCTACGGACGTTTCCTGATGGGGCTGGCCGGCATCCTGATCGTCCTGCTGGTCGGCACCGGCCTGTTCATCCATGGCAAGGTGATCGTCGAGGCATGGAGCTGGCGCCGCCGGTCCCGTCTGATCGACCTCAGCGACGCGCACAAGCGGTTCGGCTTCTGGCTGATCCCCTATCTGTTCCTGATGGGGCTGAGCGGCGGGATCCTCGGGCTGAAGGTGGCGAGCCAGCCGCTCGACGCGCTGCTCCAGGCGGGCGGAAGCCCGAAGGCCGCCCGCGCCCTGTTGAGCGACGATGGCGACGAGGCCATGGTTCCCGGCCGCAGCGTGACCGCCATTGTGCCGGACAGCCTGTCGCTCTGTCTCGACCGCTTCGCCGAGGGCTTCCCCGACAGCCGCATCGGGCGCCTGCAACGGCAGGGCGACCGGCTGATGGTCGAGGGCATTCCCCGCGGCCGGCTCACCTGGGCCGGTGAGGGTGCCGGCAGCCTGCGCGCCTATTGCAGCCTCGCCGACGCCACCATCGCCACGGTGCGCGACTCCCGCGACGGCGGCCAGGGCGGCGGCTGGGGTGGCGTGGTGGAAAGCGCGTTGCGGCCCTTGCACTATGCCCGCTTCGGCGGTGCCGGCACCGTGCTGGTCTATTGCCTGCTCGGCGTGCTCTGTCTGTGGATCGTGGATTCCGGCATGAAGCTGCTGTGGCTGCGGAGTGCGAAGGATGAAGGGCGTCCGCAGGACCGGCTCACCCTGTCCCGTCGGCTGTTCTACGCCAACAACGCGCTGTATCTGCTTGTGCCGCTTCTGCTGCTTGCCGACAATCTGATGACCGGAGCGACCCATGGCGGCGTGGTGCTCGCCGCGTCTGGGGCCGCCGTCCTGTTCTATCTCCTGCCCTGGCTGGACCGCAGCCGGCCGGTGGTGGAGCGGGCGGCGCTGCTCGTTCTCGCCCTTGCCTATGCCGGGCTGCCGCTGCTGCGGCTGGCGCTGCATCCGGCGGCTCCCTGGTTGGGGGCGACGGCGGTGATGGTGGTGGATGCAACCGCTCTGCTGACGGCCGGCTGGCTGACCGCCGTGGCCCTCTCGCGGCAGCGGCAGGAACGCGCCGTTTCACGGGAGGAAGCGGCATGACGCCTCCGCCCCTGATACCACGCCCCTGATACCACGCCCCTGATACCACGCCCCTGATACCACGCCGATGACGCAGCGTGCCCGACCGCCGACCAGCCGCCTCGCCGTCGGCGAACCGATCGCCGCGACCGCCATCAGGACCGGTCCCAAGGCCGCTGTCACCCTTCGGCCCGGCGGTAGCCCCACACCGACGCCGGCGGCAGGTTGCGCAGGGTGAAGCCCAGCCGCTCGCCGCGCAGTCCCAGCGCCGTCCGGTCGAGCGGAGAGTGCGGCATGAAGCTGTAGAGCAGGAAGCGCCCGCCCGGCCGCAGGATGCGGAAAGTGGCGTCCAGAACCTCGCGCTGGAAAGCGAGCGGGAAGGTGATCATCGGAATGCCGATGACGACGGTGCCGACCTTGCCGCACAGCGCCTCGCCCAGCAGTTCGGGCGCCTTGCGGCAATCGTCGGCGATGACGGCGACTCCGGGACAGCGGCGGTGCAGATGGCCGGCAAGGTCGCGGTCGATCTCGAAGCTGTAGAGCCGGCCGGCCGGGATGCCGGACTCCAGGATGGCGGCGGTGATCGGGCCGGTGCCGCCGCCGAACTCCACCACGGCCTCGTCCGCCTCGCAGCGGATCTCGCGGGTGATGCGGCGGCGCAGCGAGCGGGAGGATGGCGCGACCGATCCCATCGCCCACGGGTCGGCCAGCCAGCGGCGGAAGAACAGCCAGGATTCGGCGAACGGAGCGGGCGCGGTTCCGGTCTGGGTCTTGGTCTGGATCTCGGTCAAGGCAGCCTCCCTGCGGGTCGGGACGGCCCGCCGGCCGTCCTACAGCAAGGTTGCTGCCAGAAGTTGATGACCTGCGTATGACAGGCTGCTGGCGACCAGCGTCAGGAACACCAGGGCCGCCGCGGTCAGCCCAAGCCCGACGCCGATGGCGCCGCCGTCGCGCTCGATCAGTCCCAGCGAGATCAGCACCAGGGCGAAGCCCGGCAACCAGCCGGTCAGCGGCAGTGGGACGATGCAGGTCAGCGTCAGGATGAACAGCAGCAGCCCGAACCAGCGTTCCTCGTCGATGCGGGCCAGCCGGTGGACGCGCGGCTTCAGCATCCGCTCGATCCACACCAGCCGCGGCATGGCGGTATCCAGCGTGCGCGCCGCCATGCGGCTGCCGATCGACCGGCGCATCAGCCAATCGGGCAGCCCGGCCCCGCGCCGGCCGAAGGCGAGCTGTGCGGTGTAGAGCAAGATCGGCAGGTCGAACAGGCAGGACACGCCGAGCGGAACCGGGGCGATGGTCGGCAGCGACAGCGCCAGCAGGATGGTGCCGAGCGACCGGTCGCCCAGCGCCTGGATCAGGTCGCCCAGCGTGACCCGCCCGGCCGGCAGGTTGGCGCGGAACCGCGCCAGCACGTCGGAGGTGCGCTCCTCCTCCACCGCCTCGCAGGGGACGGGAAGGGCGATGACGCTCTCCAGCGTTTCGCCGCCGGCGTCGTCCAGATGCCGGCGGGCGTTCAAACGCCGGCCTCCGCGGCGGCGCTCTCATAGGCTTCGAGCGCCTCCAGCCAGGTCTCCTCCGCGGTCGCCAGCTTCTTCTCCACCGTGCCGAGTTCGATCTGCAGCTTGGTCAGCGTCTCGGCCGGGCCGGTGTAGAGCGCCGGATCGGACATCTTCGTCTCGATCTTGCGCTTTTCCCCGCTCAGCCTTGTCACCAGCGCCTCGGCGTCGGTCGCCTTGCGCTTCAGCGGGGCGAGCGCGGTGCGCGCCTCCGCCGCGGCGCGGCGCTGGTCCTTCTTGTTGGGTCCGGCATCGCGCTCGGCGGTGCCGCCGCCGGCCGCGCTCTTCGCCGCCGCCCGCTCCGCCTTGGCGCGGTCGAGCAGGTAGCGCCTGTAATCCTCCAGGTCGCCGTCATAGGCCTGCACCGTGCCGTCGGCGACCAGCAGCAGCCGGTCCACCGTCATCTCGATCAGGTGCGGGTCGTGGCTGATGATGATCACCGCGCCGGGGAAATCGTTGATCGCCTCGATCAACGCCTCGCGGCTGTCGATGTCCAGATGGTTGGTCGGCTCGTCCAGCATCAGGATGTGCGGGACTTCCCGGCTCATCAGCGCCAGCAGCAGCCGCGCCTTCTCGCCGCCGGACAGGTTGGCGATCTTGGTTTCCGCCTTGGCCTGCGGGAAGCCGAAGCGGCCGAGATGGGCGCGCACCTTCTCCTCCAGCGCCAGCGGCATGATGCGCTGGGTCTGCTGGATCGGCGTCAGCGACAGGTCCAGCTCCTCCGACTGGTGCTGGGCGAAATAGCCGATGCGCAGCTTGGACGGGCGGTGCATCTCGCCGGCCATCGGGGCCAGGCGGTTGGCCAGCAGCTTGACCAGCGTCGACTTGCCGTTGCCGTTGGCGCCCAGCAGGCCGATGCGGTCCTCCATGTCGATGCGCAGGTTCACCCGCCGCAGGATCACCTTGTCGCCATAGCCGATGCTGACCCCCTCCAGCGCGATCAGCGGCGGCGCCAGCTCGTCGGGCGGAGGGAAGTTGAAGACGACCTCGGGATCGTCCTCCATCAGCGTGACCGACACCATCCGCTCCAGCAGCTTCAGGCGGCTCTGGGCCTGCCGGGCCTTGCTGGCCTTGAAGCGGAAGCGGTCGACGTAGGACATCATGTGCTTGCGCCGCGCCTCCTGCTTGGCGGCCATCGAGGCGAGCCGCTCCTGGTTGGCGCGGCGCTGGGTCAGGAACTGGTCGTAGTTGCCGCTGTAGGTGACGAGCTTGCCCTGGTCGATGTGGATCGTGGTGGTCGGCACCGCGTTCAGCAGCTCGCGGTCGTGGCTGACCAGCAGGATGGTGTGCGGGTAGTTCTTCAGATAGCCTTCCAGCCAGATGGTGGCTTCCAGATCCAGATGGTTGGTCGGCTCGTCGAGCAGCAGCAGGTCGGGGCGGGAGAACAGCACGCCGGCCAGCGCCACGCGCATCCGCCAGCCGCCGGAGAAGTCCGAGCAGGGCCGGGTCTGCGCCTCGGCGTCGAAACCCAGGCCGGACAGCACCTGCGCCGCGCGCGACGGGGCGGAATGCGCCTCGATGTCGGCGAGGCGGGCATGGATCTCGCCGATGCGCATCGGGTCGGTCGCCGTCTCGGCCTCCGCCAGCAGGGCGGTGCGCTCGGTGTCGGCGGCCAGAACGGCGTCGATCAGGGTGGTCGGGCCGCTGGGGGCCTCCTGCGCCACCATGCCCATCCGCATGCCGGCCGGCAGCGTCACGGCGCCGGCATCGGTCTGCAGCTGGCCCGAGATCAGCTTCAGCAGGGTCGATTTCCCGGTGCCGTTGCGCCCGACCAGCGCCACCCGGTGCCCCTTGGACACGACGGCCGTCGCATGGTCGAACAACACTCGGCCGCCGAAGCGGAAGGTCAGGTCATTGATGTGCAGCATAGCGGCGAGGATGTAGCACGGGGGCGCGCCGATTTGAAGCGGGGCAGGGGCGATGACACGCGATTGACCCATGTCCGGCCCGCCTCCTTGACATCCCCGCGCCCGGACACGGCCCGGACACGCCCGCTGCCCGCAGCGCGGGCCGGCCCGCCGATACCCTCTCAACGAACGCCTTGCCGCGCCGCGCAAGCGCCTCTATAAAGCCGCCCATCCGGCGCCCCGGTCTTCCGGCGGCGCCTCAGCGTTTTTCAATCGGCGAAAAGCCTCAATCCCGCAGGAGTCACCAGCATGGCCGTCGAACGGACCCTCTCGATCATCAAGCCCGATGCCACCCGCCGCAACCTGACCGGCAAGATCAACGCCAAGTTCGAGGACGGCGGCCTGCGGATCGTCGCCCAGAAGCGCGTTCAGCTGTCGAAGGCCCAGGCCGAGCAGTTCTACGGCGTCCATCGCGAGCGTCCGTTCTTCGGCGACCTGGTCTCCTTCATGATCTCCGGCCCGGTGGTCCTGCAGGTGCTGGAAGGCGAGAACGCCATCGCCCGCAACCGCGAGATCATGGGCGCCACCAACCCGGCCAACGCCGCCGAGGGCACCATCCGCAAGGAGTTCGCCGAGTCGATCGAGGCCAACTCGGTCCATGGTTCGGACGCCGCCGAGACCGCCGCGCAGGAGATCGCCTTCTTCTTCGCCGGCACCGAGCTGGTGGGCTGATCCCTCGAGGTCCGGCGTCACGCCGGACCTGCCGGAAGGGCCGCTTCCCCCGGGAGGCGGCCTTTTTTGCGTTTTGCCTCCGGCTCTGGCACTATCGCCGGCCATGGACCCTTCGCCCCGCGACCGCCGGGGCCGCCTTTCGACAGGAGTTGCCCGCGATGGAATCCCAATCCGCAAAGCCGATCATCGCGGCGCTGCTGCAACCGCTGCCGGTGCTGACCCAACCGCAGGCGCGCAACGACCTCGGCGACGAGGCGGTCGTGCGGCTGCTGGTCCATCAGTTCGTCGAGCTCAGCCTGGAGGCCTTCAACGAGGCGCTGCACGGCCGGCTCGACCAGGACGAGGCCGTCGACGGCATCAACCGGCAGGCCATCGCGCTGAACGCCGTCTTCCTCGGCACCAGCGGCTTCGACACCGTGATCGCCCATCCCTGGAACAGCCCGGACCAGCTCGGCGCCTTCCTGAAGGACGTGGTGGCGCTGGACTATCCGGAGGACGATTGCGTCCGCGCCATGCTGATCCAGCTGGCGACCCAGGTGATGCACGCCCTGCGCCTGCCCGAGGAGGACCGCCACGAGGAGGTCGAGGCGCTGACCCTGGACGCCGCCGACCTGCTGTTGGGCCGTGCGCCGGAAGACGACGGCGAGTTCGACATCGACATCGGCGGTTGACCGCCATCGCTGCCGGGCCGGTATCACTGTCCAACCATCGTAAGAGTGGTGCGGCCGGCAAGTCTTGCGCCGCACTGCGGCAAATGGTTGCAGAAAATCGCCCCTATAAGGGGAAGGAACGTTAGCGTCGAAACTTGCTGTTAACGCCTGACCTTCTAAGACGGAGTTGGTTCGACGGACCATCGTCGAATCGTCACCCTTCCGGCCGGATGGAGGTCCCGTGGACGTTGCAGACGCCAACGAGCCTGTCCGCACTGCGGGTTCAGGCGGGTCATTGCCCCGGTGCCAGCCGTCCTCCCGCCTTTCCGCCTCGCTTCCGGGAGTGCTGGGCGGCCTGACCGCCTTCGGCCTGCTGTTCGCACTCACCGCCACCGGCCAGGCCGGCTTGCCGGCGGCCGGTGCGCTGGCGGCCGCCGGCGGGCTGTCGCTGTGGGGCGCGCGGCGCGCCGCCTCCACTGCCGCCGCCACTGCCGCCACCGCCGCCGCGGCGCTGGCCCGGTCGGACGCCGCCCTGCGCCAGGCCCGGGACGAGCTGGCGCTGATGCGTGCGCGTGCCCGCGACTTCACCGCCGCCTCTCCCGGCTGGTTCTGGGAAACCGGGCCGGATCATCGTTACCTCTACCTGTCCGACCGGCTGACGGCGATGCTCGGCTGCGATCCGCGCGCGGTGTTCGGCTGGTCGCTGTTCGACCTGGGCACGCTGGTCGACGATGCGGCGACCTGGGCAGAATATCGTGCCGACATCGAGGCCGGCCGGCCCTTCCAGGAACTCGAGGTTAGTTTCGAGGGGGTGGACGGCCGCGATCTGGTGCTGCGGCTCAGCGCTGTGCCGGTCCACGGGGCCGATGGGCGGTTCCGCGGTTATCGCGGCTGCGGCGTCGACGCCACCGCCGAGACGCTGGCCCTGGTGGAGGCGCGCTTCATGCAGGCGGTGGTGCATGACGCCATCGACAGCGTGTCCGAGGGCTTCGTCCTGTTCAGCGCCGACGGCCGGCTGCTGATCTGCAACGAGCAGTATCGCCGCGCCTATCCGACCATCGCCGACATGCTGACCCCCGGCCGCAACTTTTCCGAAATCCTGCGCGCGGCGGCCGAACGCGGCGGCTTCGAGGGCGAGGGCGACATCGGGGCTTGGGTCGAACAGCGGCTGACCCGCCATCTCCAGCATTCCGCCCCGGTGGACGGCCGGCTGTCGGATGGCCGCTGGTACCGGATCAGCGAGCATGCCACCGGTACCGGCGGCGTGGTGAAGATCCTGATGGACATCACCGAGCTGAAGACGCGGGAGGAGGAGCTGGCCGGCCAGACCGCCCGGCTGAAGCAGACCGTCACCGCCCTGCAGGAAAGCGAGCTGCGCTACCGGCAGCTGGTGGAGCTGGCGCCCTACGGCATCGTCATCTGGGACCGCGCCGCCATTCGCTTCGCCAACGGCGCCGCCGCCGCGATTCTCGGCATCGCCGCCGACGCACTGGAAGGGCTGCCGCTGGCCGGCTTCCTGGAGGAGGGCGGCACGCTGGAGGCGACGCTTGCCGCCGGCATGGAAAGGGCCGGCATGGAGGGGGCCGACTTCGACGACAGGCTTGCCGACGGTGCAGCGGCGGACGGCGGACGGCGGCTGGAATGCACCGCGCTGCGCCCGTCCGGCGAGCGCCGCCGGCTGGAGGTCGGGGCTACCCCCGCCCTGTATCGCGGCGAGCCGGCGGTGCTGCTGGTGCTGAACGACATCACCGACCGCCGCCGGGTCGAGGGCGAGCTGCAGCGGGCCCAGAAGATGGAGGCGGTCGGCCGGATGGCCGGGGGCATCGCCCATGAATTCAACAACATGCTGACCGCCATCGGCGGATTCGCCCGTCTGGCGGAACGCAACCCGGCCGATCCCGTCCGCGTGCTGACCTGCGTGCAGGAGATCGCCAAGGCGTCGGAACGGGCGGCGGCGCTGACCGGACAGCTGCTCGACTTCTCGCACCGCCGCGTCGCTGACGAGCGCGAGCTGGTGGCGGTCGCCCCGCTGGTGCGCGACCTGCGCGTCTTCCTGAAGCCGCTGCTCAGCGCCGGGATCGACGTGGCGATCGTGGCCGGCGACGAGACCGCCCATGCGCTGGTCAACCCTGTCACCCTGAGCCAGGCGCTGCTGAATCTGGCGCTGAACGGTCGCGACGCCATGCCGGACGGCGGCACCCTGACCATCGCGCTGACGGTGGAGCGGCCCGACGCCGCCTTCTTCGCCCGCCATCGCGACCTGAAGCCCGGCCGCTATGTGGCGATCCGGGTAAGCGACCAGGGTGGCGGGGTGCCGGCGGCGATCCGCGACCGGATCTGGGAGCCGTTCTTCACCACCAAGGAGCCGGGCAAGGGCACCGGGCTCGGGCTGTGGATGGTCTACGGCACCGCCCAGCAGGCCGGCGGCGCGGTCGAACTGGAAGGGGAGGAGGGGCGCGGCGCCACCTTCGCGGTGTACCTGCCCGCCGCCGATCCCCCGGCGGCGCCGGCCGCGTCTCCGGGGCCCGACCTGCTCCAGGTCGCCGAGGGCGAGGGGGCGGCGATCCTGCTGGTCGACGACGAGGAGTCGGTGCGCCGCTACCTGCGCCTTGCCCTGGAGGAGGCCGGCTGCACCGTGACCGAGGCCGCCGACGGGCTGGAGGCGCTGGAGCGTTACGACGGGGCCGGCGGCCTGTTCGACGCGGTGGTCAGCGACGTGTCGATGCCGCGGATGAACGGGCCGGAGCTTGCCCGCGCGCTGGAGGGGCGCAACCCGCTGCTGCCCATCCTGTTCCTGACCGGCTACGCCTCCAAGGAGACGGCGGCCGGGCTGACGGCGCAGGCCGGCCGGCAGATCGTGATGAAGCCGGTGGCGCCGGAACGGCTGCTCCAGGCGTTGCGCGACCTTCTGGCCGTGTGAGCCGGAGATGGACTCCGACCGCCAGCAGGCCGCGGGCGCCGATCCCGCGGCGGATCTTTCCGCCAATCCCGGGGCCAATCCCGGGGCCAATCCCGGGGCCAATCCTGCCGCCAATCCTGGTCCGGACGCAGGTGACGGCGGCATTCCCGCCGGCTGCCGCGAGCCTGCCGACTTCTACGCCACGGTCGGTCGCGACAGCGTCGGCCGGCTCTGCCGCCGCTTCCTCGACGAGAATGCGCTGACGGCGACGGAGCTGCTGCACCATCCGCGCCACCAGACCGCGCTGTCCAACACCGCGACCTTCGTCGCCATCCTGACCCAGGCCGAACGGGCGATGGACCGCAAGGGCGCATTGACGCCGCTGGTCAACGAGGTGGCCCGCCTGACCAGGGAACGGGTGAAGGAGCATCCGCCGCCGGAATTCCTGCCCGACTCCTATGTCGGCACCGCGGCGGAGCTGCTGTCCAACGGCGGCTTCCTCGGCCGCTTCCTGCTCGACGCCGCGGTGACGCAGCACATCGCCGTCGGCCGCAACTTCGCCGAAAAGGCCGAAGCACTGCTGACGCTGGCGGAGGCGACCGAACATCCCGACGCGCTGGCGCCGCTCGAACGGCTGCTGGGCGAGATCCTGGCGAGCGACGCCGGCACCGCCTCCTGCGCGCGGGACGCACCCTTCGTCACGCTGATCGACCTGATCGTGACGCCGATCGCCGCCGACCGGCCGATGCCGGAGGATGCGCCGCCGGTCTTCCGGCGGCTGGACGCGCTGATGCGGCGGGTGCCGATGCCGGGCCTGCGCGAGGCGCTGGCCGCCGCCTTCCGCCGCGAGATGGCCAAGCCCGCCTGCTTCACCATTTCCAGCGCCGGCGACATGTACGGGATCGAGGCGGTCCAGCGCGAGATCCTGGCGCTGAGCGACCTGTCCGCCCGCCTGCGCGACCGTGACGGCAGCTATGCCGGCGGCGCCCGGACCGAAGCCGCGCTCCAGCGCCGCACCGCCCTGCTGGTCAACGAGGACACCGTCCCCGAGATCACCCGTGGCCGCAACTTCGTGCAGAAGCTGCGCATCCTGTTCGTGATGCAGAAGATGCCGCTGTCGCCCACCGCGGCCAAGGCGGTGACCGTCTATCTGCGGAGCTTCTTCGACAGCCGCGACTTCGCCGGCCGCCTCATCGATTGCTGGAAGGAACGCAACGAAAAGCTGAAGGGGCTGGCCGAGGTCCAGCGGATGGTGCTGGCCAGCGCCTTTCCCGAGGAGGAGCGGGACTGTCTCGCCGGCCAGATGGACGATATCCAGAACGCCTTCCTGCGTACCCAGCGCGTGCTCGCCCCGCTGATCCAGGCCAAGGACGATCCGCCGACCGACGCCGTGCTCGATCTGGTGCGGCTGGCGGGGGAGGGGGGTGTCTGCACCGGCAAGAGCCGGCTGGCGGTGGCGCGTGTGCTCTACCGCCATTGCCACCGGCCGCGCTTCATCCGCCATGTCCTGCTGAACGCACCCGGCCCGAAGGAGCGGGCGGCGCGGACGGGCTGGCTGCGCCAGTCGCTGGCCATGGTCGGCGTGCCCTTCATCGACCTTGCCGCCCTGCGGGTGCTGGTGGTCGACGACGAGGAGGGACCGCGCACGCTCGTCGCCTCCGTCCTGCGCGACCTCGGTATCGGGCAGGTCGACACCGCCGCCGACGGGCAGGAGGCGCTGGAGCGTTTCCGGTCGGACGGTGTCGGCTACGGCCTGATCATCTGCGACTGGATGATGCCGCGGCTGAACGGGCTCGACCTGTTGAAGCGGGTGCGCGAGACGAACAGCGACCTGCCGTTCCTGATGGTCACGGCGCTCGCTACCATGGAGGCGGTGAAGAAGGCGCTTGCCCACCATGTCAGCGGCTACATCGCCAAGCCCTTCACGCCCGACCAGCTGGAGGAGAAGATCTTCCTGGTCCTGGTGCAGAAGGGCATCGGCGACGGATGACGCCCCCTCCAGGTTCTCAGACCGGAACCTCTGCGTTCAGGGTGATGGCATAGGCGGTGGTCGAGGCCTTGGCATGCCTGCCGTTGCCGTCGACATTGGTCACCCGCCAGGAATTGAGATCGGCCGGGTAGGAGGCGGTCGGGAAGTTCTGGGCGTTGTCGACGAATGTCAGGCAGAAGCCGCCGCCGCAGACGAATTGGGATTTCGGAAGGACGGCGATCGAATCGCCGAATTCGGCGGGTTGCGTCTGGTTGGGGGTGAAGGTCGATGACACCGACAGGCCGTCCGGCAGGATCAGCCCGATCGCATAGGAGGTGAGGGTCGTGTCGCTCGCCTTGTTGATGTAATCGCAGCTTCGGGAAATCCATTCCGTGTAATAGCTGTTGCCTGGTGCCGGCGACGGATAGCTCGCATAGACCAGCTTGATCGAGCTGCTGCCTTCGGCGGTGCTCTTGGTGCCGCCCCCCACCAGCAGGCCCTGGACGGTCGCCCCCACCTCGTCGCCGCCCGACGCGGTGCTATGGCTGAAGCCGGGTTTGACGGTCACCGTCAGAAGCCGGTGGGGATCGTAGACGGCGAAGGCGTAGGCGGTCAGCGTTCCGGTCGCCGCCTCCCCGGAATCATGGCTCGCGGCGGACCAGGAGGAGATGTCGCCGTCGCTGTTCTGGTTGGGATAGGAACCCATCAGGAAGCTGTTGGAATGTTCCGACAGCGCGGCGCCGCCGCAGAGGATCCGTTCGCCCGCTTCGTTCGGCGCCACCGATACCGAGAAGGTCTTGTAAGGCTGGAGCGTCGCGGTCGCGTTCAGATAGGCCGGGTGGTTGAGGCTCTCGGCCAGCATGGCCAGCTGGACATATCGTTCCAGCGTCGACCGGGCCGCCGAGCCCTGCGGCAGCAGGCTGAAGAAGGTGACGGAGCTGTTCAGCGCCTGCACGGTCTGGGTCGAGCAGCTGTCGGCCCACGTCTCGAAGCTCGACGGGTCGCTGCAATCGATCGAGAAGCCTGCCGTGGCGCTGCCGCCGACGGTCGATGTGGTCTGTTCGACCGTCACCGTCGTCGATGTCGTCGTCACCGACTTGGCCGCCGAAGCGGTCGCGTTGATGCTGCTGCCGGCATTCTTGTAGCTGGCGCTGACCGAGGCATCGACGGCGGTCTTGTCGGTTTCGGTGTTGGTGTCGGCCTGGATGGCGATGAACAGGCTGCCGCCCAGCTTGACGCCGGTGATCAGATGGGTGCCCCACCGATCGGTGAAGGCCTTCGCCTGGGCTGAACTGGCGATGCCGTTCAACTCGCTCACCAGATCCGGCTTCAAGGCGCCGAGGATGTCGGCGCTGTCCTGATTGCGGAGCGAGGTGACGCCGCAGGATACGGTACAATAATAGCTTGCATTGAAGGACGTTGTTTTTGTGTATTTGCTGCTTGTGTAGGTGGTCTGCGCGTCGCCGCTGACTTTGGCGTACTCGAATTCCACGCCGAACGAATTGGTATAGGTGGTTTGAAGTGTCTGAGCCGTGTATTCGCTTTTGTAGGTCCCTTTGAACTCCTGGAAGGAATCCTTGGTGACGACGTCGTCCTGCGGTACATCGGCCGCGGTGCAGGATTTGGAATTGTAGAAGATATCGGCGGGCTGCTGGATCGTCAGGACATTGTAGGAGGAAAGGAGATATTCCTGCGGGGACGACATCTTATACTCTCCATATCAATTCGTTTATCGACTCTTCAGTGCCAAGCGCAGAAATTCGTCGAGGGAAATGAAAGCAACCAAAAATATCAATTATTCTGCATTTATGTCAACGAAATTGCCTCTAAAAGAAGAGTGAAGGCAACTCCTGTATCCGATTAGGATGTTTTTGCGGCCGGCATCTCCTGCCGGCCGCGGTCGAGGCGCCGATGGGCGTGTGCGCCGACCTGCCTGCCGAGGAGCGTCAGCGGAACAGGCCGGGCATGATCTGCACGATGATGCCGGAGGCCGACACGATCAGCACGGCGTCGTGCCCGGCGCGGACCCAGCGATGGCCGGGCGGGGGGCGGCGCAGATGGTGGGCGGCGGGCTTGGCGATGACGTGGCGCTGTGCGCGCCACTCCCTTGGCAGGCGCTGGCCGGCATGCCAGCCGCGGCCCTCCGGCGGGCCCGGCCGGAAGTCGGGCCGATGGGCGGGGTGAGGGGCGGGCCGGGGAGCGGGGCGGGGTGCCGGATTGTGGGCATTCGGACCATGGCCGTCCCGGTCGCGGCCGTCCCGGTCGTGGATCCGGTCCTGATGCTGTCCCTGATGGGGGCCGCCACGGTCGTCCGGCCCGGGCTGCCACCCCTGGGCCAGGGCGGGGGAGCCGGTCGCCGTGGTCAGGGCGATCATCGCGGCGGCCACGGCAAGCAGGGCTTTCTTCATGGACTGACATCCTCATCGGTCTGGTGCCGGCCGGCGGTGCCGGTGGGGCATCTCATGACGACAGGATGACGCGCGTCCATTGCCGGTCTGTGTCCGCCGGGCGGTCATTCGGTAACGGAGTGTATCCGCCGCCACTCCCGCGGCGGGCAGGGTCTCGGGGGACGGACAGAGATGCGGGGACGGAACGCCCGCCCGCCTGTTGTCGTCGGAAGACCTTACCGAAGGAGCAGTCCGATGGCAGACCGGAAGCCCGGCGACGGCCACATCCTGTCCAACGAACCCGACCGCGACATCGCCGACCCGCTGGAGGCGGCCAAGGAGGTGTCCGAGACCGGCAAGCCGATCACCCCCGACACCGAATCGGCCAAGCACATCGACCGTCCGGCGGAAAAGGGGCCAGGCGGGAAAGGCAAGGCCGGGAAGAAGAGCTGAGCAGGGCCGTTCCGCATCCTTTCCCCACCGGGGGAGAGGATGCGGCGGCTTTTCGCGGGTTACGCCGATGCCGGCGGAAGCATCTAGCGCAATTCCAGGCCGGCCTGTCGGAAGGCGCGGGCCAGCGCGTCGACGATGGCCGGATCGACCTCGCCGGTTCCATAATCGAGGTTCATCACGGCGTACCACGGCACACCGGCCTTGTTCGCCAGCATCCGTGTCGACCAGCCAAGGCGCAGCCGTGCCTCTTGGCACTGCGTCCCGGTCATGATGCGTCGACTCCACACGTCAGCGTTCGCTTTCGATCTCCGGACGGCGGGCGGTCACGATGACCAGACCCATCACAGTTCCGACGACCTCGATAACTTTGCAAGAAAACAGCGGTCTTGTCATGTGTCTGTTTGCTGCAAAGTGAGACGCGCAGCTTTTCCGGATTGTCATGGAGCGCGACTTGCCGGCATTTTCTGCAAATCGCACAAGATTGGCCGGTCAATCTATACGATCCTCCGCAGGATCATTGGGAGGACGAAGGAGTCTACGCGCGGGCAAGGCGCGCGGGCAAGGCGATCCGCCGGCCCGGCAGGCCGACCCTCCCGCGGGAAGCGCTTTCCCGCTCGAAGCTGCCGCCGCAGATTGCGGTCAGGCAAGCGCCTTGGCCAGCAGGACCAGATTGCGGTCGCCCTCGCGCCGGTAGATGGCGCGGTCCATCGTCTTCTTGACCAGGAAGACGCCGAGCCCGCCGACCCGGCGGTCTTCGACGGCGCTGGTCAGGTCGGGCGGCGGCGCCTCGTCGAAGGGATCGAAGGCGGCGGCGTCGTCCTCGACCTCCGCCCGCATCTCCACGGCATCCGACTCGAGCCGCACCCGGATCTCGTGCGGTCCGCTGTCGCCATAGCCGTAGGATACGGTGTTGGTGATCAACTCGTCGAAGCAGAGGTTGAACTTGAAGCCGAGACCGGGCGGCAGGTCGTAGCGCTCGATGAACTCGTCCACCGCGGCCGCCAGCCGTTCCAGTTCGGACAGCTCGTTGCGCAGGACCAGGTCCAGGCGGTTCGTCACGGTATCGTCCATCCGTTCCCCCATGCGCCGCCATCCTTCGATCGGTTGAGCCAGTGTCCCGTCACGCCGTCACGCCCGCCACCGCCCAGCGGCGCAAGGCCGTCAGGGCGATCCGTTCGACCTCGCTCCAGCCGAGCCCGCTTGCCATGTCGGCCAACGCCACCAGCCGGGCGCGGGCGCCTGTGTCGGACACCGGGGCGTTGCCGAGATCGGCCGTCAGCCCGGCGACCAGTCCGTAGAGCATGGTCGACAGGCTGTGCATCATCGGCGCGCAGTCCGGCGCGGTGAGCCGCGTGGCGAACAGATAGAGCTGGCCGACACCGCGCAGGCGGGCGGCGAAGCTGTCGGCGCTGCCCGCCATGTTTCCCCCAGCCAGGTTTCCCTGGGCGACCTCGCCGCGCAGCTCTTCCACCGACAGGCTGGCGAACCGGCCGGCGGCGGCGATGAACTCGGCCACCGCGTCCTGCGGCAGCCCGCCGGTGGCCTGCCCGCCGGTCTCGAACAGGCGCTGGGCCATCACGATCAGCTCCTCGATGTTGGCGAGGATGATGGCGACGCCGAAGCGGGCCAGCCCGTCGTTGCCGTCGGTGCAGGCGCGCAGGATCTGCGTCACCTTGCGGATGACCTGGACGGCGAACATCAGCATGGCGCTGCGGCTCTGCGCCAGCTCGGCCTCGGCCCCCAGCTCCTCCAGCGCATGCTGAAGCAGCTCCAGCCGCAGGAAGTCGAGCGACAGCATCTGGATGTCCGGATTGTCGCCGTCCATCAGCACCCGGTTCAGCTCGCCGGAATAGAGGAAGAAGCGGCCGGACAGGTCGAAGGCGATGCGCGCCGCCGACATCCTGGCCCGGTCGGCCGCCGGCGTGCCGGCCAGCGCGCGGTTCAGCGCGGCGAACAGCCGGACCAGCGGCATCCAGTCGCGCCGCTGGCTCGCCGGGGCGGCGCGCGGGGCGGGGGCGGCCGCCACGATCAGCTCGGTCAGGGGCTCGATCCCGGCTCCGAGCAGCAGCGACTGCCAGCGCTGCAACTCGCCGGCCGAGGTCGCCTGTTCGCCGCCGGCCTGCCAGTCCGCCAGCATGCCCAGCAGCTCTTCCAGCCTGCGCGCGTCGATCGGTTGGCCGGGGATGGCGCGCAGCGCCGTCTCCAGCGCCGCCAGCAGGGCGTTGCGGTCGAGCGGCGGGGCGATGTCCGGCAGCTCGGTGCCGAACAGGGTGAGCTCGGCGCTGGGGGCCGGCGCCTGCATGGTGCCGGCGACGGCCAGCGCGCGGCGCAGCGCGTCGGCGAACTCCCCGGCGCTGGCAAAGCGGTCGCCCGGCGTCTTGGCCAGCGCCTTCAGGATCAGGCCGTCGAAGGGCGGCGGCAGGTCCGGGTTGGCATGGGACGGCGGCGGCGGCTCGACGAACAGGATCTGCTGCATCACCGTGGCGACCGAGCCGGAGAAGGGCCGCCGCTGCGCCAGCAGGTAGTAGAGCACCACGCCGGCCGAGAACAGGTCGCTGCGCGGGTCGGCCTTCTCGCCGCGCAGAACCTCCGGCGCCATGTAGGCGGGGGTTCCCAGCAGGTCGCCGGCCTGGGTCAGGTCGGACGACGAGATCTGCGCGATGCCGAAATCGGCCAGCTTCGGCGTCAGGTCGTCCTCGACCACGATGTTGGCCGGCTTGATGTCGCGGTGGATGACGTTGCGGGCATGGGCGAAGGCCAGCGCGTCCAGCACCGCCGCCATCAGGGTGCCGCCCTGCTGGATCGACAGCGGCCGGTCGGCCTCCAGATACTGCTTCAGCTCCCGCCCGCGGATCAGCTCCATGGCGAGGTAGGGGGCGCCGCCCTGGGCCGCGTCCAGCGTGCCGTAGTCATGCACCCGCACGATGTTCGGATGGTCGAGCTTCAGGCCGATCTGCGCCTCGCGCGCGAAGCGGGTCAGCACGGCGTTGCGTTCCGCTGCGGCCAGCAGCTCGCCGCGCAGCAGCTTCAGCGCCACCGGCCGGCCGTCGCGCCCGTCGGTGGCGCGGTACACCACGCTCATGGCGCCCTGGCCAAGCACGCCCTCGACCCGGTAGGGGCCGATGGGGCCGGGGAGTGTCGCGGCTACAGCGCCGTCGGGCATCGGAAACTCTCCAGCAGGTTCTTGCCGAACGGGTTGTTCACGCTGTCGGCGCGCAGGGCGAAGACCGCCTTGCGCGTGCCCACCGTCACCGACAGGGTGAAGCGGTCGGGCTGCGGCGTGGACTCCAGCCTGCCGTCGGCGAGGAAATGGAACAGGGCCCAGGGGCCCTGGCGCGAAATGCCGGCCGGCTCGCCCGGCAGCGGCGGGCCGAAGCCGAGCCGCACGCTGCTGGTGCCTTCCGCACCCGGCCATTTCATCACCTGCGGCCGCGGCGGTCCATGCTGATAGATCAGCGTCTGGCCGTCGATGTCCAGCGCCACCTGCGTCGCCTTGGCGTCCAGCTCGACCGGGGTGATCTCGAACACCACCTTGGCGGCGGCGGCCCCGGCCGGGAACAGGCTGTCGCGGATGCGCGCCGCCCGCTCGAACTGGTCGAGCACGGCGGGCGGGATGCCCAGATCGACCTGATCCACCTTCTGCCAGGCCCAGGGGCTGACCGTCATGTCGACGAAGGGTCGCAGGTTGGTGTTGAAGAACTGGTCGATCATGCCGCCCGGCGCGAACAGCTTGGAGAAGTCGGCCGCCGTCACGTCGACCGGGCTGGTCGCCACCATCGGGAAGCGGTTGTCGAGCGCCGCCCGGCAGAAGGGCAGGACGGTCGACTGCCACGCCTTGTTGATCTGCGTCCGCGCGCCGCCGGCGCTGACGGTCGCCGCGCTCTGCGCCACGGTGGCGACCATGCCGCCGATCGGGTCGGGCAGGTCGCGGGCAAGAGTGCGCAGCTGTGCCGCCACCGCACCCTTGTCGCCGCCGCCGGCCAGCCCGGCCAGCAGCGCGCCGTTCTGGTCGGGCGCGTTGGCGGCCCGGGCGATCTGCTGGTACAGCTCGCCCAGCAGCTTCAGCGACTCGTCCAGCCTGGGCGGCGCCCCGCCTTCGCCCTGCACGAGGTCGCGCAGCGCCTTGAAATGGTCGTTGATCGGCTGGCCCGGCGGCGGGCCTGCGGGCTGGAGCGAGACGCCGGCCAGCCGCGCCAGATAGGCGGCGTTGGTGCCGGTGGACTCGACCGCCCTCTCCCCCGCCTGCGCCTGCTGGGCGATCCCGGCCAGCGGCCCTCCCGCGACCGGACCTTTTCCGTCCGTGGCCGGCTTGTCGTTGGGGCCGGGGGCCAGCGTCGTCTCGCGCACCATGGCGGTCAGCCACAGCTTCAGCGGCGATTGCGGGCCGGATAGCGTGTTCAGCACGTCGGCCGCCTGGTTCAGGCTGCGCAGCGGCACCACCACCACGTCGCCCAGCAGCTCGTCCCACTGGCGGGCGTAGCGGTCGAGATAGACGGCCAGGATGCCCTTCTCCAGCCGCTGGGCGCTGGCGACCGCCTGCGGGCCGCTGCTCGGCTGGCCCAGCACCCAATTCTCGTCGACCAGCGCCTTGGCGACCTTGGGCAGCGCCGGCAGCACAGCCTTGTGGAAGCCGTCATAGCTGTAGAGGCCGGGAACGCCCTCGGACAGCGGCTTGCCCGACGGTCGGATCAGCACGCGGCCGGCCAGCGGCCCGGCATGGTCGACCAGCCGCCAGTCGGCCAGGCCCTGGATCTCCGGCCGGTCGCGCAGGATGGCGAAGCCGCGTTCGGCCAGCGGGTAGCGGGTCAGGCTCTGCCGCGCCTCCTCGACCAGCCCCTCGTCCAACGGCAGGGAGGAGAGCGGGGTGGCGAGCATCGCGTCCAGATGGGTGCGCAGGTCGCGCCGCACACCGTCATAGGCCGGGCCGGGCAGCGAGGCCATCCAGTCCAGCGCCATCCACTCCGACACCAGCGCCTTGTCGAGCGGCCCCTTGCCGGCCAGCATCAGATAGACCTTGAGCGCCTGGAACAGATATTCGGGCCGGCCGCGCTCGCGGCGCAGCTGCTCCTCCATCCGCAGGAAGACGCGCGGCAGCAGGATGGTGCGCAGCGCCCGGCCATAGACCGTCTCGCCTTGCCGGCCCAGCCGGCCGCCCTGGTAGAGCCCGCCGGTCATCTCCAGCGGCGGCTCTTCGGCCGTGCCGGCGGGGATGGCGCGCAGCGTGTTCAGCGGCGGGACGATGGTGATGAAGTCGGTGTCGTCGATCCTGGTCAGCGAGCGCGGCGCGGTCGCCAGCGGCTCCAGCTCGGCCTGCGCCCTGGCTGCGGCGGCGTCGACCCCGGCGACCAGCGCCGCGTTGCCGGTGAAGCTGTTGGCCCAGAAGGCCGCGACCCCCAGCCCGGCCAGCAGCATGGCCAGCATGGCGGCGCCGCGCAGCATCCGCCGCCGCCGTTCCAGCCCGCTGTCGGTGCCGACCAGCCCGGCCTCGGCGAACACCACCTCGCGCAGCGTGCGGTTCAGGAAGAAGCTGCGCCCGCCGCTGCCGGCCGCCAGCACCGGCCGCTCCAGCCCGAAGGAACCGGCGACCATCTCCGACAGGCGGTCCACCGGGGCGCCGTCCTGTGTGCCGCTGGTCAGGTAGACGCCGCGCAGCAGCGGCCGTTCCTCGTAGCGGTTGGGCTCGAAGATGACGGTCAGCAGGTCGGCGATGGCGGGTTTCAGCCCGGCGATCTGGGCCGGGAACAGGGCGTCGAGCGAGCGGCGCTGGATGTCGGATTCGCCATGCACGCGGTCCAGCACCCGCCGGGCGATGCGCGCGGTCAGCGCGTCGAACTCGGCGGCGAAGCGGTAGACCGGGGCGTCGTCGCCCTTCCGGCCGTCATCGAGCGGGAAGGTGACGCCCCAGACCTGTTCGCGCTCCTCCCGGCTCAGATCCTCGAAGAACTCGGCGAAGCCGGCGATCAGGTCGGCCTTGGTCAGCAGCACATAGACCGGCACCCGCGACCCGACCTGTCCGCGCAGCTCCTTCAGCCGCAGCTTCAGCTGCTCGGCGTGGCCCCTGCGCTCATGCTCGCTCCAGCCCGCGAGGTCGGCGAGGCTGACCGCCAGCAGGATGCCGTTGACCGGCTGGCGCGGGCGGTGGCGCTTCAGCAGGCCGATGAAGTTCTTCCACACCTTGCCATCGATGGCCGGCTGGCTGTCCTGGGTGATGTAGCGGCCGGCGGTGTCGATCAGCACCGCCTCGTCGGTGAACCACCAGTCGCAGTTGCGGGTGCCGCCGACGTCGCGCAGCGCCGCCCGCCCCATCTCCGCCGCCAGCGGGAAGCGCAGGCCGGAATTGGCCAGCGCCGTCGTCTTGCCGGCCCCCGGCGCGCCGATCAGCAGGTACCAGGGCAGCTGATAGAGGTAGCGCTGGCCCCATTTGCCGCCGAAGCGCGCCTGGCGCAGCTGCTCCAGCGCCTCGCGCAGGCGGCTGCGCAGCAGGTCGGTCTCCTGGCCGACCGCGTCGGCGTCCGCATCGCCCTTGGCGGCGGGCGTCGCCTTGGCGAGCGCCTGCACCATGCGGTCGTTGGCGCTGCGGTGGCGGTAGAGCGACCACTGCATCGCCAGCGCCCAGACCAGCAGGATGGCGAAGGCCACCGCCAGCCGGACCGTCGGGTCGGCCAGCGGAAAGGCGCCGGATACGGCGACCAGCGGCCCCAGGAACCAGACCAGCCCGCCGAGGCAGAGCGCGGCGACCAGCGTCAGGAACCAGCGGGAGATCAGGGCGGTCAGGATCGTCTTCAGCATCGGTCAGGGCGCCAGCACGATGTCGACGCGCCGGTTGGCCTGGCGGCCCTCCGCCGTCGTGTTGGGGGCGATCGGGTCGGTGTCGCCGCGCCCTTCGGCGCTGAGCCGGCTGCCGCCGTCCTTGCCGCCGTCCTTTCCGGCATCGGCGCCCAGCACCTCGCTCATCAGCCGCTGGACCGTGGCGGCCCGCGCCTCCGACAGCTCCTGGTTGGAAGGGTAGCGCAGCGAGCGGATGGCGACGCTGTCGGTGTTGCCGATGACGCTGATGCGGCCCGGCTCCCTGCGCATCGCCTCGGCGACATGTTTGAAAACCTCGACATAGCGCGGCTCGATCCGGTCGCTGCCGGACGCGAAGACGTTGAGCCGGGTGCGCACGGTGGCCCGTCCGTCGCTGCCGCCGCTGACCTCGACCAGCCCGGCCCGGATGTCGGCGGCCAGCGCCCCGGCGATGCGCTCGGCCAGGGTCTGTTTCGGCGGCGGGGTTGGCAGGGTGGCCGGCGGCTCGATCCGGGCGATCTGCACCGGCCGGTCGGGGATCAGCCCGGCCAGCCGGCGATGGGCGCCGTCGGACTGGTCGGCCAGCGCGAAGACGAACCAGGAATAGAGCGCGGCCAGCAGCACCGCGATCAGCAGGGCCGGCAGCCACAGCGGCACCGTGGCCGCCAGCGGGCGGAAACCGTCGGCTTGGCCGCGCCAATGGGGCGACAGGTCGCGCTCCGCCTCGCCGCGCTGCTTGCGGATGACCCGGTAGAGCCGGTCGCGCAGCTTCGCCAGCTCGCTGTAGCCGCGCTGGGTGACCCGGTACTTGCCCTCGAACCCGAGCGAGAGGCACAGATAGAACAGTTCCAGTTCCTGCAGGTGGCGGTCGGGCGCCTCGGCCATCTGGTCGAGCAGGTCGAAGAAGCGCTCGCCGCCCCAGGTTTCCTTCTGGATGGTCGACACCAGGCTCTTGTGCGCCCACAGGCTCTGGCTGCCCCAGGAGGTCGCCAGCACCACGTCGTCGACGGTCGCGCACAGCGCGTAGCCGGCGTTGCGGATTTGGGTGGCGGCCAGGCCGGCGCGCACGGTCGCCGCCTCGAACCGCTGCATCTCGGCGATCACCCGCTCGCGCAGGGACTCGACGTCGCGATGCTGGCCCAGTTCGCGCACCCGCACCACCATCGCCAGGATCGGCGCGGCGGCGGTGACCAGCGGGTTGTCGCTGACCGCGGACAACGCCGCCAGCGTGCCGTCGTCGAGCGGCCGGTAGCCGGGGGCGAGGGGAGCGAAGGGCGCCGGCGCCGGGGCTGGCTGCACCGCCGGCCTCGGCTGGGCCTGCTGCCCGAAGGCGGCGGGCGCGAAGGCCTGCTGCCCGAAGGCGGCGGGCGCGGCGGACACGCCGCTCTGCCCGAAGGCCGGCGGCACCAGCCCGGCCGAGCCGGTGGAGAAGGGCGGCGCAGCCGGCGCGGCTCCAGGGGCAGGGGCGGCCGGGCGCTGGAACGCCATCGGCTGCATCACCGTGGCGTCGATGTCGTCCGGCTCCTCGAACGGGTTCTTGTCGGGCGGCGGCCGGACGCTCATGACGCCCCCTTCACGATCAGGTTGTGCGTGGCCGCGGGCGGCTGGCCGGCCGCGTTCGGCGCGCTCTCCGATTTGGGGGTTTCGGCCTTCGGGGCGGCGGCCTTCGGGGCAGCGGCGTCGGCCTTCGGATCCGTCTTCGCCTCCTCTTCCGCCGCCCCGGCTTCCGCATCGTCGGACTCGCCCTCGCCGCGCGGGGTGAGGGTGACGGTGCTGGCGGTGGCGGTCAGCAGGAAGCGGTTCGCCTTGTTCGGCTCGATGGTCCCCAAGGCACGCCAGCCCGCTTCCTCATAGGCGCGGAAGGCCGCGGCGACGGCCAGGGTCTTCACCTCCGGCTTGGGCTGGACGGTCACGGTCTGGCGGCTGTCCGGCGGCACCGCCAGCTCCTGCCGGTCGAGCAGGGTGGGGCCGAGCGTCGCCTTGTCCTGGTCGATGATCTGGAAGAAGTCGGCATTGGTGAAGGCGTCGCTCGGGCCGAGCTGGTAGAGCCGCAGCATCACCGGCGACGGCCGGCCGTTGGGGTCGGGGTTCAGCGCCTTGGCGCCGACGACGGTCAGCTGGATGGTGGTCGGCGGCGGTGGGGGCGGCGGCGCCGAGGAGCAGGCGGCCAGCGCCAGCGCTGCGGCGAGGGAGCCGGCGGCCCACGTCGTCGACCGGACCCGGGGCGACCCCGTCCGGATCCGCGTGCAGCCGGCATTCCTGAACATCACCACACCTTTCCCCTTATACGATCGGGTATAGCAGGGCACGAACGGATGGTCATCCTTAACCAAAGGCGCCGCGGTGACAATTCCTCGACCGCCGGCTGGAGAGGTTGAACGCCGGGCGGCGGCGGGACAGACTCGGGTTCCGGGGATGGTCCGCAACGCCGTGGCGAATGGAATAAAGCGGGTTCGCGCGCTGTTCGCCCTTCCGGTCCCCGCCGGTCCGGTTTCCGCCGTTCCGGTTTCAGGTCGATACTCGACGCCCGTTGGACAATTGACGAAGGTGCCCCCGCCATGCCCACGCTTTGGACCCGGATGAAAGCCGAACTGGGCGACAGCGACGCGCAGTTCCGTCTGGCCGAATCGCTGCGGCCGGTCGATGTCGCGGCGGCGGTGCCCTGGTACCGGCGCGCGGCGCGCCAGGGCCATGTCGCCGCCCAGACCATGCTGGCCTTCCTGCTCGCCAACGGCATCGGCGTGCCGCCCGACCCGCGCCGCGCCGTCTCCTGGTACCGCCGCGCCGCCGCTCACGGCGATGTCGGCGCGCAGAACAACCTGGGCTACATGCACGAACAGGGCGCGGGGGTGCCCTGCGACCCGGCCAAGGCGGCGCTGTGGTACCGGCTGGCCGCCCTGCAGCATTCGGCCGCCGCCCAGGTCAACCTCGCCCTGCTGCTGCTCGACGGCCGCGGGGTCGACCGCGACGAGGTGGAGGCCGTGCATTGGCTGCGCCAGGCGGCGGCACAGGGCCACCCGGCGGCGCAGGTCAGGCTCGGCCTGTGCCTGCGCGAGGGCGTCGGCACCGACCGCGACACCGACGAAGCCGCCCGCTGGCTCCAGGCTGCCGCGCTGCGCGGCGACCGCGAGGCGATGGCCGCGCTGGCCGCGCTCAACCGGGCCAGCCCCGACCAGGACAGTCTTGACCAGGACGGCCTTGACCAAGGCGACCATGCCGCGGCGGAGGACGAGGAGGAGGCGTTCGACTGGCGGCATCAGGCGGAGCGGCGTTCCATGGAACGCGCCCACGCCGATTGGCTGCCACCGGGCTGACGGCGGCTCATCCGATCACGCCCAGCCTGCGCCAGACCGGCAGGCTGTTGCGCATGCACCAGTCCATGCTGTCGGCGATGGCCTGCCGGCCGGCGCCCTCGGCATTCTCCGGGGCGGCCAGCCGCCGCATCGCGTGGGCGACCAGCGCCTCCAGCTCTTCCGGCACGCCCTGGGCGAGCCCGTCATACAGCAGCGCCTCCACCGTGCTGACATGCAGGCCGGCCCCGCCGACCGAGGCGGCGAAGGCGCTGCTCTTGCGCCCCTCGCTGGTGGCGAGTTCGTTGGCGACGGTCCGGTTGTGGGCCAGCACGCCCGGCAGTGGCATCACCGTCTCCGGCGGGTTCGGCACCGGCAGCGCTTGGGCGGAGCCGGTCAGCATGCCGGCGATCTCGACCGCCGACAGGTTGCCGCCGGCCTGCCGGACCTCCGGCAGCTCCATCAGCTCGCCGATGCGGCGCGGCCCCTCGGCCAGCGCGTCGAAGATCGGCTCGTAATGCTTGGCCTCCAGCGTCGCCTCGCCCAGCGGCACCTGGATGGTGGTGCGGGCGTCGCCGCGCGGGACGATCAACGCCATCGCCATGTCCATCAGCAGGGCATCGCGCTGGGCAACGCTGATGCGCCGCGCGCCGCGGACGAAGACGTCGCGGCGGAAGGGGCGGCCGACGCAATAGTCCTTGAAGGTCTCGCGCAGGCTGGGCACGCCGATGGCGTCCAGCGCCTTGCGCTGGTCCGGCGTCAGCGACAGGTCGGGATAGTTCTCGAACAGGGTGGCGGAGCCGGCATAGGTCAGCTTCGCCTCGCCCAGTTCGCGGGCGACGTCCACATGGTAGAGCGGCTGCCAGCTGCCGTTCAGGTACTCGTGCGCCAGATAGACCGACTGCTCGGCGTCGTTCTTGGACTTGGTCTCGCCGCGCAGCTTGCCGAACATCGCCTCGTCGCCGAGGATCTTGGCGCCGGCCTTGAAGAGCTGTTCGGCGAAGTCGAGGCCGGCCTTGACCTGCCGGTCGCTGCGGTCGTGGATCAGGCCGGAATATTCGTACAGCAGCCGCTGGAGCGGCATCATCGGCGCCCAGCCCGGCATGGCGTTGTAGCTGACATAGACCAGCCCGCCCGGCTTCAGCTTCTTCGCCAGGAAGCGCGCGATGGCGCCGCGGTTCATCGGGCTGACCCAGCTGTAGACGCCGTGCAGCGTGACGAAGTCGAACTGCGGCAGTTCCGGCCCCTCGCCGTCGGCCAGCTCGGCGAAGCTCGCCTCGTGGAATGCGATGTTGGTCAGCCCGGCGGCCTCGGCGGCGTCGCGGGCGCGGGCGATGTGGGCGGGGTGGAAGTCCACCGCGTGGAAACGCCCCTGCGGGTTGGCCGCGGCGAACAGCGCGACCGTGGTCCCGTGGCCGCAGCCGAGCTCGCAATAATCGAACCCGCCCGCCGTCGAGGGCGGGGCGATGCCGTTGATCAGGCAGCTCAGCGTCAGATGCGCCGGACCCTGTTCACGGTAGAAGCCCGGCAGATATTCGATGTCCGACACATAGCCGGCACTCCAGTCGCTCATTGGGTCCTCGTCCTTCTACGGAGTGCGGGGTGCGCGGTGCCCCCTCCCTCCCGCTCTTGCGAGCGGGTCCCTCCCTCCCCCCGCTCTCGGTGGACCGAAGGTCCGTCCGACGCGGGAGAGGGAAGACTTGCCCCCTCTCCCGCCCAGCGGGGGAGGGTTGGGGAGGGGGCACCGCGCCCGCACGCCTCACAAATCCTGCATCGGAAACACCGCGTCCGACCGCTCGACCGGGCTCGGCGCGTGCAGCACCCAGCCGTTCCAGCCGAGCCGCGCGCCGCCGCGGTCGTCCTCGCCCTCGGCCAGACGCGCCGCCGGCACCTCGGCCGCAACCAGCGTCACCTGGAGCTCGAAATCCAGCTCCGGCCCGACATAGATGCGGACCAGATCCTGCAGCTTCCGGAACTCGCGGCCTTCCGGCATGAAGTCGCGGAACTGGGCGCGGTCGAGCGGGCCGATGCGCAGGCGGAACTTGCCCTGGACGTCCCAGGCGCGGTCGCCGGCCAGCGCATCGATGCCCAGCCGGCAATGCAGCCCGTCCGGTTCGGACAGGCTGGGCAGGCGGGTCTGCCCGTCCGGCGCGATCGGCAGCCAGCCGCCGACGAAGCTCTCCACCGTCACCGGCCGGCCGAGGAAGTCCGACAGCATCTCCTGCAGGTCGGCGGCCGAGCGGGGACCGCGCGACAGCAGGCCGGAATAATGGAGCAGCGTCGAGTCCTCGACCGCCAGCCGTTTGGCGAGCGACGGCTGGCCGATACCGACGAAGCTGCCGATCGCGGTGCTGACCGGGTCGGGCTCGCGCCCGCCCTGTCCGCGCTCGAACGACACCGGCAGCCGGTACTTCGCCCAGGCGCGGTAGAACAGCGAGAAGCTGCGGTGGTGGAAGATGTCGAAGAAGTCGCGCAGCGCCCGGTTCCGCTCGCGCAAGCTGCGGATCATCTGCTCGGTGTAATGCTGCGGCAGCACGCCCAGCGGGCCGACCAGCCCGAGGAAGGCGCCGACCAGCGTCGGTGGCCGGCCGTCGGCTGCCGCCTCCGCCGCCGCCACCTGGTTGCCCGGGAAGGTCAGCGAGGTTTCGGCGCGCAGGCGCACGACCTCCTCGCGCGGGTCATGGTCGTGGCCCACGGCATGGCGGCGCGCGGTCCGCGGATCGCGCGCGTCGCGCCGGGCCTGCCATTCCAGCACCCGCACCGCCTGGAAGAAATCGAAGCGGTGGGGGGTGCGGAACAGCCGGTCGATCACAGAAGCGGGCGGTTGCCGGCGCGGGCGGGCCATGTGCGGAGCACTCCGGTGCGGCCCTTGACCGTAGCGGTCAGCCGCGTGAAGGAATTGATCGAGCAGTACAGCCCCAGGAAATGGTCGAGGATCATCGCCAGCAGGAACATGCCGCTGCCGCTGAAGCGCTGCGGGTCGAATTCGATGCCGACGTCGATGCCGCGGCAGATGGCGTCGCCCCAGGCGACGTCGTCGGGACGCGAGGGCGCCCGCGCGGTGCCCCGCTTGGTCGCCACCTTGACGATGCCGTCGGCGATGCCGCGCGTCTCGGCGGAATTGCGGAAATCGTAGAGGCGCAGGATCTCGCGCAGCGCCTCCGTCCCCTCCTGTCCGCCGCTGATCGACAGATGGTTCAGCAGCAGGTGGGAGACGAGGCGCCAGCGATGGCCCTTGCGCTCGGCGATGCGCAGCGTCGGGGTCGGCGGCGTCAGGCAGGCGACGCCGGCCACCGCCGCCATGCCTTCCGTCAGCTTCAGGTGCGGATGGCCGCCGCCATAGGGCAGCTGTCCGGGCAGGTCGCGGTTCAGGCAGGTGGTCTCGACCGACAGCACCGACTCCGCCGGGCTGGACGGGTCGAAATCGAGGTCGACCAGCGCCAGATGCACCTCGGTGCCGGGGTCGCGCCCGCCGGCCGGGCGGCGGCTGGCGGTGTAGTAGGTGCGGGTGACCGCCTCCGCCCCGCCGTGGCGCAGGCCGTAGAAGGGCAGGAAGCGCCGCTGCGTGCCGTCCGGGTCGGTCGCCAGCACGCCGTCGACCGAATGGACCTCCAGCGCGCCGGGACGCCGCGCGTCGGGGACGACGCGGTGCTCGTGCTGGGTCTGGGTCAGCGCCACCGGTTCGGCCCGCTGGCGGAACAGGTTGACCACCGGGGTGCAGCCCAGCGCGAAATTGTCCTTCGACACCGCGCGCTCCAGGTCGCCGTCGGTGCTGTTGAGGTAGATGAACACCTCCAGCGTGTTGCCGGCGCGGCGCAGCACCTTCGGCGAGATGTCGAGGTCGAAGAACAGGAACTTCTCGGGGAAGGCGAAATATTCGGTCAGCAGCCGGTAGCCACCATGCGAGCGGGCGGGGTAGGGCAGCATGCCCTCCTCGTCGCCGAAGCCGACCGGGCGGATGGCGCCGCTGCCCAGGATGACCGCCTTCTCGTCGCGCGGATCGTCGGCCAGCGCCACCGAGACGGCGTTGTTGAAGATCAGCTCGTGCAGGGCATAGACCTGCTGCGGCTGGCCGCGCAGGAAGAAGCGCAGGGTGTGCGGCCCCAGCTCGGTGAAGGACATGTCCGGCACGCGGCAGCGCAGGGTCAGCCGCAGGGCCGCCACCGCGTCGGCCGCCCGCGGGTTGGGCGGCGCCACCAGCGGCCGGCCGGCCAGCACCGCCTGGTCCAGCTCGATCGGCCACAGCGTCGCCGGATAGACGGTGCGGAAGCGGCAGGTTTCCCCGCGCAGCGCCTCGGTCTCCAGCTCGGTCCCCTTCGCCACGATGTGCGAGCCGGTCAGGTCCGGACTGCTCTTCATCTGCACCACCGCCATCGACGGGATCGGCGCCAGATAATGCGGGTAGAGCACGTCGAGCAGCGTGTCGACCAGCTCCGGATACTCGTCGTCCAGCTTGCGGCTGATGCGGGCGTTCAGGAAGGCGACGCCCTCCAGCAGCCGGGCGACATGCGGATCCTCCACCGCGTCGGCGCTGAGCCGCAGCCGGCCGGCGATCTTCGGATGCGCCTCCGAGAACTCCGCCGCCATGCGGCGCAGATAGGTCAGCTCGCGGTTGTAGTATGGGAGGAGTTCGTCAGCCACGGCTCTTGCTCGTCACGGTGACCATGTTGGAGGTGGGATCGACCACCGAATCGAAGACCATCGGTTCGGGTGCCGGGTCGGCATGGATCAGCGCCTCGATCCGGAAGCGCAGGGTGCGGTCGGCCGGATCGCTGTTGTCGACCATGGTCACGGCCAGATGGGCGAAGCGCGGTTCCCAGCGCCGGATCGCCGCCTCGATCTTCGCCACCACCTCGCGCCGCCGCGATTCGGTGGCGACATTCTCCACCAGCAGGTCGTGGCAGCCATAGCCGAGGATCGAGTCCGCCAGCTCCGTCAGGTCGTCCGGCCAGCCCAGCACCCGCCGCCGGGTGTTCAGCAGGTTCTCCAGATCCCGCCGGATCGCGGCCCGCAGATGCGCGACCGTGTGCGGCCGCGGCGCCACATGCTCCGGCGTGTCGTCGAGCAGGCGGTCGAGGACCGACAGGGTGATGGACTGGTTGCTATCCATGGGGTGGCTTTCCTATGGGTGGCCTCGCGGCCCCCTCCCTGACCCTCCCCCGCGATCGGACCGACCTTCGGTCGGCCGAGGCGGGAGAGGGGACTGCCGCCGAACTCCCGCAAAGCTCCTGCCCCCTCCACCGCCAAAGGCGGGGGAGGGATGGGGAGGGGGCCGGTGGCAGGGACCTCACACCGTGCCCGAGAACTCCAGCGTCCCCAGCTGCAGCATCGGCACGCTCTCATCGCCGACCAGGAAGCAGCGCTGGCCGGTGCCGCGGACGGGGGCGTCGGGGTCGTCCGACCATTCCGTCACCCGGCCCAGCTTCACCGCCGTTTCGGCGTCGGCCGGGGCGCCGCCGTAGAGCGTCGGCAGATAGACCTCGCCGTCGGGACCGCCGCGCACCACCATGTGGGCCGGGCGCCACAGCAGGTCGCGCGGCCGTTCGGGCGCGCGGAACTCGACCAGCTCCACCGTCTCGGTGGCGATCCAGAAATACTTGCCGGTGCTGGTGTAGACCTCGAAGAAGCCGCCGGTCAGGTCGTCCAGGTCGCGGAAATCCTCGAAGGCGAGGCCGTCATGGCTGCCGGACATCGGCGGCCGCAGCTCCTCGGCCTGGGCCAGCTTGGCCACCGCGTCGGCAACCTCGCCGGCGCGCAGCGCGACCAGCGCTTCCAGATGCAGGCGCAGATGGTCGGCCGGCTGGTCGATGAATTCCGGCAGGCGGCCGTCGGCGAACAGCTGGCGCCGGGCCTGCTCGGCCCGCACCAGCTGGCGGAACAGCGCCATGGTGATGGCGACCTTCGGCTCCTGCAGGCCGATGGTGTCGAGCTGGAGGTCGGCGCGCTCCAGGTTGCCGGCGAAGCTCAGCAGCTCGGCCAGGAAGACGCGGCGGTCGAGATCGGTCGGGTTCTTCTTGATCTCGCCGTTCAGCGTGGTGATCGCCTCGTCGAGGCGGCCCGCCTGGAACAGTTGCGCTGCGGTTTCGCTCATGATCGGTGTCTCTCCCTGGATGGAGCGGCTGAACGGGTCAGGCGGCCCCGCCGGTTTGTGCCAGTTCGGTCACCAGCTTGAAGGTCGAGAAGACCTGGTCGAGCTGGAAATGCGGCCGTAGATGGATGATGCACTGGTAGTTGCCGGGCTTTCCCGGGATGGCGCGGACCTGGATGCTGCCCTCGCGCAGCGGATAGCGCGCCTTCTGGTCCTGGCTGGCGTCGTCGTTGCCCAGGCAATAGCCGTGCAGCCAGCTCTGCAGGTCGCGCTCGCATTGCTCCGGCGTGACGAAGGCGCCGATGCGGTCGCGCACCATCACCTTCAGGAAATGGGCGAAGCGCGCCACGCAGAACATGTAGCGCAGCATGGCCGACAGCCGGGCGTTGGCGGTCGCCGTCGTGTTGGTGAACTGGCCGACCCGCTGCACCGACTGGTTGCCGTAGAACACCAGATAGGGGGTGTCCTTGCAGCGGCTGACCGGGATGAATCCCAGCTCGTCGAGGTCGCGTTCCAACTGGTCGGAGATCGAGACCTCGACCGAGAATTTCTGCGCAACCTTCGCCTCGTCGGTGGCGAAGTCCGGCACCACCAGCTCGGTCACCAGCCCGCCGCTCACCACGTCGCGCTGGGCGCCGCGGATATCGGCGAACCAGCCATGCTGGAGGAAGGAGCGGATCAGCACGGTGCCGAAGGCATAGACCGCGTTGCCCCAGCAATGGTCCTCCAGCCGCAGCCCGCCGCGCCCGGCGACCAGCCGGTCGCGCTCGCTGTCCCACAGCTCCAGCGATTCCTCGCGGAAGCGGAAGCCGTGGCGGGCCTGCGGGTCGTCGCCATAGGGCTCGCGCATCAGCACGCGCGGCAATGCCACGCCGACGAAGCGCGAATCCTCGGTTTCCTGGAAACGTTGCCAGCGCTGGTATTCGGCCTGCCGCAGCACCGTCTTCATGTCCAGCGGCAGGCCCAGCTCGTGGAAGGTCTCCAGCCCGAACAGCTCCGGCGCCGCGCCGACGATGGCGGGGGCGAAGGCGGCGGCGGCGACCTGCGCCAGCCCCTTCAGGCCGGACACGTCGTCGGTCGGCCGTTCCTTGGTCGAACGGTGCTGGACGGCATAGTCGCACAGCAGCACGCCGTAGGGGCGGCCGCCGGGCATGCCGAACTCGTCGCTGTAGACCTTGTTGAACAGCTGGCTCTGGTCGAATTCGATGGCACGTTCCTGGTCGCGGCACAGCTCCGGCCAGGTCAGGTTCAGCAGCCGCAGCTCCACCGTCTCGGCGGACTGCGCCTGCTTCACCAGCGTTCGCACCCCGCGCCACGAGCCTTCCAGCGACTGGAAGCGCTTGTGGTGCAGGATGGCGTTGACCTGGTCCGACAGCAGCGCGTCGATCGCCGCGATGTCACGGTCGAGCGCGGCGCGCAGCCGGTCCAGGCTGTCATACACGGGAAGCGTGATGCCGAACCACAGGCGGAGCGCGTCGCCCGGCCCCTTCGCCGCCAGGAAGGCGTCGAGGAGGCCGGAATCGTCGCGGCCGAGCGCCATGTCGACCGCCCGCAGGCGCAACGGCCGTTCAAGGACCGTCGCGTCGGCGTCGTCATGCAGATCGGCCGCTGCTCCACCCATGCGCGCGCGTCCCCGCCCTTATCAGCCGGCCTGCGGGATGCGGGCGACCATGCGCATGGAGGTGGTCAGCTCCTCCATCTGCAGCCACGGGCGCATCCAGGCGACGGCGTTGTAGGAGCCGGGCTTGCCCGGGATCTCCTTCACCTGCACCGACGCCTCGGCCAGCGGGTACTTCGCCTTCATCTCCTGGCCGGCGGCCTCGTTGCCGTTGACGTAGTTCAGGATCCAGCGGTTCAGCCACGCCTCGCAGTCGCTCGCCTCCATGAAGGAGCCGATCTTGTCGCGGCCCATGATCTTCAGGTAGTGGGCGAAGCGCGAGGTCGCCATGATGTAGGGCAGGCGGGCGGAGATCGCGGCGTTCGCGGTCGCCTCCGGCCGGTCGTACTTCTTGGCCTTCTGCGCGGTCTGGGCACCGAAGAAGACGGCGTAGTCCTGGTTCTTGTAGTGGCAGAGCGGCAGGAAGCCCAGCTTCGACAGCTCGGCCTCGCGGCGGTCGGTGATGCCGATCTCGGTCGGGCACTTGGCGTCGCTGTCGCCGTCGTCCGAGGTGAAGGTGTGGAAGGGCAGGTTCTCGACCTTGCCGCCGCCCTCGGCGCCACGGATGGCGGTGCACCAGCCATATTGCGAGAAGGCGTTGGTCAGGCGCTGGCCCATCGCGTAGGACGAGTTCATCCAGCAATAGTCGTTGTGGTGCATCGGCCGGGCGACGCCGCCCTCGTACGGGGCCTCCTCGTACTCGAACTCCTCGATCGGCTTGGTGTTGGCGCCGTAGGGCATGCGGGCCAGCACGCGCGGCATGGTCAGCGTGACGAAGCGGCTGTCGTCGCTCTCACGGAAGCTGCGCCACTTGGTGTACTCGACGCTGTCGAAGATCTTCTCCAGGTCGCGCGGCTTCGACAGCTCGGTCATGTCCTCGAAGCCGAACAGCTTCGGGCTGGCGGCCGAGATGAAGGGCGCGAAGGCGGCGGCCGCGACGTTGGAGACGCCGGTCAGCAGCTCCATGTCGTCGGGATGGTTGGTGAACTCGTAGTCGCCGATCAGCGCGCCGTACGGCTCGCCGCCGGCGATGCCGAACTCGTTCTCGTAGATCTTCTTGAACAGGTGGCTCTGGTCGAACTCGACCGCCTTGGAGATGTCCTTGTACAGGTCCTTCTTCGGGCAGTTCATGACGCGGATCTTGAGGTTCGCCCCCGTCTCCGAGTTCATGACCAGATAGTTCAGGCCGCGCCACGATCCTTCCAGCTTCTGGAACTTCTCGTGGTGCATGATCGCGTTGAGCTGCTTGCTGATCTTGGCGTCGATCGCGGCGATCGCCTTGTTGATCGTCTGGCCCAGGTTCTTGTTGAAGGTGACCGTGCCGGCCAGCGCTTCCTGGGTCAGGGTGCGCAGCAGCTCCTGCGCACGGTCCGGCTCGGTCTGCTTGGTGGCGGCGATGGCCTGGTCGAGGATCGAGAGGCCGGTACCTTCGGCAACGGCGCCGGTGGCGCCTGCGCCCTGGGCTTGAGCGTCGCTCATCGGATCAACCCTCCTTCTTCTCGGTGCCCAGCTCGCCGCTCAGGGCAGCCAGCTCGTCGGTGTTCTGCAGCACGCGCTCCAGCAGCCCTTCCAGCTCTTCCGAGCGGTCGGCCTTGCTCAGCAGGTCGCGCAGCTGGTTGCGGGTCTCCAGAAGCTTGCGCAGCGGCTCGACCTGCTGGACGACGCGGCCCGGCTCGAAATCCTCCATCGACTTGAAGGCGAGGTCGACCGACAGCTGGGTGCCGTCTTCGGCCAGCGTGTTGTCGACCTTCATCTTCAGGCCGGGCGTCATGCGGGCCATGACGTCGTTGAAGTTGTCGCGGTCGACCTGGATGAACTTGCGGTCCTTCAGCGGCTTCAGCGCCTCGGTCGGATCGCCCGAGAAGTCGCCGAGCACGCCCACGACGAAGGGCAGCTCCTTGACGACGGTCGCACCTTCGGTCTCGACGTCGTAGGTGATGTGGACGCGGGGCTTGCGCACGCGATCCAGCTTCTGGTGGATACTCGCCATGTGATCGGACCTCCCTGCTCACGCCGTAGGATAGGCGGTGATCGTCAATACCCGGATTGTTCGGCCGGCGGCGGCGCCTTGGCGCCGGACGCGATGAAGAATTGCCGACGGGTTTCCTCGTCGGTGATGAGTTCCTGCAGGAGTTCCTGCAACGGCATGCGGCCGCGGCGCACCACCTCCTCCAATGTGTAGGAGATGGGGGAGTGCGGCTCCGTCTTGCGGAAGAAATCGGCGACCTGCAAGAGGACTTTGAAGCCCTCCTCGCGGGTGGCGACCGCGCCGCTGGCCTGGGCCTTCGCCGCCGCTGCCGCCATGCCGCCGCCGGAGGCGACCGGGTCGGCCGGGCCGGCAGCCGGCGCCGCTTCGGCCGGCTCGTCGCCGGAGAGCGTCGCCAGCCGGTCGCGCGCGGCGTAGTTCACGGCATCCAGCGCGGCGGTCAGCACGTTGCGGATGTTGCCGGCCGGCGGCGCGTCGTAGCCGGCCTTGTCGTAGAGGATCTTGCCCAGCGCCTCGAACGCGTCGATGGCGCCCTGGATGTCCTCGACCAGCGTCTTGAATTCCGACGCCGGGGTTTCGCGCACGCTCTGCTCGAACTGCTCCCAGGTGACGGCACCGTTGTCGATGCGCGCCTGGCGGCGCGTTTCGTCGGTGATCTTCGCCAGCTCGACCGCCTGCTCGTACTGCCAGAGCGAATAGGCGCTGTCGCCCAGCGTCAGCGGCACCTTGCGGATCGGCTGGATCAGCGTGCCGTCGGCCGATTCCCCGTTCAGGCCGGTCAGCGGGCCGACGCGGGTGGAGATGCCGTCCTCGTCGGGGGCGGGATAGAGGGTGTCCCAGAAACGCTCGACCAGGCCGCGCGCCAGGGCGAAGCCGTCGCGCAGGCCGGCATATCCCTGGGCCCGCAGCAGGGCCTCGATGAACCAGGCGGTGACCTCGAGATCCTTGGCCTGGGTGCGCAGGATCCTCGGGCTGACGTCGAGGATGGTCCGCCACTCCGGCAGAAGCCCGCCGGCATCGTCATCCACATCCATCGACCGTTCGGCCGCACGCGCGGCGCTGCGGGCATCCTTGACCGTGTAGTAATCCGCCGAAGCATTCTCGCGGAGGTCGATACCGGTTTCGGTCTCTCCCTCGATCGGCTGTAACAATTCCTCGATATCGAAAAGCTGCGGTGTCGGCATGAAGGAAAGCACCCTTTCCGCATTCATATGACGGGAGTCGGAGCCGGCCGGCGGCGCAACCCCGATTTTGGGGTAAGCGTTCGCACCGGCAAATTGATAGCGTTACTTATGTTGGTTCGACAAGGCTATTCGTCGTGTCCGGCCCATCCGGTAGAAATATTGCATATGCGTAACAATTCAGCGGTAGTGGTAGCCCGACAAGCTTGACGAATCGAAATTGCGAATGGATGCTGCCGGTCTGACGTCGGAACGAACCCATCCGGGATTTCCCTCAAGCGATGACTCGCGACGCATCCAGTCCTGCGTTCTTCGGCTCCGTCGCCGAAGCCGATGCGGCAACCGGGAGTCCGGCCGCCGCGCCCGATTCCATTCCCGTTCCGGTTGAAAAGCGCGACGCCGCCGGCCGCCTGGTCGCCCGGGTCGGCATCGCCGCCGGCAGGCTTGAGGGGCTTTGCCTCTTCTATGCCGAGGATGGCGAGACGGTGGTGTCCCGGATGCTGTTCCGTGCCGGCCTTCCGGTCGTGCCGCCCCCGCCGCCGGTCATCGCCTCGCCCTTTCTGCCGGTTGCGCCGTCGGCGCCCGGCGATTCGCCGTTCTGACCGGCCGGAGACACGGACGATGCCCCCAGCCGCCCGCCTCGGCGACTTCATCAAGCAGGACACCCCGCACTGCCACGCGCCGATCCATCCGCCGGCCCTGGTGCCGACGCCGACGCCGCATCCCGGCCTGCCGCTGGCGATCATGCTGGGCAGCCCGACGGTGCTGATCGGCAAGATGCCGGCGGCGCGGCTGACCGACATCTCGGCGCCCTGCATGCTGCCGGGCTGCATCCCGGCCGGGCCGGGCATGATCTCGCAGGGGTCGGGAACGGTGCTGATCAACAATCTTCCCGCCGCGCGCATCAACGACATGACCGCCCACACCAGCTGCGTCGCGCCGATCCCGGGGCCGGTCGGCAAGGTGATGCCGCCCGGCTGTCCGACCGTCATCATCGGCGGCTGACCGGATGAAGCTCGGTCATTTCGAAGCCCTGCGCCCGGTGTGCCCGCGCTGCCTCGCCAATCGCGGCGCTGCGGTGCCGCTGGCGCCCGGCATCGTGGAGGAGGCGACCGGGGACTCCGTCCGCTGGGGCACGCTGGTATGCGGCGACCCGGCTTGCGCGATGGAGTATCCGATCATCGACGGCGCGCCGATCCTGGTGCCCGACCTGCGCGGCTGGATGGCGGCCAACGCCCATCTGCTGACCATGCGCGACGACATTCCGGCGGCGATGGAAGGGGTGCTGGGCGACGGCTTCGGCCCTGACAGCGCCTTCAACGCCACCCGCCAGCATCTGTCCAGCTATGGCTGGGACCATTACGGCGACCTCGATCCGGACACGGCTTCCGCCGGCCCGGCGGGGGAGGCCGGGTCGGTGGTGCGCTGCCTCGCCGCGGGGCTCGACCGGCTGGGGCCGCTGCCGCAAGGACCGGCGCTCGATCTCGGCTGCGGCGCCGGGCGCACCAGCTTCGAGCTGGCGGCGCGCGGCGACGGGCTGGTGCTCGGGCTGGATCTGCACTGGCCGCTGCTGACGCTGGCGCGCCGGGTGATGGAGCGCGGCGAGGCGGTCTTCCCGCTGCGCCGCTCCGGCATCGCCTATGACCGGCGGCGGGTCGAGGCGCGCTTCGCCGCCGCCGGGCAGGTCGATTTCTGGATCGGCGACGCGCTGTTCCCGCCCTTTGCCCCGCAGGGCTTCGCCCTGGTCGCGGCGATGAACGTGCTGGATTGCGTGGCCTCGCCGCCGGCGCTGCTGCAGGCGATCGACCTGGCGGTGGCCGAGGGGGGCGGTGCGCTGCTGGCGACGCCCTTCGACTGGTCGACCCAGGCGACGCCGGTGGAGGCCTGGCTGGGCGGCCATTCCCAGCGCGGCGACGATGCCGGCCGCTGCGAGGCGATGCTGGCCCGCCTGCTGACGGCGGGGGCGCACCCGCAATCGGTCGGGCGGCTGCACGTTCATGGCGAACCGCTGGACATGCCCTGGACGGTTCGCATGCATGACCGCGCCCTCATGCAGTACAGGACGCATCTGGTCATGATGCGCGCATTAAGCGGGAAGGAATGAGCATCGGACCGCCATTTCTGCGAAGCATCGCAGTGGATTTTTCCAAATGGCTTGGCCACAGTTCGACTTGCAGCCGCGGGACGAACGGACCGGCCGGTCAGGCGAACCGGATCGGGGCGAGCAGGCGTTCCGGGTGCTCTGCCCGCAACGGTTGAAGTAACAGAGGTCATACGAAGGGGGTGGAGCTATGGTTGCGGTCGATCTGCAGAGCATGATTTCCCGGCTGAATCCTCTGTGCCGGCGGGCGCTGGAGGCTGCGGCCGGCCAGACGCTGTCGCGCACGCACTATAATTGCGAGATCGAGCATTGGCTTCTTCAGCTGATCGGCGCAGCCGACGGCGACATCTCCGCCATCCTGCGCGTCTATGAGATCGACGCCGGCCGCCTGTCGGCCGACCTGACGCGGGTGCTGGACAAGCTGAAGACCGGCAACAGCCGGGCTCCGGCGCTGTCGCCCAACCTGGTGCAACTGATGCGCGAGGCCTGGGTGCTGGCGTCGCTGCAATATGGCGAGGGGGCGGTGCGCTCGGGCCATCTGCTGGCGGCGCTGCTGTCCGACGAGTCGCTGGCGGCCCAGGCGCGCGACATGTCGGGCCAGTTCGCCCGCATCACGCCGGACACGCTGCGCCGCGACCTGCCCAAGATCGTCGCCGACACCGCCGAGGCGCGGACCTCCGCCCCGGTCGGCGCTCCCGGTGCCGGGGCCGGTGCGGGCGGTGCTGCCGGCGGTGCGCCCAAGGCGGGCGGGGCGACCCCCAACCTCGACCAGTACACCATCGACCTGACCGACCGCGCCAAGAACGGCAAGATCGATCCGGTGCTCGGCCGCGACGCCGAGATCCGCCAGATCATCGACGTGCTGACCCGCCGCCGCCAGAACAACCCGATCCTGACCGGCGAGGCCGGCGTCGGCAAGACGGCGGTGGTCGAGGGCTTCGCGCTGCGCATCGCCACCGGCGACGTGCCGCCCGATCTCCGCAACGTCCGCCTGCTGTCGCTCGACCTCGGCCTGCTCCAGGCCGGCGCCGGCATGAAGGGCGAGTTCGAGAACCGGCTGAAGGGCGTGATCGACGAGGTCAAGGGCTCCAGCCAGCCGATCGTCATGTTCATCGACGAGGCGCACACCCTGATCGGCGCCGGCGGGCAGGCGGGGCAGAACGACGCCGCCAACCTGCTGAAGCCGGCGCTGGCGCGCGGCGAGATGCGCACCGTCGCCGCCACCACCTGGGCCGAGTACAAGAAGTATTTCGAGAAGGATCCGGCGCTGACCCGGCGCTTCCAGGTGGTGAAGGTGGAGGAGCCGGCGGAGCCGGCCGCCGTCGACATGATGCGCGGCCTGACCGCCACCCTGGAGAAGCACCACAAGGTCCGCATCGTGACCGAGGGGCTGATCGAAGCGGTCCGGCTGTCCAGCCGCTACATCCCGGCGCGCCAGCTGCCCGACAAGGCGGTCAGCCTGCTCGACACCGCCTGCGCCCGCGTGGCGATGAGCCAGACCGCGACCCCGCCGGCCATCGAGGATCGCCGCCGCACCATCCAGCTGACCGAGACCGAGGTCGCGATCCTGGAGCGCGAGGAGGCCATCGGCATCGACCATGCCGAGCTGCTCGCCGCGCTGAAGGACAAGATCGCCGCCACCCAGGCCGACCTGGAGGCGCTGGAGGCGCGCTGGGCCAAGGAGCTGGAGCTGGTCCGCGCCATCAACGAGACGCGCGACCAGCTGGTCGCCGCGCACGAGCAGTCCAAGGCGCCCGCCGCCGAGGGGGCCGTTGCGGCCGAGCCGCTCGACGCCGACGCGCTGAACGCCAGGCTGAGCGCGCTGACCGGCGAGCTGGCCGCGCTGCAGGGCGAGGATCCGCTGGTCAAGGTCGCGGTGGACGGGCAGGCGGTGGCCGAGGTGGTCGCCAACTGGACCGGCGTGCCGGTCGGCCGCATGGTCTCCAACGAGATCAAGACCATCCTGTCGCTGGCCGACCGGATGAAGGAGCGCATCATCGGCCAGGACCACGCGCTGGACGCCATCGCCCAGGCGATGTGGACCAGCCGGGCCAAGCTGACCGACCCGCGCAAGCCGATCGGCGTCTTCCTGATGGTCGGCACGTCCGGCGTCGGCAAGACCGAGACGGCGCTGACGCTGGCCGACCTGATCTATGGCGGCGAGCAGAACGTCACCACCATCAACATGACCGAGTACAAGGAGGAGCATAAGGTCTCGCTCCTGCTGGGATCCCCTCCGGGCTATGTCGGCTTCGGCGAGGGCGGCGTGCTGACCGAGGCGGTTCGCCGCCGGCCCTACAGCGTCGTCCTGCTGGACGAGCTGGAGAAGGCCCATCCCGGCGTGCAGGACATCTTCTTCCAGGTGTTCGACAAGGGCACGATCAAGGACGGCGAAGGCCGCGACATCGACTTCAAGAACACCGTCATCATCATGACGTCGAACGCCGGCACCGACCTGATCCACAAGCTGAGCGCCGACCCGGAGACCGCACCCGAGGCCGAAGGCCTGCTGGAGGCGCTGCATCCGGAACTGCAGAAGAGCTTCAAGCCGGCCTTCCTCGGCCGCTGCACGGTCATCCCCTATTTCCAGCTGTCGGACGAGAATCTGTCGAAGATCGTCGTCCTGCAACTGAACCGCATCGCCAAGCGGGTGGTGCAGAACTACAAGGCCGCCTTCTCCTATTCCGACGATCTGGTCCAGAGCATCGTCGGCCGCTGCCAGGAGGTGTCGAGCGGCGCTCGCAACATCGAGACCATCCTGAGCCGCACGTTGCTGCCGGAGATCTCCTCCCGCATCCTCGCCCGCATGGGCGACGGCGAGCCGATCACCCGCGTCCATGTCTCGGTCGATGGCGAAGACCGTTTCGTCTACGACATCGCCTGACGCCCCGGGGCGGGGCCGCAAAAAAGTGGCGGGCGGTGACGCCCGTCACAGCGACCGCCTCAATTCTTTGGTAACCATACTGCACAGATCACGCTTACCTGTTAAGACCGACCCTTAAGAGAGCGAGGAGACAACCATGGCGATCTACATCAAGTACGACGGCATCGACGGCGAGGCCACCCACGAGACCCACAAGAAGTGGCTCGACGTCGGGTCGCTGCAGTGGGGCGTCGGCCGCGCCATCAGCACCCCGTCGGGTGCGACCACCAACCGCGAGGCGTCGGAGCCGTCGGTGTCGGAAGTGACCATCACCAAGCTGATGGACAGCTCCTCGCCGAAGTTCTTCGTCGAGTCCTGCACCGGTGCCATCGGCAAGAAGGTGCAGATCCACCTCGTCACCACAGGCAGCCCGGGCAACACCTATGCCGAGTACACCCTGACCAACGCGCTGGTCTCGGCCTACTCGATGTCGTCGGGCGGCGACCGTCCGTCGGAGTCGATCTCCATCAGCTTCACCAAGATGGAGTACAAGTTCATCCCCTACGACGACAAGAACAAGGCCGGCACGCCGATCTCGGTCTCCTACGACCTGTCGACGACCAAGAGCGCCTAAGTTCGGCTCCGCTTGCCCCCACCCTAACCCTCCCCCGCTGGGCGGGGGAGGGAATGTCCCCCTCCCCTGCGAAGCGGGGGAGGGTCGGGGAGGGGGCAAGACCTTCCTCGACCATCGCTTCCCAACGCAAATAGGACCAAGCCCGCATGTCGGATGCGCCCACCATCTCGCAGACCGGCCGGCTTCTGTCGCTGACCTCGCCGCTTGGCGCGGACGTGCTGATCCCGGTGTCCGTCGAGGGGGAGGAGGGGCTGTCGCGCCTGTTCCGCTACACCGTCTCGATGATCTCGCCGCGCCTGACCATCGCCCCGGCCGACATCCTGGGCAAGTCGCTGACGCTGTCCATCGCCCGCAAGGGCGGCAGTCCCCGCGTGATCAACGGCATCGTCAAGAGCTTCTCCGCCGGGCCGCTCGCCCTGCGCGGCTATCGCCGCTACACGGCGGAGATCGTGCCGGCGCTGTGGCTGGCCACCCTGCGCTCCGATTGCCAGGTGTTCCAGGAGAAGACCGTCGTCCAGATCGTCGATGCCATGCTGTCCGACTGCGGCGTGACCGAGGTGAAGAAGCAGGGGCTGTCCGGCACCCACAATGCCCGGCCGGTCTGCGTCCAGTACCGCGAGACGCATTACGACTTCATCGCCCGCCTGCTGCAGGACGAGGGCATCTATTTCTATTTCCAGCACGAGGCCGGCAAGCACACGCTGGTGCTGAGCGACAGCGCGTCGGGCTACACCGACTGCCTGGACAAGGACGTCGTCCATGCCGCCGCCTCTCAGGGGAACATGCTGGCCATCGACAGCTGGTCGCATTCCCAATCCTACGTGTCCGGCAAATGGACGCTGAAGGACTATAATTTCGAGACGCCCAGCACCGACCTGTCGGCCAGCACGACCACCGTGCTCGGCGTGTCCGCCTTCAAGTCGCACGAACGGTTCGAATATCCCGGCAGCCACATGGTCAAGGCCGACGGCACCACCCTGTCCCGACTGCGGATGGAGGAGACCGAGACCGGCTACGAGCGGGTGGAGGCCGGCGCGACCTATCGCGGCCTGTTCTCCGGCGGCAAGATCTCGATGACCGACCATGCGGTGAGCGCCGAGGTCGGCAAGGGCTATGTCCTGACCGAGCTGACGCTGAGCGCGCAGGACGAGAGCCATCTCGGCAACAGCGGCGCGCCGCCCCACTTCTCCTGCCGCTTCGCCGCGATCCCCGAGGCCACCGTGTTCCGCCCGCCGCCGGTGCCGCGCCCGCGCACCCACGGGCCGGACACCGCGGTCGTGGTGGGTCCCAGTGGCGAGGAGATCTATTGCGACAAGTACGGCCGGGTGCGGGTGCAGTTCCATTGGGACCGCAAGGGCGCCAACGACGAGAAGAGCTTCGTCTGGCTGCGCGTCGCCCAGACCATGGCCGGCAAGAGCTGGGGCACGATCTTCACGCCGCGCGTCGGCATGGAGGTGCTGGTCGACTATATCGGCGGCGACCCCGACCGGCCGCTGATCGTCGGCTGCGTCTACAACGCCGAGAACATGCCGCCCTACACGCTGCCCGACAACAAGACCCAGAGCGGCATCAAGACCCGCTCCAGCAAGGGCGGCGACGCGGCGACCTTCAACGAGCTGCGCTTCGAGGACAAGAAGGACGCGGAGGAGATCTACTTCCACGCCCAGAAGGACTTCACCCGGATGGTGGAGAACGACGACACGCTGACCGTCGATCACGACCAGACCATCACCGTCAAGAACGACCGCACCGAGACGGTGTCGGAAGGCAATGAGTCCGTCACCATCTCCAAGGGCAACCGCAGCGTCACCGTGTCGGAGGGCAACGACACCCACGCGGTGAGCAAGGGCAACCAGACCCTGACGGTGGGGGAGGGCAACCGGACCGTCACCGTCTCCAAGGGCAACGACACCCACACGGTCAGCAAGGGAAACCGGTCGGTCGATGTCGGGCAGGGCAACGACAGCCTCAAGGTCGGCCAGGGCGACATGTCCATCGACGTCAGCCAGGGCGATTATACGCTCAAGCTCGGCATGGGCGACGTCTCGGTGACGGCCAGCACCGGCAAGATCACCCTGCAGGCGACCACCTCCATCGAACTGAAGGTCGGGGCCAACAGCCTGAAGATCGACCAGACCGGCGTCACCATCAAGGGCACCATGGTCAAGGTGACCGGCGATGCGCAGGTCCAGATCAAGGGCGCGATGACCCAGGTGAACGGCGATGCCATGGTCCAGGTCAAGGGCGGCGTGGTAACCATCAATTGACGAACCGCCGTCCACACTGGGGCGGTCTTGCGAGCGGGGTTGGGACGGTGGAGATCGGGCTGTTGCCGAAGTTGCGGTTCGCCCGCGCGGCCGAAGCGGTCGCGGGGCTGGACCTGTCGCCGGAGGCCAAGGCGCTGTTCGCGCCGAACGCCCCGACGGCGGCTTTCCTGAAGGCGTTGATCGACGCCGAGCTGTATGTGGACGCGATCCGGCTGCTGGGCATGGCCCTGCCGCGGCGCGAGGCGGTGTGGTGGGGCTGTCTCGCCGCCCGCGGTGCGCTGCCGCCGGAGCCGGCCCCGGCCGACGCCGCGGCGCTGGCCGCTGCGGAGGCCTGGGTCTACCGCCCGACCGAGGAGAACCGCCGCGCCACCTTCGCCCCGGCCGAGGCGATGAATTTCGAGACCGCCTGCGCCTATGCCGCCATGGCCGCCTTCTGGTCGGGCGGCAGCCTCGCCCCGCCCGAGGCGGCGGTGGTGGTGCCGCCGGGCGACGGGCTGACCGGCACCGCCTGCGCCGCCGCCGTCCTGATCGCCGCCGCCGCGGTGCCGAAGGAGGCCGTCGCCCGCCAGCGCGCCGCGCTGGTCCAGGCGCTGGACATCGCCAATGGCGGCAGCGGCAAGATGGGGGCGTGATCCGATGAAGCTGCGCCTGACCCTGATCCAATGCCCGCCTGCCCAGGGCGGCGACATTTCCCGCGACCTGGGAACCGGCCGCCTGGTGATCGGCCGCGGTCCCGATTGCGACTGGGTGCTGAACGACACTGAACGGATGCTGTCCAAGATCCACTGCATGGTGGAGTTCAAGGGCGGCGTCTACATCGTCATCGACAGTTCCACCAACGGCGTCTTCCTGAACGACGCGCCGGCCCCGATCGGGCGCGGCAACTCGGCGGTGGTCGGCGAGGGCGACCGGCTGCGGATGGGCGGCTTCGTCATGCGCGCCGGCTTTGCCGCGGATGAGGCTCCGGCCGCCAACGACCCGTTCCTGGCGGTTCTGCGCGGGTCCGACGCGCCGGCCGGCCCGGCCCCCGCCGCCGGGGCGGCGGACGACCCCTTCGCCCTGCCGGCCTTCGGGCGCGGCCCGATGTCGGTGATGGCGATCCCGGAGGATGACGACCTGTTCGGCGGGCAGCCGGAAGGCGGCGAGTCCTGGGGCAGGCCGTCCGGCGACGCCCCGCGCGGCTTCGGCGGCTGGCAGCGGACCGCGGCCGGCTCCGGCGGCGGCGAGGATCCCGACTGGCCCGGTTCCGCCCAGCCCGATTTCGCTCCCGACAGCTTCGGCACCATGCGCGTGGCGACCGAGCGGGAGCCCGGAGCGGCCTTCCAGCCGCCACCCTCGCAACCGCCGTCCTCCGCGTCCGCCATTCCCGACGATTGGCTGGACGACCCGGTCGAGTTGTCGCCGCCCGCCGCGTCTCCGGCCGCGCCCTTCGGCGCCCCCGACTTTGCCCAGCCCGCGGACGCCGTTCCGCAGCCATCCCCCGCACCGGCTGTTCCGCCCGCCGATTGGGGCGACGACTGGGCCGACGAACCGCTGGCCCCGCCGGCCTTCGGCGCCCGCGCGCCGGCATCCGCCACCCAGCAGTCACCGCTCCAGCCGCCCCCGTTCGAGCCGACGCCCTTCCAGTCGCCTGCGGGCTCCGACGCCCTGACCGGCCTGCTGGTCGAGGTGGTGCTGTCGCTGATGCGGCGGCAGGCGGCGCTGGAGGCCCGGTTCGGCCTCGATCCGGAGGAGACGCTGGCGCAGGGTGGCTCGATCCTGCGGCGTGCCGCCGATGCCGGTGAGGCGCTGGCCGGCCTGCGCGCCCTGCCGCCGGCCGAGGCGGAGGCGCTGCTGCGCGCCGCCGCGACCGACGGCGAGGCCCACCAGTCGGCCCTGCTGGCGGCGGTGCGGGAACTGACCGGCGAGGTCGCCGACGGCGACGCCCGGCTGGCCGCGCTCTATCGCCGGCTGCTGCCGATCCACCGCCACGCGCTCGGCGGCTGAGCCGGACCGGACGGAGGGCGGAACCCATGGCAACGACCACCAGCCTGCAAGAGGAAAAGCGCCCATGAGTTGGGACGACAAGGTCATCTGGTCCGAAGGCATGTTCCTGCGGGCGCAGCATTTCCAGCAGCAGGACCGCTATGTCGAGCGGCTGGTGCGCGGTCGTGTCGGCGGCATCCGTCCCTTCGCCTGGGGCATCAGCGAGCTGACGATCAACCGCGAGCTTCTGGCGGTCGGCAAGTTCGCCGTGCTCCGCTGCAAGGGCATCCTGGAGGACGGGACGCCGATCAACATCCCCGACGACGACGATCCGCCGCCGCCGCTCGATCTGCCGGAGACGCTGGCCAACAGCATCGTCTATCTGGCATTGCCGGTGCGCCAGCGCGGCGGCGTCGAATTCGAGGTGGGCGAGAGCGCCGATGCCGCCACCCGCTATGTCGGCGAGGAGACCGAGACGGTCGACGCCATCGCCGGTTCGGCCAGCGTTTCGCGCATCCGCACCGGACGGCTGCGCCTGCGCTACCGGCTGGAGCGGCAGGAGCGTGCCGGCTACCACTGCCTCGGTCTCGCCCGCATCCAGGAGGTGCGGTCCGACCGCCACGCCACGCTGGACGAGCGCTACATCCCGCCGACCCTCAATGTCCAGGCGCTGGCCCCGCTGGCCGGCTTCGTCACCGAGATCCAGGGGCTGCTGAACAGCCGGACGGAGGCGCTGGCCGCCCGCGTCGCCGGCTCCAACGGGCGCGGCGCCGGCGAGATGGCCGACTTCCTGATGCTCCAGGTCGCCAACCGCTCCGAACCGCTGTTCGCCAATCTCGCCCGCATGCCCGACATCCACCCGGAGCGGCTGCACGGCATGATGCTGGGGCTGGCCGGGGAACTGGCGACCTTCACTGCCATGAACAAGCGTCCGCCCTCCTTCCCGCCCTACCGGCACGAGGATCTGCAGAGCACGCTCGAGCCGGTGATGGCGGAGATCCGCCGGTCGCTGAGCGCGGTGCTGGAGCAGACCGCCATCCCCATCGACCTGCAGGAACGCAAGTACGGCATCCGCGTCGGCACCATCGCCGACCGCACGCTGATCACCACCGCCACCTTCGTGCTTGCGGTGCGGGCCGACATGCCGGGAGAGGCGTTGCGCCGCAATTTCCCGGCATTGGTGAAGATCGGTCCGGTCGAGCAAATCCGCGAACTCGTCAATGTGCAGTTGCCCGGAATCCGAGTAAGGCCATTGCCAGTCGCACCGCGCCAGCTGCCCTATCATGCCGGCGCCGTGTATTTCGAACTCGAACGCGGTAGCCCTATTTGGAAACAGCTTGCAACTTCGGGCGGAATCGCTGTTCATCTGGCAGGTGATTTCCCCCAGGTGGCGATGGAGCTTTGGGCGATCCGTGGCTGATTCAGCACCATATCCGGACCTGACCGCAGACATGGCGGGGACGCGATGAAGCTCGGCGGGGTGCTGGCGCTTCGCACCGGGGCCGTCATCGCGGCGACGGTGGCGACTGCCGTCCTGTTGTCGGTCGCGCTGGCCGGACTGAAGTTCGAGCAGAAGCTGCGCGAGGTCAACGGCTCCCGGCTGACCGTGGTGGCGGATGAGATGCGGCGCCGGGTCGAATATGGCCTGACGCTGGGGCTCGACCTGTCCGAACTGGTCGATCTCCAGGCCCAGGCCGAACGGGCCGGCTCCGGCGAGGAGATCCTCGGGGTCGAGGTGGTCGACGACCGCGGCATCGTATTGTTCGCCGCCGACCGCGCCGCCATCGGCCAGCCCTCGCCGGTGCGCTGGAACGACGCCGCCACCGCCGGGACGACGCTGCGCCAGCAGATTTCCGGCGATGCCCTGATCATCGGCAGCAGCGTGCGCAACAGCTTCGGCCAGACCGTGGGCGAGGTGATCCTGCGCTCGTCGCTGGCCGGGCTGCGGGCGCGTGTCGCCGCCGTCGAGGCGGAGTTGCGGGCCGGCACGCTGGTCCTGGTCGGGATCGCCGGGCTGGCGACGCTGGCCGCCGTCTTCATGGTGGTGCGCCAGGGCGGCGGGCGCCGCGGCCTCGCCGCCGGTGCCGCCCCACTGGGCGCAGTGCGCGACCGCCTGAACCATGGCATCGCCGACGCCGACCGCGCCATGGAGGAGCTGGAACGCGAACTCGACGCCATGGTGCCGCAGGAAACCGGCAGGATGGTGCCGCCGGGCATTGCCGGGAACCCGGGCGGGACTCCGGGCACCGCCAGCTTCGGAGCCGCCACATGAGCGACGCCACCCGCAACGCCGGCTCGACCGCTGCCGGTTCCGCCCCCCCCGCGGCCAAGCCGAAGGGTGGTCGCGACCCGATCAGCGCCCTGGTGCTGCGGCTGACCATCGTCACCGTCGCGGTGCTGCTGGTGGCCGCCGGGGCCGCGTCCTGGCTGTCGCTGCGCAGCTTCGACCCGCTGTTCCAGCCGGAATTGGCGCGCAAGGCGCAGACGGTCGGCGGGCTGATGGCGGCGCAGGTCGACCGCGGCCTCGGCGTGCGCATCCCACTGAACCGGATGACCGGCCTCGACGCCCTGCTGGCGGAGGAGGTGGCGCGTCACGACGACATCGCCTATATCGCCGTGACCGACCCGGCCGGACGCATCGTCGCTTCGGCGGGAGCGCCGCTGGCTGGGCTGACAGCGCTGGCGGCCGACCGGCTGGCCGGTCCCGCCGACGGGCGGCTGGCGAGCGGCTTCATCGACATCGACCGTCCGCTCGGCGAGGCCGCCAACCCGGCCGGCGCGCTGCATGTCGGTGTCGACAGCGCCTTCCTGGCCAAGGCCTCGACCGATCTGGCGCTCGACGTGCTGTCGGTGGTCATCGTGTCGGTGCTGCTGATCTTCGAGGTGCTGCAACTGGTGGTGAACCTCGCCATGCGGCGGGTGCTGACCCTGCGGCTGCTGGCCGATCGGGCGGAGGAGGGCGATTTCCGCGCCACCCTGCCGGAGATCGCCGCTCCCTCCAGTTCCGCCTCCGGTCCTGCGTCCGAGGACCGGGCGCTGGAAGGCGGGGTGCGCGCCGCGCTCGACACGGTGAACGCCCGCTATGCCGGCCTTGCCGCGCGGGTGGCGGAGCTGCGCGGCCGGCTGGGCTCCGACGACCCGCGGGTCGGGCGGGCGGAGTCCGGGCTTGCCGCCCTGGCCGGCCGCTTCCGCTTCCGCGATCCGGAGTCCACCGCCGCCGCGCCGACACCGCTGAACCTCGTCTTCCTGCGCCTGCCGGTCTTCCTGTTCTGCCTGTCGGAGGAGCTGTCGCGCCCCTTCCTGCCGGCCTATGCCAAATCCTTCGCCGGCGAGGTGCCGTGGCTGACGCCCGACATGGTGGTCAGCCTGCCGATCACCATGTTCATGCTGATCTGGGCGCTGTCCCAGCCGGGCGGCGCCCGCTTCTCGGAACGCTGGGGCCGGGCGCGCTCCTTCACCATCGGCGCGGTGCTGGGATCCGTCAGCCTCGCGCTGACCGCCTATGCCGGTTCGCTGTACGAGCTGATGCTGTGGCGCTGCCTGACCGCCCTCGGCTACGGGCTGGTGCTGATCACCGCGCAGGGGATCGTCATCGACCACAGCACGCCGCGCAACCGCGCCGCCGGCATGGCGATGTTCATCGGCGCGCTGCTGGCGGCCGGCGTCTGCGGCCCGGTCGGCGGCGGCATCATCGCCGATCAGGTTGGGTTCCGCGCCACCTTCCTGTTGGGCGCCGCGCTGGCGCTGGGTTCCGGCCTGTCGGTCAGCCTGCTGCTGCTGCGCGGCCGGAGCACCGCCCGTCCCGCCGGGGCAGCCGCCCGGCCGGCGATGGGCAGCGCGCTGCCGCTGTTCCGCGACCTCCGCTTCTCCGCCCTGATGCTGCTCAGCGCCATCCCGACCAAGATCGCGTCGACCGCCTTCCTGTTCTGCCTGGTGCCGCTGCTGCTGACCGCCGACGGCGCCACCAAGTCCGAGGTCGGGCGGGTGCAGATGATGTATTTCGTCGCCTTCATCCTGGTGTCGCCGCTGGCGGCCAGCCTGTCCGACCGCTGGCAGGCGCGGCGCGGCTTCATCGCGCTCGGCGGCATCGGCACGCTGGCCAGCTGCCTGCCCATCGTCGCCACCCATGCGCTGTGGGGGCCGCCGCTGGCCATCGCCCTGTTCGGCCTGTCGCAGGCGCTGGTCGGCGCCCCGCAGCTGACGCTGGTTTCGCAGATCGCCCGCGAGGGTGGCCTGCCGGAAACCGCCGCCATCGGCTGGTACCGGCTGATCGAGCGGCTCGGCGGCGCGCTCGGGCCCGTCGCCGCGATGGCGGTCGCCGTCGCCACCTCCTACCGCGAGGCGATGGTGGGCATCGGCCTGCTGTGCGGGGTGAGCGCGATATTGTTCTGGATCCTGTTCCGCACCGGCCGGCCGGCCACCCCCGCCGCCCGGCCGCAGGAGGCTTGACCGAGATGAGTTTCGATCCCCGCGACCTTCAGATCCGGCGCCGGGCGCTGCTGCGCCTCGCCGCCGCCGGCGGCCTCGCCCTGCCGGGGGCCTCGCTCGCCGGATCGGCGCTGGCCGCCGCCGTCCCCGACAAGACCTTCCGCATCACCATGGTGCTGGGCCGCGGCGAGAGCGACAACGAGTTCGGCTTCAAGGACTATCTCGCCCGCCGCGGGCTGAAGGCGGAATTCACCATCCGCAACACCGGCGGCGACACGGCCAGGCTGCCGGGCATCATCGAGGAGATCAAGGACACCCGGCCCGACCTGGTCTACAGCTGGGGCACGCCGCAGACCCGGGCGCTGGTCGGTCCCTTCGACGATGCGAATCCGCGCAAATACATCACCGACATCCCGGTCGTCTTCACCTTCGTCGCCGCTCCGGTCGATGCGAAGATCGTTCCCGACCTCACCCGTTCGGGGCGCAACGTCACCGGCACCATCCACATCGCACCGATCGCGGTGCAGCTCAACACCATCCAGGCCTATCGTCCGGTCAAGCGGCTGGGCGTGGTCTACAACCCGCAGGAACGCAACTCCGTCCTCACCATCGAAGGGTTGCGGGCGGAGGCTGCGCTGCGGGGGCTGGAGCTGATCGAGGAGCCGGTTCCGCTCAACGACCGCGGCGAGCCGATCTCGGCCGCGGTGCCGGACGCGCTGGCCCGGGTGGCGAAGCGCGGGGCGGAGGTGCTCTATATCGGCCCCGACACCTTCATCGCCTTCCACAACCGATCCGTCGTCGCGTCGGAGGCGTTGCGCCTGCAACTGCCGACCTTCTCGGTGACCGAGCTGATCGTGCGCACCGACAAGGCGATGCTGGCGCTGGCCAGCAGCGCCTACGGCATCGGCCGCTTCACCGCCTTCAAGGCCGCCCAGATCCTGGTCGACGGCGTCAGTCCGGCCGAAATCCCGGTGGAAACGCTGAAGCGCTTTTCCGTCATCATCAACATGGCCACCGTGCGGGCGCTGGAATACTACCCGCCCATCGGCCTGCTGAACTTCGCGGAGATCATCGAATCGTGAGTGGCGACTCAACCCGGCATCTCACGGGCGGCGCGCTATGAGCGCGACCGCCCCCGCCACCCTTACGCGCGCCGCGGCACCGCTGTGCGGCGATGCAACGTCGCCGCTGTGCGGCGATGCCGCCCGCGCGGTGGCCGGTTCCCGCCTGTCGGCGCTGGCCGCCGGACTGCCGGACGGGCTGTCCGTCCGCATGATGGATTTGGGCGATTCCCGCCTGCTCGCCGATTTCCGTGTCCGCGTGGTGGCGACGCTGGAGGATCCCGACCATTACCGGATGGCCGGCGAGGTCGGGAACTTCGTCGCCGACCATCTGGGCGACCGCGGGCTGACCGCCGGAATCTTCCGCATCGACGGCACCGGCGGGGAACGGCTGGTCGCCTATGGCGCGCTCGGCCTGCCGGGCGCCGGCGATGCCAACCGCGGCCGCGACCTCGACCTGCCTGAGGACGAACTGCCCTGGGTCGCGCACATGTCGTCGGCCATGGTCGATCCGTCGGAACGCGGGCGCGGCCTGCATCACCGGCTGATCGACTGGCGGATCGGGGTGGCGGAGGCGCTGGGCCGCCGGCACCTGATCACCACGGTCAGCACGCGGAATCACCGCAGCTGGGGCCATCTGGCCGGGCATGGCATCTATCCGCGGCGGATGATCCGCGTCGGCAGCGATCTGGTGCGGCTGCTGGTCCATCGCGACTTCGGCGTCGATCCGGTCTTCGACCCCGCCAGCGCCGAGCTGGTGGCGGTGGAGGATCTGGCCGGCCGCTGGGACGTGTTCGAGCGCGGCCATGTCTGGGGCCGCGTCGCGGCCGGCGAAGGGGCTGCGGCGCGCTGGTATGCGCTGTGCGGGCGTGAACGGGCCGGGCGGGCGCGCTGAGCGCGGACGGCTGGCCGGAGGGGATGGGCGGGATGGGATCGGGGAGTTTCGGAGCGCGGCTGGCGGCGTTCGTGGCGGTGGCGGTGTTCGTCGCCGTGCTGTCGGCCGTCGTGCTGTGGACGCGCGAGCAGACGCGCCGCCTGGACGAGGCCGTTGCCTCCCAGGTCGGATTCGTGCTGAGCGAGGCCAAGGCGTCGCTCGAGACCCAGCTCAACCTCGGGCTGGCGCTGGGCGACCTGCCGCAGGTCGACGCGCTGCTGGCCCGTGCCAGCCTCGCCCTACCGGGCATCCAATCGGTCACCGTGCTGGACGAGGGCGGCACCGTCCTCTTCTCCACCAACGCGGTGGAGGTGGGGGAGGCGCTGCCGGTCCGCCAGCCGGCCGGGACGGCCGGGCCGGACGGCACCGCGGGCAACCCGCCGGGCGGTGATGTCAGCGGTTTCTGGTCCGAGGAGCGCGGGGCCGAGCGGATCTACGGCGTCGGCCTCGCCACCAGCTTCGACACGGTGGCCGGTGCCGTGCTGGTGCGCATGCCGGCCGGCGTGATGGCTGAGCCGGTGCGCCATTACGCCCTGATGCTCGCCATCGGCGGGGTGTTGATCGCGCTGCCGGTTGCGCTTCTGGGCTGGCTGGCCGGGCTGTGGCTGGCCGGTGCGCCGCGCCGGTCGCTGACCGACCTCGCCGCGACGCTGGAAGGGTTGGGAGAGGGCGCGGCATCCCGCGGCACGGCCCTGCCTCCCCCGGCTGCCGATGCTGCCGCCGATCCCGCCGGAGCGCTGGGCCTTCCCGCCGACGCCTTCACCAAGGCTGTGCGCCGGCGCCTGACCATTCTCGACGAGGCGGAGCGCGAAGTCGCCCGTCTGGACGAACTCGCATGACGCAGCGCACCCTCCCGCACTCCCGCCCGCACTCTTCGACCCGGCCTCTGGGGCCCCGGCCCCTGGCGGCCCGGCTGTTCATGCTCGGCGTTCCGGCGGTCATCCTGCTGGCCGCGCTGCTGGCGATGGCCGGCGTCGGGCTGCTCGGCACCTGGCTGGCGCAGGACCAGCTCGGTGAGGCGCGCGCGGCCAAGGCCGCCGCGGTGGCGGAGGCGGTGCAGCACGACCTCGAACGCGCCATCGCCTACGGCATCCCGCTGCAACGGATCGAGGGCGTCGACTCCTATCTCCAGGGCATCGCCGGCCGCAACCCGGATCTTGGATTCCTGGCGCTGACCGGCGGCGACGGCGCGCTGCTCCAGGGGACGGCGACCGCCGCCACCGCTGCGGCCGGTGCCGGCCACCTCGACGCCCGGGGGCTGGAGGCTCTGGCCGCCACGCTGCGCGGCCTGCCGACGCCCGAGACCCGCGCCGCGTCGCTCCAGCCGATCGAACGCGATGGCCTGCTGATCCTGCGCCTGCCGGTGCGCGTCGGCCGCCTGTCGGCGGAAGGCGGCGGCGGTGCCGCCAGCCCGCCGGCCGGCCATGTGCTGGTCGGCGTGCAGCCCGGGCAGGTGCGCGGCCAGATCGCCGGGGAGCTGGTGACGGTTGCGCTGGGCGGGCTGGCGGTTCTGCTGCTGCTGGCCGAACTGGCCGGCGTGCTGGCCCGCGCCAGCTTCCGCGCACCGCTGTGCCGCCTGTCCCGCGCCATGCAGGAGGCGGCCGACGGCCGTTTCGCGACGCTGCTGGGCCGCCGGCCGCGCGATCAGGTCGGCCGGCTGCTCTTCGCCTTCAACGCCGTGGTCTTCGGTCTGCACGACCGCCGCCAGCGCTTCGCAGCCCATGCCGACGAGGTGCGGGCCGCCGTCTTCGACCCGGAGGTCGCCGCGGCGGTTGAGCGCACCCGCCTGTCGGCGCTCGACGCCCTCGGCCCCGGCCTGGAGGCGGCGCCGCGCCGCGAGGTCGATGTGCGCGCCGACGATGTCCATGGCTTCGCGGTACTGGCCGTCGCGGCGTCGGCGATGCTGGTGCTGGATGGCGGAACCCCCTCGGCAACCGGCCTGCTGCCGGCCGCGGCTGCGGCGCTGGCCGGTGCCGCAGCCGGTTATGCCGTTCCGGCGCGGTGGCGCCGTCTCGCCGCGCTGCTGGTCGCGCTGGCGATCGCGGCGGCTGCGCTGCTGGTCGCCGGGCTGTCGGCCGGGCTGTCGGCCGGGCCGGCAACGGACGGCTGGACGCTGCCGGGCAGCCTGTGCGGCGGTCTGGCCGCCGGTCTGGCCGCCGGACTGGCGCTGTCCTATGTCCGCCGCCAGACGGTCGATGGCGGCTCGGGCGCCGGCACGCTCCCGGTCGTCCGCGCGCTCGTCTCCGGCATCCTCGCCGCGCTGCTGTGGGCGGTCGCCATCGGCTGGGACGGCGGGACGCTCGCCGCCTCGTCGCTGCTGCTTGCCGGGCTGGCCCTGCCGATGGCCCGTCCCATCGTCGTTCCGCGGAGCTGAGACCCCATGTTGCTTCAGACCCGCATCATCCTGTTCGTGCTCGCCACCGTCACCGTGGTCGCGGGCCTCCTGCTCGGTTTCGCCGCCCTTCGCGAGGATGCCGCCGCCCAGCGCGCCCGCGAGCTTGAGCTGGCGCGGCTGGAAACCTCCTGGCAGCTCGCGGTGTCGGGCGCCGCCGGCCGGATCGACCAGGGGCTGGGACGGCTGGCCGGCGATTCCGAGATCGCCCGCGCGGTCGAGGCAGAGGACCGCGGCGCGCTCTACCGCCGCGCCGCCGCGCTCGGCATCGTCGCCGCCCCGGCGGCCGGCGGCATCACCGACATCAACCTGCTGTCGAAGTCGGGCGACCTGCTCTACAGCACCGACCCGTCGCTCGATCCGGCGCCGCTGCTGAACCGCGGCGCGCTCGACGCCATCCTGTCCGGGCAGAAGCTGGCGCGCGGCGTCCGTCTGGTCGATGGCGAGCGTCTCATCGTCGTGGCCGGAGCGCCGATCTATGCCGGAACCGGGGCCGGCGGCGGCGCCGGCAGCGGTGCCGGCGTCACCGGGGCCGCGGTCGCCGGGCTCGACTTCTCCGCCGCGCTCGACGTGTTGCGCCGGACCACCGGCGGGCGCGTCTTCGCCGTCACCCGCAACGGCGCGGCGCTGGACGGTGTGACCGATCCGCTGTGGCCGGCGGTCGAGCCGCTGGTCCGCCCGGCCGAGCGCAGCATCGCCACGCTCGCCAGCGGCGGGCGGCGCTACGCCCTGGCCAGCCTGCCGGTCGCCGATCTGGCCGGCGGCCGGGTCGCCACCGTGCTGATCGCCACCGACGTCACCCAGGCGGTGGAGGAACAGACGCTGTGGTCGGTCGCCTATGTCGCGGCGGTCGGCCTCGTGCTGCTCGGCGCGCTGGGGCTGCTGTATGGCTTCCTGCGGCGCAACTTCTCGACGCTCGACGGGGCGGTGAAGGCGTTGCAGGATCTCTCGCGAGGCCGGTCGATGGGCTATGTCGAGCTGCCGGCCGGCAATGACGAGATCGGCCGCATCGCCGGGGCGGTCGAGGTCTTCCGCGGCGTGATGCGCGAGATCGAGCGCAGTGCCGGTCAGCGCGAGCGCCGCCTGCGCCGCCAGCAGCGCTTCATCCGCCGTCAGATGGAGGCGCTGGCCGTCACGCTGGAGGAGGATGCCCGGCTGAACCTGCTCGAGGAGCTGCGCCAGATCGAGGCGGAGACCCACGACGCCCAGTCGGCCCAGTCCAAGGGCGTCGGCGACGAGCTGGGGCTGCTGGCGCTGGGCTTTTCCCGTCTGGCGACCCGCGTCAGCACCCAGCAGGTCCAGCTGACCCAGATGGTGCGCGACCTGCGCGAGGCGCTGGCCGACAAGCGCCGGCTGATCAGCCTCCAGCAGGAGCTGGAGATCGCCCGCACCATGCAGCTGACCATCCTGCCGCAGGTCTTCCCCGACCTGGCCGAGCTTGATATCGCCGCGCGGATGATCCCGGCCAAGGAGGTCGGCGGCGATTTCTACGACTTCTTCCCGATTTCCGAACACAAGGTCGCGGTGGTCATCGCCGACGTGTCGGGCAAGGGCATTCCGGCCGCCTTCTTCATGCTGATCACCCGGACGATGCTGCGCGCCATCGCCGAGTCCGGAGTCGGTCCGGCCGAGACCATGCGCCGGGTCAACAACCTGCTGGCGGCGGAGAACGAGCAGATGATGTTCGTCACCGCCTTCTACGGCGAGCTGGACCTGCGCACCGGCGTGCTGGCCTTCTCCAACGGCGGCCACAACCCGCCGCTGCGCATGACCGCGGCCGGCACGGTGAAGGAACTGGCGCGCACCCCCGGCATCGCGCTTGCCGCCATGCCCGACATGCCCTTCGGCGAGAAGAGCGTGACACTGGAGACCGGCGACATGGTGGTGCTGTTCACCGACGGCGTGACCGAGGCCTTCAACGGCGAGGACGTGATGTATGGCGACCCGCGGCTGGTCGATGCCGTCGGGCGGCAGGCCAGTGCCACGGCGCGCGACGGGCTTGACGGGGTGCTGGCCGACGTCGCCCGCTTCACCGCCGGGGCACCGCAGTCCGACGACATCACCTGCCTCGTCCTGCGCTGGCGCGGCGCGGTGGATGCTCCGGCCGGAACCATGGCGCAGGTCCCGGATGCGGTCGCCTGATTTGGGTCACACGGTCCGGTTCGCGGACTCCGGCTTGTGCAAGGTGCACGCGTAAGGCGTCGTCCTGCGGGCTGTGGCGTGATATAAGCACGAACCAAGCGAGATGAGGTAGGCAGGGTATGAATATCACCGAAGAATCGGTCAACGGCGTCACCGTTCTGCGCGCCGTCGGCCGTATCGACAGCGGCAATGCCGGCGAGTTCGAAACGGTGCTGGTCGCCGCGATGTCGGCGGAGGGCACGCGGCTTGTTGTCGACATGGCGCAGCTTTCCTACATCAGTTCCGCCGGCTTGCGTTGCCTGCTGGTCGCCGCGAAGGCGGCACGCACCAAGCGTGGGGCCATTGCCCTGTCGGCGATGGCGGCGCATATCCGCGAGGTCTTCGACGTCAGCGGCTTCTCGTCGCTGTTCGAAATCCATCCCGATGCGGCGTCCGCCGTCACGGCGCTCGGCGGGTGAGGGCAGGGGACCGGTTTCCGCCGGCTGCGGCCGGCCTTTCGATAAGGCGGTCTCCGAAAAGGGACCGGGCAAGGAATGGCACGCGGCGATCGGCCCAATGTCCTGGTGGTTGAAGATTCTCCGGCCGTGCGGCTGTCGGTGGCCGGCTATCTCGAAGGCCGTGGCTGCAATGTGACCGAGGCGGAGAACGGGCGCGTGGGCATCCGCGCGCTCGGCCGCTGCAATTTTGACCTGATCGTCACCGACGTGCTGATGCCGGAGGTCGACGGGATCGAGCTGATCAAGGCCGCCCGCACTCTCCAGCCCGAGGTGAAGATCCTGGCGATGTCCGGCGGCGCTCCCAACATGCCCGCCGGCTATCTGCTGAAGATGACGCGCATGTTCAATGCGGATGAGATCATCTACAAGCCCTTCCTCAACGAAGAGTTGGGCGCGGCGGTCGACCGTCTGCTCGACCGGCCGCTCTGAATTTAAGCAGTTTGAAGTCTCTGCTCGAATAAAGGGCAGAATAGGCGGCAAAAAAAACGGCTTCGGGGCATGAAGCGCCGAAGCCGCTAGTCTTGCGTGGAACCAACCGAATATCGCCACGCAAGGCTTGTGCCAGAAATTTCCGGTGCGCCGATTTCCCTTTCGCACCCTCCCTGCCCGGAAAAATCGCGGAACGCCGTTTGCCCGCTCCTGTTGTCCGGGGCATGTGGGCGCGTCGGGGCCGGTCATTGGACGGCCATCGGCGGATCGCTGCCCGCAAGACCAAGAATCCTGCAAGAGGGAGCCGACCACGATGGCGCAATACGAGAATCGGTGGCGTGGCGAAGGCCGGGACTGGACCGAGGATGACCGGGATCGGGAAAACCGCCGGCGCGGCGAGGGCCAGCGCTACGGCGTCTACGATCCCGGCGAGGGCCAGCCCTTCGCCGACCGCGACAGCATGTATCGCGGGCAGGCCCACCGTCACCAGGATGAGCAGGGGCGCAGTTACCGCGACGCCGGCTATGGCGGGCGCGTCGGCAACGAGTCGGGCGACTATGGCCATGAGCCCCGTTACGAAGGCCGGCGCGACAATGCCGGCGAGATGGAACGCGTCTATGACCGCAGCTTCGGCGCCGGCCGCGACATGAACCGCGGCGGCTATGGCGGCGGTTATGGCGGCCGCCAGGGATCGAGCGGCTATGCCGGGGCCGGCAATGCCGGCACGGAGGGCAACTACACCAGCCGCGACGTCGGAAGCGGCGAGTATCGCGATCTCGATTACGGTGCCCGCTTCTATGGCGAAGGCGGCCAGGGGGTGCGCGGCCGCGGCTCGCTCGGCCAGGGCGGGCGGGAGTATGGCGAACGGGATTACCGCTCCCAAAGCCGGGACTATGGCCGCGACCATGACTCCGGGCGTGAGCAGGGCGGCTGGTACCGGGGCGAGGCTCCCGGCGGGCAGGCCCGCGACCGCGGTTACGGCGGTTACGGCGGCGGCTACGGCGGCGGCGAGAGGACCGACCGCCGGAGCGAGGGCAGTGGCGGCCGGTCGCGCGAACGCGGCTTCTTGGAGCAGGCCGGCGACGAGGTGGCCTCCTGGTTCGGCGACGACGATGCCGAGCGCCGCCGTCACGAGGACGAGCGCCGCGCCGCCCTGAACCGGGGCCGCGGCCCACGCGGCTACAGCCGCTCCGACGAGCGGGTGCGCGAGGACATCAACGACCGGCTGACCGACGACGCCTATATCGACGCCTCCGACATCGAGGTGGCGGTCAGCGGCGGCGAGGCGACGCTGACCGGCATGGTCCCCGACCGCCAGACCAAGCGCCGGGCGGAAGACGTCGCCGAATCCGTCTCCGGTGTCAGCCATGTGCAGAACAACCTGCGCGTCCGCAGCCGGACGGAGATGCAGGGCGGCTCGGACCGGGGCAATTCCTGGGGCAGCTCGACCGGTGCCGGCGCCTCCGCCATGGCCGGTGCGGGCAGCGGGACCGCCACCGGCGCCGCGTCCTCCCCGGCCGGCTCGCCGTCTGGCGCGGCCGCCGGGCTCCAGGGCTCCGGCATCGGCTTCAGCACTGGTGCCGGAACCAGCGGCGGCCCTGCCGGCGCTTCGGCCGGCACCGGTTCGAACGCGGGCACGAGCGCGAGCACGGCCGGCACGTCCGAGACCAGCCGGTCCTCCACCGGCCGCAGCTGAGCCGCGGCCGGCCGCTGCTGCCGGCCATCGCGGGCGTAACGCAGGAGGGATTCCGACCGACCCCGTCCGGCCCCAGGGCCGGGCGGGTTTTTCTGCATGACGGCGAATTCATTTTCCCTGGAAACAGGTTTCTTGACACTCTAATCAACTCGACTATCGTCGCTTTTTGAAACCCGTGAGTTCCATTCATGCCTCTCGATGCGGAAGAGATACCTGACTGGCGCGCTCGGCGGCGCGAGGTCATCCTCACCGCCGCGGCCGAGCTGTTCGCCGGCCGCGACTATGCCTCCGTCCAGGTCGAGGAGGTGGCGAAACGGGCCGGCGTCGGCAAGGCGACCCTGTACCGCTACTTCCCCTCCAAGGAGGAGTTGTATCTGGAATCGCTGGAGCGCGCGCTGGGCGGGCTCGAGCAGAAGCTGAACGCGGAGCTGGCGCCGCAGCATCAGCCGGCGACCGTCCGCCTGTCCTCGATGGTTTCCGCCCTGGTCGACACGCTGAGCGAACAGCTGCAGACGCTGAAGCTGCTGGGCGGCGACCAGTCCGATCTGGCCGACCGCACCCGGCGCATCCTGCGCCGCCGCAGCCAGGGCACTGCGACCGCCCTGCAGCAGGTGCTGGCCGACGGCATGGCGTCGGGCGAATTCCGCAAGGTCGATCTGGAGATCGTCCCGCTGCTGATCATCGGCATGGTGCGCGGCGGGATCATGCAGTTGGGCGACCGCCCGCGCGACGCGCTGGAACGTTCCGTCATCGACCTTCTGATGTCAGGCATCACCACGCTGCCCCCCTTCATATAAGCGAAGCGCCGCGATCCGGCGTCTGGAGTCCCAACGGATGAGACGGCTTTTCCTGGTCCTGCTGGTCGCCGTGCTGGTCGGCGGCGGCGGTTACTATTGGTATGCTAATCAATCCGCAGGAAGGATGGCCCAGACGGCCAGGACGGAGCCGGCCGCTGCGCGGGCGGTGCCGGTGGTGACGCAGATCGTGGCGGCCCAGGCGCTGCCCGAACAGATCGTCACCATCGGCAGCGTCCAGCCCATCGCCGCCATCGCGATCAAGGCGCGCATAGACAGCGTGGTCGAGAGCGTCGCCTTCACCGAAGGGCAGGAGGTCAGGACCGGCGACACCCTGTTCACCCTCGACGCCCGCGCGCTCGACGCCCAGCTCCGCCAGGCGCAGGCCAACCTGGAGCGCGACCGCGCCAACCTGGAAAAGGCCAAGGGCGACGTGAAGCGCTATGCCGAGCTGGTGCGCACCAGCGCCATCTCGCGCACCACCTACGACGCCGCGGTCGCCACCGCCGACGCGTTGGAGGGCACGGTGAAGGCCGATCTGGCGGCGATCGAGGCGGCCAGGGTGTCGCTCAGCTTCACCCGCATCACCGCGCCGATGGACGGACGCACCGGCACCGTCGCCGCCAAGGTCGGCACCATGGTCCGCGCCGCCGATGCCAACCCGCTGGTGACGCTGACCCAGCTGCGCCCGATCAATGTCAGCTTCAACGTCCCGGAAAAGCATCTGCCGACGATCCGCGCCGCGATGGCCAGGGGCTCGCTGCCGGTCACCGCCAGCATCGCCGGCAGCCGCGGCGAGACGGCGGAGGGTAGGCTGTCCTTCGTCGACAGCCAGGTCGACCAGCAGACCGGCACCATCCTGGTGAAGGGCGAGTTTCCCAATGCCGACACCCGGCTGTGGCCCGGCCAGTTCGTCGACACCGTGCTGACCCTGCGGGTCGAGCCCGACGCCCTGACCGTCGCCGATCTGGCGGTGCAGACCGGCCAGAAGGGCCGCTTCGTCTATGTCGTGAAGGCGGACGAGACGGTGGAGGTGCGCCCGGTCACGGTGGAGCGCACCCATGGCGGCCAGAGCGTCATCGCCACCGGCCTCAAGGCCGGCGAGCGGGTGGTGGTCGACGGCCAGTCGCGGCTGTTCCCCGGTGCCAGGGTGTCGGAACGCGCCGGCGGCAAGCCGGCGCCGCCGCCCGGCGGGGAGAGCGCGGCGAGCGCGCGGCAGCAGGGTTCGGCGGCCCATGAATCCGCTCAGGCACAGACCGGCGGGGGCGCGACGTGAACCTCTCCGAACTCTGCATCCGCCGTCCGGTGATGACCATCCTGCTGACGGCGGCGATGGTCCTCGGCGGTCTGGCGGCCTACCGCCAGCTGCCCACCGC